>JAMOVS010000001.1 GCA_027061845.1 Thermaceae bacterium
TCCCTGGGCGAGGCCGGGCGGACCTTCCTGCCGCTTTTTTCCAACACCGCGGCGCCGACGATCGTGCGCGGGGGCGAGAAGATCAACGTGGTGCCCGAGCGGGTGGAGCTCGAGCTCGACGGCCGGCTGCTTCCCGGGTTTACTCCGGAAGACCTGATAGAAGAGCTAAAGGCGCGGATCCCGGTACCCTTCGAGGCCGAGCTCGTCCGCCACGACCCCGGGCCCAAGGAGGTGAACTGGGAGCTTTTCCCGCTTTTAAAAGGCGTGCTCGAGGACGCCGACCCCGGCGCCCGGGCAATCCCCCTGCTCCTTTCCGGCGTCACCGACGGCCGCCACTTCGCCCGGCTCGGCATCCAGACCTACGGCTTCACCCCGATGAAGCTGCCCGAGGACTTTGCCTTTACCCGGCTGATCCACGCCGCGGATGAGCGCATCCCGGTGGAGGCGCTTCGGTTTGGGGTGGGGGCGATGCGGGAGGTGTTCCGGCGGCTAGGCTGAGGAGGCCTCGAGCCACTCTTTGAGCGTTTTGCCGTCCTCGGTTTTCCAAACCTGTGGTCCGGGGACGGAGGTGCACAAAATGACGTCCGCCGCTGCCGAGGGAGAGGGGAAAACATGGTCGCGGGTGAAGCGATAGCGGTCCTGGTTTTCGGTCAAAGCTAAAACGCCGATTTGAATCAAGTGCTCTCGAAGACGCCGGTATCCTGGCGAGATCCAGGAGCTGCAGTCTTTAGCCGCTTCCGAGCCGGCTTTTACCAAGAGACCTTCGGGATGGAGTTCGGCGCGGGCTCGCAGCCCCTTTTTCACAAGGATGAAAACTGGAGCCTTGGAGGCTCTTTGCTTTGGTTCGGGACCTAAGAACGTGACGCCCAACGGCGGCAGCGTGAGCAGCAGGTTTTCCAAAAACTGCTCGGCGTCGGCCCGGTCCATCTCGGATAGGGGCGGCCGGCTTCCTTCGGTCTGGTTTAAAAGCCGCGCCTGCCCCCGGCTTTTGGCGAGCTCTATGAGCCTTGCTTCCAGGTAGCGGGTCTGGGCCTTGTCGAGCCCCTCGTTTGCATTGGCGGTGAAGACGACCGCGTGGGTCCAGAAGTCCTTTTTCTGGTCGTGCTGGGCAATGCGCTTGCCCACGTCGTCGGCCTCGCCGACGTAGAGCAGGGGAAAGCCCTCTTCGTCCTCGCCCAGAAGAAGGTAGACCCCCGGGCGGCCGAGCTCGGGGCGCTTTCGCGCCTCGGCCAGGAGCGCCCGGGGGAAGATCACCCCCACCCCGGACCAGTTCCCGAGTTTTGCGACCTTAAGGCCGTAGGGGTCGCCGCTCGGGAAGTAAAGCCGCAGGGTGAAGGGCTTCATCGCTTAGCCGCACTTCGACCAGCCGCAGACCTGGCAGGTGAGGCAGCCGTCCTCCACCTTGACCGGGCCGCCGCACTCGGGGCAGGTCGGGCCCTCAGAGACCGGCGGGCCGCCGGCCGCCACCTCGACCTTGACCTCGGGGGCCGGGACCTCCGCCGGGGCGGTTTCCGGCTTTTCCGAGGCGGTCAGGGGGTGCTTCTCCCCGTTCCCCAGCTTCAGGGCCTGCTCCAGCGCGAGGGCGATCAGGTCGCCCTTGCTGGCCACGAACTTCTTGAAGTAGCTGCCGTAGAGCCCGCCGTTGATGCCCCGGAGGGTGTGGGTGATCGCCTCGGGGGGTACGCCGTACTGCAGCGCGATCGAGACCACCCGCCCCAGCGCCTCGGCGTCGGCGTTCTGCTCGTCGCCGGCCTTGCCGGTGGTGAGGATGACCTCGACCGGGTGCTCGCCCTGCATGTTGACGGTGACCAGGTAGGAGTAGCGGGTGCCGTCGGAGGCGGTGAGCTTCACCATGTCGGTGAAGCCAAAAAGCCTCCCGGTGCGCTCGAAGACCGGTTCGCCGTAGGGCCGGGCGGCGGGCACCGGGGCCGCTTCCGCCTTGGGCGCTTCGGTTTGGGCCTCTTCTCCCTTCTTTTCCTCTTTCTTCTTCGAGGTGTTGATCACCTGGAACTCGCGGCTGCCGTCGCGGTAGACGGTGATCCCCTTGCACCCGGTCTTCCAGGCCTCGGTGTAGGCGGCCTCGACGTCCTCGACCGAGGCGTGGTTGGGGAGGTTGATCGTCTTGGAGAGCGAGTTGCCCACGTAGCCCTCGCGGTCGAAGGCGCGCTGCACCACCCCCTGCATGCGCACGTGGTCGAGCGGGCTCACGTCGTGGGCGCACTTGAAGACCCTCTGCAGCTTCTCGGGCACGAAGTCGAGCCCCTGCACCGAGCCGTGGTTTTCCTGGATCTTCTCGGTGACCTTGTCCCAGTCCCAGCCGCCGTCCTTGGCGTAGTCGGGGGGCGGGGGGTAGGCCTCGAGGAGCTCCTTAAAGAGCGGGTGGACGAGGGCCTTGTACTCGCCGCCGATCCGCCGCCAGACGAAGGGGGCGAAGACCGGCTCGATCCCCGAGGAGACCCCCATCAGCATGCTGGTGGTGCCGGTGGGGGCGACGGTGAGGAGGGCGACGTTCCGCCGCGGGCGCACGCCCAGGTTCTTGAAGTACTCCTCGTGCTCGGCGTAAAGCGGGAAGACGCCCCGCTCCTCGGCGAGCGCCTCGGAGGCGGCGGTGGCCTCCTCGCGCATCGCGTCCATGATGCGCTCGACGACCCTCCGCGCTTCCTCGGAGTCGTAGGCCAGGTCCATCTTGATCAGGGCGTCGGCGAGGCCCATCACCCCGAGCCCCAGCCGGCGGAGGGTCTGGGAGGCCTTGCGGTTGTCCTCGAGCACGAAGTGGTTGACGTCGAGGACGTTGTCGAGGAAACGCACCGCGGTGCGGACGTCCTTCCGGAAGGCGTCGTAGTCGAAGGTCTTGTCCTCCCGGACGTAGGCGGCGAGGTTCATCGCCCCCAGGTCGCAGGGCTCGCCCACGGTGAGGGGGATCTCGCCGCAGGGGTTGGTGGCCCGGATCTCCCAGCGCTTGCCCAGGCCCTTGAGTGCCGACTTCTCGTTGACCCGGTCGATGAAGATCAGGCCGGGTTCGCCGGTGGCCCAGGCGTGCCAGGCGATCTCGTGCCAGATCCACTTGGCGGGAACGCCGCCCTTATAAACCGGGACCGGCCGGGCGCCGTCCTCGCGCTCGGGGAGGTCGGGGATCTCGCCGGTGTACTCGCCTTCCAGGAAGACCGGGTAGTACTTGCCGGGGACCTCCTTGGGCTCGACGGGCCAAAGGGCGTCATGCTCCAGCGCCTCGATGAAGCGGTTGGTGATCAGGACCGAGATGTTGAAGGTCGAGATGTCGCCTTCGGCGGCCTCGCGGTCCAGGTCCTTGGCGGTGAGGAAGTCGAGCAGGTCGGGGTGGGCGACGTCCAGGGTGGCCATGCCGGCGCCGCGGCGGGTGCCGCCCTGGCGCACCACCCGGAGCACCGGGGCGTAGACGTAGCGGAGGGTGGCCACCGGGCCGGCGTCGGGGCCGCCGCGGTTGGCCCATTCCAGGAAGTTGTCGTAGATCTCGATCAGGTAGCTGGTGGGGCCGCTGGCGGTGCCGCCCGAGCTCTTCACCGGCGCCCCCTCGGGCCGGAGCCGGGAGAAGTCCACGTGGGGTTCTTCCCCGGAAAGGGCGAGCCGGGCAGCCTCGGCGGCGGCGTCCATGATGCCGCCCATGTCATCCTCGATCTCGATCACGTTTTCGGGGCGCTCGCGCACGGTGAGCACGCCGTGCTCGCGGGCGAGGGCGGCGAGCTCGGGGGAGAGGGAGCCGTAGACCACCCGGGTCCAGTTGCGCACCGCGTGGGGCACCTTCTCGCCGTCGGGGTTGGCCGAGGGCCGCATCAACCCCTTGATGAAGTCCTCGACGTCCTTGTGCTCCGCGCTCATGTAGGCGAAGCCCCGGACCAGCCCCATCTTCTGGTCCTTGGGGGCGGAGCGGTAGGGGTCGAGGTTGACGCCGTTGCCGCCGCCCACCTTGGTGACCAGGGCGAGTTTCTTGGCCACCTCCATGATGCCCTCGAGGCTCTCCGGCGGGTTCTCGGTGGCCCCCTGGACGAAACAGTTCAGCACGTTGCCGTGGGCGGTGGCGGCGCCGGCCAGCACCCGGCCCCCGGGGCAAAAGCGCTTTTGGCTCATCAGCTGATAGAAACGCTCGGCCCAGGTCTCCCGATCCGGCGCTTGCTCGGGGATCGCGACCCAGTTCGCCACCCGGCGGAACATGCCGTAGATGTCTTCATCGCCCGGTTGCAGGTACTGACGTTTGGCAATGGCAATCGCGTGTTCGTCAAATAGCGGTTTGCCCATGGTCAAGCCCCCTCGTTTTGCGTGCGAGCACAAGATTTTGTGCCCCTGAGCTTGAAGCCTACTACATCTGGGGTGGGGGCGCAAGCGATTTTCGGCCCGGAAGACCCCTCGAGTTTACCACGCAGGCCCCGCTTTGCTAG
>JAMOVS010000002.1 GCA_027061845.1 Thermaceae bacterium
AGGAGCGCGGTGGGCCGGCTCGAGGCCTCAAACCCAAAGCGGTAGCTCCAAAGGAGGCGGCCGGTTTTTGAAAACTTGAGGACAAAACCTCGCTCCGAGACCCGGATGCAGTCTTCGTTCGTCATCTGGTAGCCGGCGAGGTAGATGCTTCCATCCGGGGCAAGGGCCATCGCGGTCAGGACGTCGTCGTCGTCCGTGCCCCAGGTGAGGGAGCGGGCGAGCCGCCCGCCCTCGACCCAGGCGAGGAAAATATCCTCCCCGCCGTGGTTTTTGCCGAAGAAGTGCCCCTCGGCGTAGCCGGCAAACAGCACGCCCTTTTCGGTTTTTGCCAGCGCCACCGCGGTTTCCGATAACGGGCCCCCGAAGCGGAGGATGCGCTCGGGCACGCCCGCTTCGTCGGTGAAGGCAAGCGCGGCGTCCCCCCGGTAGCGGCCGGCCCAAAGGCCGGGGGCCAGGGCTAAGACCGCGCCCCGGCCCTCGCCCTGCCAGCGCCCTTTTCCCAAAAGCTCGACGAAGGGGCGCCCGTTCGCCTCGCCCCCGACCAGCGGCCCCTTTTCGGTCAAAAGCAGCGCGTGCCCCGTGCCCGGGCGGGCGGCGAGGGCGACGCCAAGGAGCAGGAAAGCGGCCAAAACCCTAAGGCGCACAGTCGCCTTTTCCGGCGTCGCGCTGCCGGTCGTCTACGTCCAGAAAGCGGAAGCGGTAGCCCTCCCGGGAGAGGATGAGCTCGAGCACCCCGTGGGCGTCGTCCACGTAGGCTTCGGAGCCGGGCCGCCGCCGCTTGATCTTGCGAAGCGGGGCGCCGCCGCTCCCCACCACGAACTGCACCGGACCGCCGGCCTCGATCCGCTCGTAGTGGTGGTCGTGGCCGGAGAGGACCAGCGCGAAGCCGGCGTTGCTGAGCAGCTGCCAGAGGTCCTCGAGCGAGGTGGCGTCGCCGTGCACCCCGGAGCTGTAGCGGGGGCGGTGCAGGAAGGCGAGCTTGCAGCGATGATCGTCCCCCTGGATCTCCTTCTCCAGCCAGCGGTACTGCCGCGAGCCGGATTTCAGCGAGAGGTTCGAGTTGAGCGCATAAAGGGACCAGTCGGCGTAGGTGAATCGGTAGTAGCCGCCCGGGGGCCGGGCCTGGTCGCCGAAGTAGCCGAAGTATCCGGCGGCGTCCTTGGTGTGGTACTCGTGGTTGCCGGGGACCGGGTAGGTGTACTCCTTGAACCTTCCCCAGGAAGGGTCGTAGCAATTTTCAAACTCTTCTCGGGTGCCGTCGGGGTAGGCCAGGTCGCCCAGGGCGAGCACCGCCCAGGCGCCCTTCTTGGGGGCCCGGGATTCGATCAGCCGGGCGGTTGCCTCGTCGCCCTGGGAGTCGCAGTAGGCGATGTCGCCGGCGGCGAAGAGCGTCCTTTCCTCGGGGGAAGGCGAAGGCGGCGGCGAGGGCGGAGGCGAAGGCTGCTGGCCCGCCTGGCAGCCGCCGAGGAAGAGCGCGGCGGCGAGGAAGAGTGCGAGCGGGGCGCGGTGTTTCATGCCAGGAAGAGCTCCGCGATCTCCACCGCGTTTAAGGCGGCGCCCCTTAGGAGCTGGTCGCCGACCACGAAGAAGTCGAGGGCGTTCTCGAAGGCGAGGTTCTTGCGGATGCGGCCGACCTCGACGTCCCATTTCTCGGTGGCGGTGAGGGGCATGGGGTAGCGGTTCTTTTCGGGCTCGTCCACCACCTGGACGCCGGGAGCGGCTTCCAGCACCGCCCGGGCGGCCTCGGGCGTCACCGGGCGCTCGAAGAGCACGGTGGCGGCCTCGGCGTGGGCCCGGAGGGTGGGGATCCGCACCGCGGTGCAGCTGATCTTCATCTCGGGGGCGTCGAAGATCTTCTGGGTCTCCCAGACCACCTTCATCTCCTCGCGGGTGTAGTCGTTCTCCAGAAAGCGGTCGATGTGGGGGATGACGTTGAAGGGGAGAGGGTGCTGGAAGACCTTGGCCTCGGGCTTTTTGCCCTCGAGCACGGCGCGGGTGCCCTCGAGGAGCTCCTGCATCCCCTCGGCGCCGGCGCCGGAGGCGGCCTGGTAGGTGGCGACCACCACCTGGGTGGCGCCGAAGGCCTGGTGCAAGGGCCAAAGCGCCATGGCCAGGATGGCGGTGGTGCAGTTGGGGTTGGCGATGATGCCCTTATGCTTTTTGGCCGCCTCGGGGTTGATCTGGGGGATGACCAGGGGAACCTCAGGGTCATAGCGCCAGGCCGAGGAGTTGTCGATGACCAGCGCGCCGCCCTCGGCCCAGACAGGGGCGAGCTTTTTCGAGAGGCTTCCGCCGGCGCTCGCGAGCACCAGGTCCACCGGAAGCGGCCCTTCGGGGAGGACCTCGACCGGGATCTCCTCGCCCTTGAAGGGGAGCTTGGTGCCCGCCGAGCGGGGGCTGGCGTAGAGCCGGAGCTCGGAAAGCGGGAAATCTTTTTGCTCCAGGACCTTCAGGATCTCGCGACCGACGGCGCCGGTCGCGCCCACGACGGCGACCTTCATGGCACGAGGCTAGCACGCTTGGCCGGCGGCTGGTAGCCCGTAGCTTGTTGTTGTGGGTTTTAAAAAGCGCCACAAGCCACGAGCCTTTTTATCCGCCGATTTCTTCCAGCGCCCCCAGGTGCTTGAGCGCGTCGCGAACGCCCTTCAAGAGCCCCAGCCGGCTTTGCCGCAGGCGTTCGTCCTCGACCATGACCAGCACCCGGTCGAGGAAGGCGTCCAGCGTGTCCTTGAAGGCGGCGAGCTGGGAAAGCACCTCGGCGAAGCGGTCGGGCGGCACCTTGGGTAGCGGTCCGGCCGGGTCCCAGGGGGGCAGCAGCGTGGCCCCGAGCTCGAGCAGCCGCTCCACCGCCGCCTGTAGGCCGGGCAGGGCGGCGAAGAGCGCTCGCTCCTCGGGCTCGGCGAGCAGGGCCTCCTCGGGGGTGGCCTCGGGGCCCGCTTCCCTGGCCAGGTTCGCGGCGCGCTTGTAGAGCAGGAAGAGGTCGGTGAAGCGGGGGTCGTACATCAAGAGGCGGAGCAGGTAAGCGCGGAGCATGACCTCGTAGACGCTCTTGCCCGAGGCCCGGGCGGCGCGCACGCTCTGCACCGGGAGCCCGGCGGCGACCAGCAGGTTTTCAAGCCGCTCCCAGGCGAAGGACTCAGCATCCTCCCGGTCCTTGGCGGCGATCACGTAGTCCTCTTCGCGGTAGGCCCGGCTCGCCGCCTCGAAGACTTCGGAAAGCGAGAGCGGGTAGCCCTTGGCGCCGAGGACCCGCACCAGGGCGAAGGCGGCGCGGCGGAGGCCGAAGGGGTCGGCCGAGCCCTTGGGGCGCTTTCCCAGGTGGAAGAACCCGAGCAGGGTGTCGGCCTTGTCGGCCACCGAGAGCACCGCCCCCTCGTGGGTCAGGGGCAGGGGGCCGCTGGCCCCTTCCGGGCGGGGGGCGTCCTCGAGGGCCTGGGCCAGCGGCTCGGGGTAGCCCTCGGCGAGGGCGTAGCGTTTGGCCATCGTGCCCTCGAGCTCGGGGAACTCGTAGACCATCTGGGTGGCCAGGTCGGCGAAGACGAGAGCGCCGGCTTCCTCGACCAGGGCGGGGTCGGCCGGGGTCTCGGGGGCGAGCAGGAGGGCGGCTTTGGCCACCCGCTCGGCCTTGTCCCACATGGTGCCGAGCCCCTTGGCGAAGACCATTCCTTTTAGCCCCTCGCGGTGCACCTTGAGGGGTTTTTTGCGGTCGGCCCGCCAGAAGAAGACGGCGTCGTCGAGCCGGCCCTTGAGCACCCCCTGGTAGCCCTCGCGGATCGTTTCCAGGCCTTCTTCGTTGTTGCTGATGCCGATGAACCGCGGGGCCAGCCGCCCGCCCGGCTGCCGCACCGGGAAGAAGCGCTGGTGGTGGATCATCACGGTGGCCAGCACCTCGTCGGGGAGCTCGAGGTAGCCCTCGTCGAAGGCCCCCATCACCGCCACCGGCCACTCCACCAGGTCGGTGACCTCCTCCAGCAGGTCCTCGGGCATCACCGCTTCGAACCCCTCGCTCGCGGCCAGGGTGCCGGCCTCGAAGACCACCCGCTCCCGGCGCTGGGGGCGGACCGGGGCCACCTTGGCCCGGATCATCACGTCCTCGTAGGCGTCGGGGTGGGGGATCTTGAAGCGGCCGGGGGCGAGCAGCCGGTGGCCTCTTGTCTCGTTGCCGGCGACCAGGCCGAAGGCCGCCACCGGCAGCACCTCGGCTTCAAGCAGCGCCACCAGCCAGCGTACCGGTCGCACGAAGGGGCCTTCGCCCTCGCCCCAGCGCATCTTGCGCTCGGCGGGGAGGCCGGTGATCACGGCGGCGAGGAGGCCGGGCAGCACCTCCCGGCTGGGCCGGCCCTCCTCCTCCACCCGGGCGTAGACGTAGGGACCGCGGTCGGTCTCCTTGACGTAGAGCGCCTCCAGCGGGACGCCCGCGCTCTTGGCGAACCCGATCGCGGCGGGGGTGGGCTTTCCGTCCTTGAAGGCGGCGGCGGCCGGCGGGCCCCGGCGCTCCTCGACCAGCCGGGACTGGGCCTCGGCCAGGCCCGAGACCCGGGCGGCGAGCCGGCGCGGGGTGGCGAAGGTCTCGATCGCTTCGAAGGCGATCCGGGCCTCGATCAGCCGGTCGGCGAGGCGTTTGCGGAGCGCCGCCTCGCCCTCGGCGACGTACCAGGAGGGGAGTTCCTCGGTGCCGATCTCAAGCAGAAGTTTCACGGCGCTCCTCCTCGTGTTTCTCCAGGTACGCGCGGGCGGCCCGCTCGGCCAGCCGGCGCACCCGCTGGACGTGGGCCTGGCGCTCGGCGTGGGAGAGGGCGCCCCGGGCGTCGAGCAGGTTGAAGGTATGGGAGGCCTTCATCACGAACTCGTAGCCGGGGTAGACCAGGCCGAGCTCAAAAAGCCGCTTGGCCTCCTCCTCGAAGTCCTCGAACCAGCGGCGGAGCTTCTCCACGTTGGCGTGTTCGAAGTTGTAGTGGCAGTGCTCGACCTCGAACTCGCGCCTTAAGTCGCCGATGGTCACGCCGGGGGCGTACTCGATTTCGAAGGCGTGGTCCTTCTTTTGGAGGTACATGGCGATGCGCTCGAGGCCGTAGGTGATCTCCACGCTGATCGGGTTCAGGTCGACCCCGCCCACCTGCTGGAAGTAGGTGAACTGGGTGATCTCCATGCCGTCCAGCCAGACCTCCCAGCCGAGCCCCCAGGCGCCCAGGGTGGGCGACTCCCAGTTGTCCTCGACGAAGCGGATGTCGTGCGCCTTGGGGTCGATGCCCAGGGCCTCGAGGCTCTTCAGATACACCTCCTGCACGTCGGCCGGCGAGGGCTTCAGGATCACCTGGTACTGCCAGTAGTACTGGAAGCGGTAGGGGTTTTCCCCGAAGCGCCCGTCCTGCGGCCGGCGGGACGGGGCCACGTAGGCGACCTTCCAGGGCCGTTTGCCGAGCGCACCGAAGAAGGTCGCGGGGTAGAAGGTGCCCGCTCCCACCTCGGTGTCGTAGGGCTCGGTAATGACGCAGCCCTGCCCGTTCCAGTATTCGTGGAGTGCCAGGACCAGATTTTGAAAACGCATGCCGCCCCCTCGCTTTTTGTAATAGGGGCCCGATTCGCCCCAAAGAAGCGCCGATACTATATCATGGGCTTAAGGCGGGGACGGCCCGGATTCGTGGTGCGAAAGGGGTTTTTGCCTTGAACAGATACGACGATCGCGCGAGGCTAGTCTTCCACTACGCGAGGGAGGAGGGGAGCCGGCTGGGGCACTCGATGATCGGCCCCGAGCACCTGCTCCTCGGCCTGATGCGCGAGGGCGGCGCCGCCGCCAAGATCCTCACCGAGTACGGCGCCAGCCTCGAGGTCATGCGCCGCATGGTCGAGGACCTGGTGGGCCGCGGCGAGGGCAGCCGCGCCGGCGAGCCCCCGGCGATCACCCCCCGGGCCCGCCGGGTGATGGAGCTGGCCGCCGCCGAGGCCCGGGCCATGGGCAGCCCCACCATCGGCACCGAGCACATCCTGCTGGGCATCATCCGCGAGAGCGACGGGGTCGCCTACCGCATCCTGACCCACTTCGTCAAGGACGTGGACGCGATCCGCTGGCGCATCCTGCAAAGCGCCGAGTCCGCCCCCAAGACCCAGGAGAAGGTCCAGCCGCAGACCCCCTTCCTCGACGAGTACGGCCGCGACCTCACCAAGGAGGCCCGCGAGGGCCGGCTGGACCCGGTGATCGGCCGCACCGAGGAGATCCACCGGGTGATCCAGATCCTCGCCCGGCGGACCAAGAACAACCCCGTCCTGGTGGGCGATCCCGGCGTGGGCAAGACGGCGATCGTCGAGGGGCTGGCGCAGGCGATCGTCGAGGACCGGGTACCCCCGGTGCTCCGGGGCGCCCGGGTGGTGCAGATCGACCTGGCCGGGGTGGTGGCCGGCACCAAGTACCGCGGCGAATTCGAGGAGCGCCTGCGACAGATCATCGAGGAGCTCAAGACCGCCAAGGTGATCGCCTTCATCGACGAGCTCCACACCCTGATCGGCGCCGGCGGCGCCGAGGGCACGCTGGACGCGGCCAACATCCTAAAACCCCCGCTCTCCCGCGGCGAGATCCAGGTCATCGGCGCCACCACCACCGGCGAGTACCACCGCTACATCGAAAAGGACGCCGCCCTCGAGCGCCGCTTCCAGCCGGTGATCGTGCTGGAGCCGAGCCCGGAGGAAACCCTCGAGATCCTAAAAGGGCTAAGGCCCCGCTACGAGGCCCACCACGGGGTGGCGATCCCCGACGAGATCCTCGACCTCTCGGTCAAGGTGGGGGTGCGCAGCCTGCCGGGGCGGAACTTCCCCGACAAGGCGATCGACCTGATCGACGAGGCCGCCAGCCGGGTACGGCTCAACGCCTCGCTGGGCCTGCCGGTGGCCGAGGACGAGGACGGCACCCCGATGGTGACCCGGGAGGACATCGAGAGCGTGGTCGACTCCTGGGGCGGGGTCTACGTCGACGACAAGGACGACGACAAGCTGCTCCAGCTGGAGGAGGCGCTGCGGGAGCGGATCGTCGGCCAGGAGGAGGCGGTGCGGGCGCTGGCGAGCGCGCTCCGGCGCTCGCGGGTGGGCCTAGGCGGGCGCACCCGGGTGGCCGCTTCCTTCCTCTTCGTCGGCCCCTCGGGGGTGGGCAAGACCCAGCTGGCCAAGGCCCTGGCCGAGGTGCTCTTCGGCTCCGAGCGGGCGCTGGTACGCTTCGACATGAGCGAGTTCGCCGAGCCCCACTCGATCTCCAAGCTGATCGGGGCGCCTCCCGGCTACGTCGGCTACGAGCAGGGCGGCCGGCTCACCGAGGCGATCCGCCGCCAGCCCTTCAGCGTCGTCCTGCTGGACGAGATCGAGAAGGCCCACCCGGACATCTACAACACCTTCCTGCAGGTGCTGGACGAGGGCCGGCTCACCGACGGCCTGGGGCGCACGGTGGACTTCCGTCGGGTGATCCTGATCATGACCTCGAACACCGGCTTCAACGTCGGGCCCGGGATCGGCTTCACCGGTACCGAGGTGGACACCGACTCGCCCTTGAAGACGCTCTTCACCCCGGAGTTTTTGGACCGGCTCGACGAGGTGATCCGCTTCCGCCCGCTCACCGAGGAGGAGCTGGTCCGGATCGCCGGCATGATGCTCAAAGAGATCGAGGAGGAGATGGCCGGTCGCGAGGTCTTCGTGCGCTTCGCCCCCGAGGTCGCCGCCTGGGTGGTGGCCCACGCCGAGAAGACCGGCTCCGCCCGCCAGCTCAGGAGCGTGATCCGGGAGCGGGTGGAGGACCCCCTCTCGCTCGAGGTGCTCAAGAACCCCTCGGCCCGGATCTTCGTCCGGGTGGAGGACGGCGAGCTTCGCTTCGAAGAGGAGCTTAGCCTCGTCTAGTGGCGCGTCCGGCCCGTTTCGTCTGCGTCGAGTGCGGCTACCGCACCGCCAAGCCCCTGGGCCGCTGCCCCTCCTGCGGCGCCTGGGGGAGCTTCAAGGAGGAGGTGCCGGAAGCCAAAAAAGCCGGTGCCCGGGCGGCGCCGGCCGAGGTGATCCCCCTAAAAGCGGTCTCCGAGGCCGCCGAGGAGCGAATCTCCACCGGGTTTTCCGAGGCCGACCGGGTGAGTGGGGGCGGCTTCGTCGCCGGCGAGGTGGTGCTCCTGGGCGGCGAGCCCGGGGTGGGGAAGAGCACGCTCCTTCTCGAGATCGCGGACCGGCTGCTGGCCCGCGGCGAGCGGGTGCTCTACGTCGCCGGCGAGGAGTCGCCGGGGCAGATCAAGCAGCGGGCCCGCCGGCTCGGGGTGAACGAGGCGCTGGAGCTTGTGCGCGAGACCCGGCTCGAGCCGCTATTGGCGTTGCTCGAGGCCGAGCGGCCGCGGGCGGTCTTCGTCGACTCGATCCAGACGATCGAGGCCGAGGGCGCCCCGGGCTCGCTGGTGGCGGTGCGGAACGCCACCCAGGCCCTGACCCGCCTGGCCAAGGCCACCGGCAGCGTGGTGGTGCTGGTGGGCCACGTCACCAAGGAGGGCACGGTGGCCGGCCCCAAGACGATCGAGCACGTGGTGGACGCGACCCTCTACCTCGAGACCGCCGGCCTCTTCCGGGTGCTGAGGAGTCAGAAGAACCGCTTCGGCCCGGTGGGGGAGGTGGGGGTCTTCCGCATGGAGGACCGGGGCCTGGTCGAGGTCAGGAATCCCTCCGAGGCCTTCCTCGCCGAGCGGCCGGTGGGGGTGCCGGGGAGCGTGGTGGGCATTGCCCTCGCCGGCGAGCGGCCGATGCTGCTCGAGGTGCAGGCGCTGGCCGCCCGCTCGCCGTATGCCGCCCCCAAGCGGGTGGTGCAGGGGCTCGACCCCCGGCGGGTGGACGTGGCGCTGGCGGTGGTGGAGCGGCGGCTGGGCCTGAAGCTGGGCCAGCTCGACGTCTACGTCAACCTGGCCGGGGGCATGCGGGTCGCCGACCCGGGGCTGGACCTGGCGGTGGTGCTGGCGGTCTACTCCGCGGTGGTGCAGCGCCCCCTGCCCGAGGACCTGGCGGTGGTGGGCGAGGTGGGGCTTGCCGGCGAGGTGCGCAGCGTGCCCGCCCTGGAGCGAAGGCTACTCGAGGCCGAGCGGGCCGGGTTTACCCGGGTGCTGGCGCCCGGCCGGCTCGGCAGCGTCGAGGACGCGGTGCAAAAGGCGCGGGTTTCCCGTTAGGCTTGGGGTATGCGGAACGCGGTCCAGGCGGCAACCGTACTCCTTCTCGGCTACCTCGGTTATCGCCTGGGGCTTTGGCTCAGCTCGGCCTACCAGGCCTCCACCCTCAACATCGTCTACCTCACGCTGGTCGGCGTGCTCACCGGGATTCTGCTGGGGCCCCGGCTGGCCCACCTGGCCGAGCGACTGCTGGCCGCCTGGCGGCGGGTGCCGCCCGAGGTGCCGCTGGCGATCGCCACCGGGAGCCTGGTGGCGCTCTTGGCGGCGGTGCTGCTCACCACCCTTCTGGACCAGATCCCCGGGTTTCGCTGGTACCACTCGCTTTTGCTGGCGCTTTTCCTGATCGTCGTCTTCTCCGCGGTCACGCTGGCGAACCGCCACCTCTTCACCCGGGCGGTGCCCCAGGCCTCGCCCAAGGGGGGCAAGCTGCTCGACACCTCGGCGCTGATCGACGGGCGGGTGGCGGAGGTGGTGGAGCTCGGGTTCCTGGACGGGCCGGTCTACGTGCCGGACTTCGTCTTGAAGGAGCTGCAAGGACTTGCGGACAGCAACGACGCCCTCTCCCGGGCCAAGGGGCGGCGGGGGCTCGAGACCCTGGCCCGGCTCGGGGAGTTCGAGGTGCGGGTGCTGGATACCGGTCTTTCCGGCGAGGTGGACGACGCCCTCCTCCGGGTCGCCCGGGAGCGGGGAATGGCGATCGTCTCCAACGACTCGGCGCTGCTCTCGCTGGCCAAGGTCTACGGCGTCCCCGGGCTCTCGATCCACGCCCTGGCCCACGCGCTCAAGGCGCCCTACCAGCCGGGGCAGGCGATCCGGGTCAAGATCCAAAAGCTGGGCAAGGAGCCGGGCCAGGGGGTGGGCTACCTCGAGGACGGCACCATGGTGGTGGTCGAGCGGGCGGCCGAGGACCGCGGCGCCTGGGTCGAGGCGGTGGTCACCCAGGTGATCCAGACCCCGCTCGGTAAGATGGTCTTCGCCCGCAAGCGCTAGGGGCATTGGGCCCCGCCCTGGGCGGTATAATCCGCTGCGGCTAAAGGAGGTGGGCGTTGAAGCTCCACGAGTATCAAGCCAAGGAGATCCTAGCCAAATACGGGATCCCGGTTCCCCCGGGCAAGGTGGCCTTTACCCCGGAAGAGGCCCGCGAGATTGCCCGGGAGGTCGGCAAGACGGTGGTGATCAAGGCGCAGGTGCACGTCGGCGGCCGGGGCAAGGCGGGCGGCGTCAAGCTGGCCAAGACCCCCGCCGAGGCCGAGGAGGTGGCCAAGAAGATCCTCGGCATGAACATCAAGGGCCTGACGGTCAAGAAGGTCCTGGTGGCCGAGGCCGCCGACATCGCCAAGGAGTACTACGCCGGGCTGATCCTGGACCGCTCCTCCCAGCGGGTGGTGATGATGGTGAGCCGCGAGGGGGGCGTGGACATCGAGGAGGTGGCCCGGGAGAACCCCGAGGCGATCGTCAAGTACCCGATCGACCCCCACAAGGGCCTGCGCCCCTTCGAGGCGCGGCAGATCGTCATCGACGCCGGCCTCGAGGGCAACCTGAACAAGCTCGCCGACGTCCTGGTCAAGCTCTACAAGGCCTACGTCGGGGTGGACGCCTTCCTGGCCGAGATCAACCCCCTGGTGGTGACCAAGGACGGCGAGATCGTCGCGGTCGACGCCAAGATCGACCTCGACGACAACGCGCTCTTCCGTCACCCCGACCTGGCCAAGCTGCGTGAGGTCGAGGCCGAGCACCCCCTCGAGCTCGAGGCCCAGAACTACGGCTTCGCCTACGTCAAGCTGGACGGGAACATCGGCATCCTGGGGAACGGCGCCGGCCTGGTGATGTACACCCTGGACCTGGTCAACCGGGTCGGCGGCAAGCCGGCGAACTTCCTCGACATCGGCGGCGGGGCCAAGGCCGACGTGGTCTACAACGCCCTCAAGCTCCTCTCCAAGGACCCCGACGTCAAGGGGATCTTCATCAACATCTTCGGCGGCATCACCCGCGCCGACGAGGTGGCCAAGGGCGTGATCAAGGCGCTGGAAGAGGGAATCGTCAAGGTGCCGATCGTGATGCGGGTGGCCGGCACCGCCGAGGAGGAGGCGAAGAAGCTCCTCGAGGGCAAGCCGGTCTACATGTACCCGACCTCGATCGAGGCCGCGAAGGCGATCGTCGCCATGGTGGAGGGGAAGAAATGATTCTGATCGATCGGAACACCCGCGTCCTGGTGCAGGGCATCACCGGCCGCGAGGGCTCCTTCCACACCCGTCAGATGCTCGACTACGGCACCAAGGTGGTGGCCGGCGTCACCCCGGGCAAGGGAGGCCAGGAGGTCCACGGGGTGCCGGTCTACAACTCGGTGAAGGAGGCCCTGAAAGAGCACGAGATCGACGCCTCGATCATCTTCGTGCCCGCCTTCGCCGCCGCCGACGCCGCCCTCGAGGCCGCCCACGCCGGGATCCCCCTGGTGGTGCTGATCACCGAGGGCATCCCCACCCTGGACATGGTCCAGGCGGTCAAGGAGATCAAGGACCTGGGCATCCGCCTGATCGGCGGCAACTGCCCCGGGCTGATCTCGGCCGAGGAGTCGAAGATCGGCATCATGCCCGGCCACGTCTTCAAGCGCGGCAAGGTGGGGATCATCAGCCGCTCCGGCACCCTCACCTACGAGGCCGCCGCCGCCCTCTCGGACGCCGGGCTGGGCACCACCACCACGGTGGGAATCGGCGGCGACCCCATCATCGGCACCACCTTCAAGGACCTCCTGCCGCTTTTCAACGAGGACCCCGAGACCGAGGCGGTGGTGGTGATCGGCGAGATCGGCGGCTCGGACGAGGAGGAGGCCGCCGCCTGGATCAAGGAGCACATGAAGAAGCCGGTGGTCGCCTTCATCTCCGGCCGCAGCGCCCCCAAGGGCAAGCGCATGGGCCACGCCGGCGCCATCATCATGGGCGACGTGGGCACCCCCGAGTCCAAGGTCAAGGCCTTCCAGGAGGCCGGGGTGCCGATCGCCGAGACCATCGACGAGATCGTCGAGCTGGTGAAGAAGGAGCTCGGCTAACCCGAAGGGGATAAGAAGGGGGCGGCTTAAGCCGCCCCCTCGTTGTTTTCCTCGAGGGCCTTTTTCAGCGCCTGGTAGCGGTGTTTGATCGAGGGATGGTCGTGCAGGAGCGTCTCGATCCAGGCGGGTGGATCGGGGTCGCCGAAGTTCTGCCGGGAGAGGACCAGAAAGCTCCGCTCGAAGGCCTCGAGGTCGGGGACCAGGCGGATGGCGAAGCGATCGGCGGCGTATTCCTGGGTCCGTACCAGGTGGTTCATCGCCAGTTTTCCGAAAACAAAGGCAAGCTGGGTGCCCAGGTAGAAGAGGGGAAAGCGCGCCAGCGCCGGCGTCCCGACCAGGACGTAGCCGGCGAGCAGGGCGACGTAGAGCAAGACCGCGAAGGCGAAGAGTCCCCGTAAGGTGTCCCGGTGCTTGACGTGCCCCAGCTCGTGGGCCACCACGAAGGCGAGGGCCTCGGTGTCGAGTTCCTCGAGCAGGGTGTCGGTAAAGACCACCTCGTGGCCGCCGACCTTGGGAATGACGGCGGCGTTCCCCCGGCTCGTCTTCTCCCCGGCCCGGAGGCGGTAGACGCCGCGAAAGGGGACCCCGGCGCGCTCGAAGAGCTTTTGGATGCGGGCGGCGAGGGCTTCGTCCTCGAGCGGCTCGGCCTTGAACTCGAGGCGCAGGAAGAACGGCTGGAGGGCGTAGAGCAGCCCGGCGAAGGCGGCGACCAGGACCAGGAAGACGAGCGGCGCCGCCTCGGGCCAGGCCCGCATCACCGCGTAGGCCCCGCCAAAGAGCAGCGTCATCAAGGCCACGCTGACCGCGCTTTGCTTGAGCCAGTCGAGCAGCCAGCCGGAGAGCGACTGGCGGTTGGTGCCCAGCCGAAGCTCCACCCAGCGGGAAAAGTAGTTCAGGGGGAGGTTGAAAAGGCTCTGCCCCAGGAAGAAGACCAGGGTGTAAAGCCAGGGGTTTTCTCCGGTAAGCGCGGCGACCCGCGGACTAAGGGGGGTGAGCATCCAAAGGGCGACGTAGAGCAGCACGAAGACGATCTGCAGCGTCATCCCCAGGACCTGCATTCGGGTTTGCCAGCGGGCCTTTTTGAGGCCCTCCTCGCCGAGGCTCGCGTAGATCCGCTCCAGGAACTCCATCACACCCCGAGATGGCGCTTTAAAAACTCCTCCGCCCGGCGGAAGAAGTCGAGCCGGTTCTCAAAGCGCATGAACCCGTGGCCCTCGTCGGGGTACTCGACGTACTCCACCGGCTTGCCCCGCTTCTTTAGCGCCTCGACGATCTGGAGGCTCTCCTCCCGTTTCACCCGGGGGTCGTTCTTGCCCTGGCCGATGAGGAGGGGGGCCTCGATCCGGTCGGCGGAGAAAAGCGGCGAGCGCTCCCTTAAAAGCTCCTTATCCTTCTCGGGGTGGCCGACCCGGTGGTAAAAGAGCGCCAGCATCGGCTTCCAGTAGGGCGGAATGCTCTCGATGAAGGTGAAGAGGTTCGAGGGGCCGACCAGGTCCACCCCGGCGGCGTAGAGCTCGGGGGTGAAGGCGAGGCCGGCGAGGGTGGCGTAGCCGCCGTAGGAGCCGCCCATGATGGCGACCCGCTCGGGGTCGGCGATCCCTTCCTCGATGAGCCAGCGGACGCCGTCGCTGAGGTCGTCCTGCATCTTGCCGCCCCACTCCTTGTTGCCGGCGTTCAGGTGGTCCTTGCCGTAGCCGGTGGAGCCGCGGAAGTTGGGCTGGAGCACGGCGAAGCCGCGGTTGGCGAGCCACTGGGCCCAGGGGTCGAATCCCCAGCCGTCCCGCCACCAGGGGCCGCCGTGGGGGAGGATCACCGCCGGGAGGTTCTTGGCCTCTCGCCCCGGGGGCAGGGTGAGGTAGCCCTCGATCACCCGGCCGTCCCGGGCGCGGTAGCGGATCGGGCGGGTCTCGGCGAGTTCGTACTCGAGCAGCCAGGGGTAGGCCTCGCCGAGGGGGCGTAGGGTCTTTTCCTTGCGGTCGTAGAGCCAGTAGCGGCCGGGGCGGTCGTCGTCGGTCTCGTAGACCACCCAGGTCTGGTCCTCGAGGTCGCGGGAACCGACGTAGAAGTCGCCCGCAAGCTCGGAGGCGAGCCGCTCGAAGTCGGGCTTTAAGGACTCGTCGAGGACGATCCAAGAGAGCCGGTCCCGCATCACCCCCACCGCCTCGGGGGCCTTCTTCCTCGGGTGGAAGAGGAAGGTGTCGCCGCCCGCGGCGTATTGGGTGAGGTCGTAGTCCGGGTCCTCGGCGAGCAGGGTTTCCTCGCCGGTCTTCAGGTTCTTCTTGACCAGCGCGGCGGTGTCCCGGCCGATCGAGGAGAAGAGGTAGAGGTCGTCGCCCCGGACGCTGAGGGGCCGGGTGGTGAGGTCGTCCTCGAGGCCCCAGGAGAGGAAGGGCTTCCACGCGCCCTCCTCGTAGACGAAGAGCTCGCCCCCGCCCTCGTCGGTCTGGCGGTAGGCGAGTCGGGGGCGGAAGTGCTCGTCGGCGAGGATCTGGACGAAGCCCGGGTTCTCGAGCACCAGGGTGCGCTCGCCGGTCTTGACGTTGACGCGGTAGAGGTCGTGGTAGCGGGGGTCGCGGTCGTTTAGGGCCACCAGGATCTCGTCCGGGTGCTCGGGGCTGATCCTCGCCGGGCGGGCCTGGACCCCCTCGCCCGGGGTCAAGAGCAGCGGCTCGCCGCCCTCGGGGCTCACCCGGTAAAGCCGCCAGTTCTCGTCGCCGTCCTTGTCCTGGATGTAGACCAGGTCGCCGTTGTAGAGCCAGCCGTAGTAGAGGATGCCGCGGCCGGTGTCCTTGGTGACCGGGCGGGTCTCGCCGGTCTCGAGGTCCTGCACGAAGACGTTCTTGACCCCCTCCAGGGGCGCGATGTAGCCGATCTTGCTGCCGTCCGGGCTGATCTGGACCTGGGTGATCGCCGGGTCGGCGAAGAGCTCTTCTAGGGGTATTTGTGCCATACCCCAGTTTACGCCTAAGATTTTTCGCGTGCGGGAAGGCGCCCTGGTGGCCTACAAGGGAAAGCCGGCGGTGGTCGAGCGCTCCGGGGATCGGCTCTGGATCCGCACCGAGGCGGGGGTGAAGAAGGTCCGGGAAAAGGACGTGGTGCTCTTGCACCCGGGCCCGGCCTCGCTGCCGCTTCCCGAAGTCCCGCCCCCCGACCTCGCCGAGGCCTACGCGCTTTTGAAGGACGAGGGGGCACTCTCGTTCGCCGAGCTGCTTGAGCTCCTTTATCCCGAGCCCGGCCCCGCCGAGGCCTTTGCGCTTTACCGGGCCCTCAAGGAGACGCCCTACTTCGCGCCCGAGGGGGACGCCTGGCGGCCGCGGCCCGAAGCCGAGGTCCAGCGGCTGCTTCAAGAAAGGGCCGAGAAGGAGGCGGAGAAGGCCCGCTTTGAGGCGGCGCTCCGGCGCTTTCGCCAGGGGCGCTTTGCCGAGGAGGACCGGCCTCTGCTCGCCGAGGTCGAGGCGCTGGCGCTGGGCCGGGCGAAGGGCTCGCGGGTGCTGCGGGCGCTCGGCCAGAAGGAGACCCCCGAGGAGGCCCACGCCTTCTTGCTCCGGCTCGGCTACTGGACCCCCTTGGTAAACCCCTACCCGGCCCGCTTTCGGGTGCCCACCGAGCCGCCCGAGGTTCCCTGGGGCGCGCCCGACGACGAGGGCCGGGTGGACCTCACCGAGCTTCCCGCCTTCGCCATCGACGACGACCCCGCCTCGGCCGACGCCGACGACGCCCTCTCCTTGAAAGATGGCGAGGTCTTCGTGCACGTCGCCGACGTCGCCGCCTGGGTAGCGCCGGATACGCCGGCGGACCGGGCGGCGCGGGAGCGGGGCAGTGCGCTTTACCTGCCCGAGCGGGTGGTGCCGATGCTCCCCGAGGGGCTCTTGGCCGAGGCCGCCCTCGGCCGCGGTGAAAAAAGCCGCGCCCTCACCTTCGCCTTCCGGCTGGAAGGGGGCGAGCCCAAGGCGGTGCGGGTCTTCCCCTCCTGGGTGCGGGTCGAGCGGCTTTCCTACCGGGAGGCGGAGGACCGGCTGGCCGAGCCGCCCTTTGCCGGGCTTCTCCGGCTCGCCGAGGCCTTTCACCAAAGGCGGCTGGCCGCCGGTGCCCTGGACCTCTCGCTTCCCGAGGTCAAGGTGCGGCTCAAGGACGGCGAGGTCGAGATCACGCCGCTACCCCCCTACCGCTCGCGCTTTCTGGTGCGGGAGCTGATGCTCTCGGCGGGGGAGGCGGCGGCCCGCTTCGCCCGTGCGCGGGGCGTCCCCGTGCCCTATTCCACCCAGGAGAAGAGGCCGCTTCCCGAGAGCCTTCCCGAGGAGCCGATTGCGAGAAGCTTCGCGCTTATAAAGGCGCTTTCCCGCACCACCTACAAAGGCGCCCCGCTTCCCCACGCCGGGCTCGGGCTTTCGGCCTACGTGCAGGCGACCAGTCCCTTGAGGCGTTTTTTGGACCTCGCGGTGCACCAGCAGCTCCGGGCGGCGATTCGAGGGCGAATGCTGCTGGGACCCGGGGAGGTGCTCCTCCGGGTCGGCGAGGCGGAGGCGGTGGCCGACGCGGTGCGCGGCGCCGAGCGGGCCTCGCGGACCCACTTCAAGCTGGTCTGGCTCCTTGCCCACCCCGACTACCAGGGCGAGGGGGTGGTGGTCGAGCTCCGGGGGGGACGGGCGCGGGTCTTCCTCCCCGAGCTCGCCCTCGAGGCCCCCCTGGCCGCCAGCGGGGGGGAGAGGCCGGGGATGCCGGTCGGCCTCCGCCTGCTCGAGGTCAACCTTCCCCGTCTTCAAGCTCGCTTTGCCAGAGCGCCTTGAGGCGGTGGCGCTGGACCTTCCCGGTGGCGGTGACGGGCAGGGCCTCGAGGTAGCGCAGCTCGCTGGGGACCGCGTGCGCCCCCACCCGCTGCCGCACCCGCTCCTTGAGCTCCGCGTCCCGGCCGGGTTCGCCCACCACGAAGGCCACGATCCGCTGACCCCGCTCGGGGTCGGGAACCCCGATTACCGCCACCTGCTCCACCCCGGGGTGGGAGAGGATCGCGGCCTCGACCTCGGCGGGACCGATGCGGTAGCCGGCCACCTTGATCAGGTCGTCCTTGCGGGCGACGTACCAGAAGTAGCCGTCCCGGTCGCGCCGGGCCAGGTCGCCGGTGAGCAGCCAGCGGCCGCGGAACTTGGCCCGGGTCCGCTCCGGGTCCCGCTCGTAGCCCAGAAAGGCCACCGGGTCCGGGGTCCGCAGGGCGACCTCGCCCACCTCCCCGGGAGGGAGCGGCTGCCCCTCTCCGTCGATGACCTCGACCCGGTGGCCGGGGTAGGGGAGGCCCATGGAGCCGGGCTTCAAGGGGTCGACGAGGTGGCTCTGGCCAACCAGGAGGTTGGCCTCGGTCTGGCCGTAGAACTCGTTGACCGGCTGACCCAGGTTCTCCCGGGACCACTCGATCAGCGCCTCGGCCAGGGGCTCGCCGCCAGCGTGCACGCTCTCGAGCGTAAGCGGCCGGGAGAGGCGCCCGAGCGCCCGCAACCGCTTCAACGCGGTGGGGAAGAGGAAGCTATGGCTGACCCGAAAGCGCCGCATCAGCCAGAGCGCCTCCTCGGGGTCGAACCGGGGCTTGCGGTGGGCGATGACGGTGAAGCCGTAGTGCCAGGCCGGCAGCAGCACGTCCAGCAGACCGCCGGCCCAGGCCCACTCCGCCGGCGACCAGTAGACCTTGGGGCGGCCCGGCTCGGGGAAGTTGGAGTAGAGGTAGAAGCCGGGAAGGTGCCCCAGGAGCACCCGGTGGGGGAGCAGGGCCCCCTTGGGCGGGCCGGTGGTGCCCGAGGTGTAGAGCAGGATGGCGGGGTCCTCGGCCGCCGTGGGCTGGATCGGGAGCGGCCGGGCGGCCTCGGCGAGGGGGAGGAGCCGATCGGCGGGCAGGAGGGAGAGCCCCTCCGGGGCCGCCCCCGGCCGGGCCTCCAGCAGCTGGGGGTCGGCCACCAGCAGCCGGGCCCGGGCGTGCTCGAGCCGGTAGCGGATCGCCTCCGAGCCCAGCACCGGGGCGATCGGCACCGCCACCAGCCCGGCGCGGTAGATCGCGTGGTGAATCAGCGCCGTTTCCAGCCGCTGTCCCAGCAGGATGCCCACCCGCTCCCCGGGCGCCAGCCGTTCCCGGAGCACCGAGGCCAGCCGGGCGGCGAGCTCGTGGGCCTGCCGGAAGCTTACCCGGCGGCCCTCGGGTTCGATCAGGGCCGGGCGGTCGGGGAAGTCGCGGGCGGATTGGGCCAGCCCCTGGGCCAGGTTGAACCGCTCCGGCACCCGCCAGCGGAAGCTTCGCGCAAGCTCCCGGCGGGGCCGCCGGGGAAGGTGGATGCGCACGCCCCCATTATGCCGGGCTAGGGGAGGAGGGCGATCCAGAACCCGGTGTCCGAGCGGTAGCCGAAGCGGAGTTCCGGGGTCAGGGGGAGGTAGTAGCGGTAGACGAAGTGGCCCCTGACCGAGAGCGCTGCCCCCCAGCCCAGGTGGTGGACCGCGTCGTAGAGCAGGAGGGCTTTCGGCTCGAGGGTGAAGTGGGAGTAGTAGTAGAGGCCGTCCTCCCCGTAGTGGTCGAAAACGAGCGACTTTTTAAGCCCCACCCAGGCCAGCCCCGACACGCCCGGGACGAACCAGGGGTCCATGCGGTTTTGGCCGACCTCGAGCCCGGCGTCAAGCCCCGAGGGAAGAAGCGCCGAGAGCCGGAGCCGGCCGGAAAAGAGCCCCGAGTAGCCGGCCTCGAGCCTAAGGGCGAGCTCCTCGCTGGGCTCCCCCCAAAGGCGGTCGCGCCCCAGGCTTCGGCGCTGCCTTAGGTCCAGGGAGAACCCGGCCGCGGGGGCGTTATGGAGAATTCCCCCGCGGAGCGCAAAGCCCCCTTGGGTTCTCCCCATCAGGAAGCTTCGGTCGTACTGCACCGTCGCCGAGGTCTGGCCCAAGAGGTGGGAGAGGGAGACCGCGTAGTGCTCGGGGGCGAGCCCGAAGCGGGGGCGGTAGTCGACGGAGAAGGAAACCCCCGTATTCGTGAGGTCGGTCACCCCGGCGAAGAGCCACTGGATCTCGTCGGCGTCGTCGACGCCGAGGACGAGGGCGCCCAAGGGGGCCAGGGGAAGCCAGCCGGCGGGGGCGAGGGAGGGAAGGGGGGTATAGGCGTAGGTTTTCGGCTCGGCCTCGGAAAGCGGGGGCGCGGGAAGCGGAAGGGCGGCCTTGAAGTCCACGGGCTCGGGACTCGGGCGGCCCTCATCGAGCGCGAAGCCCTTGCGGGTGAGCACGGTGTAAAGGAGCGTTTCCCCCTTCGCCGCCGGGGCGAAGGCGCCGTAGGGGTGGGAAACGAGCTTTTCCACCGCGCCGGTTGCCGGGTCCAGGGCATAAAGCTCGTAGACCCCGCCGGCGTCGGAGGCGAAGACGAGCGTTTCCCGCCACCAGGCCAGGTCTTTCAAGATGCGGCCGGGGGCCTGGAGTTTTCGGGGCTCTTCCCCGAGCAAAAGCGGAAAGACCCGGCCCCGTTCCCAGACCAAGACCGCCAGGCCCGAATCGGAGGCGGCGACCCCGACCAGGTGCCGGCCTGGCCCGGCTTGGTGAAGGATCGTTTTCCGGCCCCCTTTGAGCGCCACCAGCCGCGAGCCCCCGGGGCCTTCCTCGACGTAGTAGATCGTGCCCCGGTGGGCGGCGGGGTAGTAGGCGTGGACCGCGCCCGGGACCTCTTTTTCCTGGCCGGTTTCCACGTCCAAGGTGAAAAGCCGCCGGACGTAGCCGCCCGCCCCGGTCGGCGCCAGGCGGTCGAAGACCAGGGTCTCTTCGTCGAGCCAGGCGAGCCGGCCTACGCTGCGGCCGAGGGGGTGGGGGAAGGTCTTTTTCCCCACCACGATCGCGTCTTCGTGGAGGTAGGCGAGCCGTTCCCCGAGGACCGCCGGAGAGCGGCCGGGCGGCCCTTTGGGGGGCGGGGGGGCCTGGACCCTCGGCCGGCTTTCCCAGAAGGCCCGCCACTCGGCCTCGAGGTCCGTCCCCGCCGCCTTTTTCCAGGCGTCGGCGTAGCCGTCCGGCAGGTAGAGGGAAAGGGGCATCGGGGTCCTCTGGTAGCGGGAGAAGCTCTCGAAGAGCGCCCCCTCCCCGTGGCGGCGGATCAGGAAGTCGACGAAGGCGACCCCGACGCGGTAGCGGAGGTCGCCGTAGGGGAAGCGGGGATAGAAGGCGACGCCGGCCTCGGCCAGGCGCGGCGGGTCTTCCGCCAGGGCCCGGAGGAGCCCCTCGGTGTAGGCGTCGTGGAGCCGGCCCCCGCCCCCGCTCGACTCGAAGTAGGTGGCGATGCCCTCGGTGAGCCAGGCGGGGTAGGGGCGGGCGACGCCGTTCGGGATCAGCCCCAGGGGGTTCCTCGGGCCCTTTAGGTGCAGAAGGTGCACCAGCTCGTGGAGGACCAGGGTGTAGAGGGGGTCGGCGGTGTTCAAGAACGCGCCGTCGTAGTAGGGAAAGGCGGGGAAGAGGGTGGTCCCGGGGCGGGGGAAGACGCTGGCGTAGCCGTTGTAGAAGTCGCTTTCCGGGTCGAGCCGGAGCACCAGGGGGCCCCCGGGCTTTTCGAAGGGCGGGGTGAGGGCCGCGAGGGCGGCCAGCGCCCGCCGGCCCACGGCCTCGGCCAGCGCCTCCTGGCCCGGCTGGTAGAGCACCCGCACGGCACCGTAGTCCGCCACCCGGTGGCCGAGGGCGGCGGTGAGGAACAGGAGCAGGAAGGCGAGAAGCCGCTTCATGCCTGGTCCCGGCCGAAGTACTCCTCCAGCTGGTCGGCGGTGATCAGCACCTCGCGGGGCTTCGAGCCCTGGTGGGGGCCGACGATGCCCATGGCCTCGAGCAGGTCCATCAGCTTGCCGGCGCGGGCGTGGCCCACCGAGAGCCGCCGCTGCAGCCGGGAGACCGAGCCCTGGCCCTCCTCGACCACGATGCGGGCGGCCTCCTCCAGGAGGGGGTCGGAGAAGTCGAGCCGGCCGCCCTGGGCGGCGGCGGTGGGGGCGCCCGAGGGGGTGAAGAGGCCGGGGCCGTCGAAGTCGGCGCCGTATTTCTCGCCGAAGGCGTCCTCGAAGGTCTGGGGGCGGAGGTAGCCGGTGATGCGGTGGATCTCGGCGTCGGAGAGGTAGGGGCCCTGCAGGCGGACCGGCTTGGCCAGGCCGGGTTGGTAGAAGAGCATGTCGCCCTGGCCGGTGAGCCGCTCGGCGCCGGTGGCGTCCAGGATGGTGCGGGAGTCGTGGCTGCTGGAGACCGCGAAGGCGACGCGGGCGGGGATGTTGACCTTGATCAGGCTGGTCAGGATGTCCACGCTGGGGCGCTGGGTGGCCAGGATCAGGTGCATGCCGGTGGCCCGGGCCATCTGGGCCAGGCGCAGGATCGCCTGCTCCACCTCCTTGGGGCTGGTGATCATCAGGTCGGCGAGCTCGTCGATCACGATCACCAGGTAGGGCAGGGTGGGCTCGCCCAGCTCCTTCATCTTCTTGTTGTACTGCTCCAGGCTGCGCACCCCGACCTTGGACATCATCTTGTAGCGGCGCTCCATGTGGGCCACCGCCCCCAGCAGCACCCCGGCGGCGTCGGCGGGGTCGGTGACCACCCCGCGGACCAGGTGGGGGATGCCGTCGTAGGGGGTGAGCTCGACCATCTTGGGGTCGATCATCAAGAGGCGGAGCTCGGTGGGCAGGTACTTGAAGAGCAGGCTCATCACCAGGGCGTTGATCGCCACCGACTTGCCCGAGCCGGTGGAGCCGGCGATCAGGAGGTGGGGCATCTTGGCCAGGTCCCGGACCCAGAACCGGCCCTCGATGCTCTTGCCCAGGATCAGGGGGAGCTTGGCCCGGCTTCGTTGGTAGCTCTCGTCGCGGATGGCCTCGGAGAAGCGCACCAGCTCGCGCTCGGCGTTGGGGACCTCGAGGCCGATCACGCTCTTGCCCGGGATCGGCGCCTCGATCCGCACCACCCCCACCGCCAGCGCCCGGGCCAGGTCGTTGGCCAGGCTCTGGATGCGGGCGATCTTCTCGCCGGGGGCGGGCTCGATCTCGTAGCGGGTGACGGTGGGACCGCGGGCCCAGGCGACCACCTTGGCCTTGAGCCCGAACTGGGCCAGGGTCTGGTTGATGATCTCGGCCCGCTCGGCGGCCTCGGCCTCGAGGGCCTTGGGGTCTTTCCTCGGCTTCTCCGGCGGGTCCAGCAGGTCCAGAGGCGGCAGCGAGAGACCGCTCGGGGCCTTGGGCGGCTTGGGCTTGGCCGCGGGTTTGGGGGCGGGGGGCGGGGTTTCGCTTGCCCCGGTCGCCGCCTCCTCCTCCGCGATCTTGGGCGGCGGCTCGGCCAGGCCGGACTGGGCCAGGAGCTGGGCCCCGGCCTCGATCGCCTCCTCGGGGGCGTTTTCCGCCCAGGCGCGCCAGGCCCACCAGTTCTCCGCCCGGGTCTTGACGTCGAGCCACTGCTTTTCCAGCTCCCGCCAGCGCCTTTGGCGGGCTTCGAAGGCCTTTTGCTCGGCGTTCAGCCGCTCGGGCAGGCGGCCGAGGGCCTTTTGGCCCTCGCGCTCGAGGGCGTCGGCCTTGGTCTTTAAGGCCTTTAGCTCCAGAAAGAGCGCCCGGCGGCGGGCCTCGAGCTCCTTCAGGAGGGGGTTCTTCCCGGCCTTGAGGGGCTTTTTGAGGAGCTCCTGCTCCCGCTCCAGGTCCCCGGTCCAGGGCGGGAGCTCGGCCTCGATGGCGGCGGCGAGCTCCTCGGCCCGGCCCCGCTGGAACTCCTGGAGCAGGGCCTTGAGCTCCCCGAGCCGTTCCCCGGCGGGGCGCCGGGTCAGGGTCTTGAGGTCGGCCTCGAGGTCGGCGAGCAGGCGGTGCTCGGGGTAGCGCGCGAGCAGCTCCCGCACCTCGGCCAGCAGCGCCCGCGCCTCGGCCCGCAGCCGGCCGCGCTCGCTCCTCAGCTCCAGCCGCCCGGCCAGCCAGCGGCCGGCGGCGAGCAGGCCGCGCCCCAGCGCCCGCAGGGTGGAGAAGGGGCGGCGGTCGAAGAAGAGTTCCAGGAAGACCAGCGCCAGCAGCAGGGGAAGCACCAGCCCCACCGCCCCCAGCGGTTCGTGCAGGCGCCGGTAGCCGATTTCGCCGAGCTTCCCCGCCCAGTCCGGCGAGACCGGGTAGGAGAGCGGGAGCAGGGCGAGCACGGCGAAGGTGCCGTAGGCGATCTTCCGCAGTACCCGGCGCAGGGGGAGCCGCCGCAGGGCGGCGTAGGTGCCGTAGAGAAAGGGCAGCGGGAGCAGCCAGGCGGCCCAGCCCAGGGTCTCCTTCAGCGCCGCCTTGAGCGCCTTCCCCAGGTCCCCGGAGAGCGGGGGCTCGGGCCAGAGGCTGGCGGCGAAGAAGAGGAAGGCGCCGGCGAGCAGGAAGGCGAGGGCCTCGAGGTCGCCGCTGGGGGGAGCTTTCTTGGTCCGCTTCCGCGCCATCGCCAGGGCCAATTCTAAAGGGCGCGGGAGGTCCCGCGCCCTTTTCTTCAAACGTCGGAGGCTACTTCTTCAACTTCTTCAAGGCCTCGATCACCGCCTGGGTGATGTCGGTGTCCGGGGCGGCGTAGACCACCAGGTTCGACTGCGCCGCCACCCGCCGGTTCATGATCACCGCGAAGCCGAGCTCCTGGGCCACCTGGGCGACCACCCGGTCCACCTCCTTGATGATCGGGTCCAGCTTCTCCTGGATCTTCGGCCCCCACTTCTCGCTGACCTTCTTGGCCGCCTCGGTGAGCACCTGGTAGTCCTCCCGGTCCTTGGCGGTGGCCTGGCCGCTGGCGATCTTCTTCTCCAGGGCACGGAGCTTTTCCAGGATCGGCTTGAGCTCGGCGTCGGCCTGCTCCTGGAGCTTGGCGATGGCGCCGTAACCGGGGTGGGCGCGGATCACCGCCTCGGCGTCGACGAAACCTACCCGGACGGGGGTGTTCTTGTTCTGGGCCAGCGCTGCGCCAGCGAGCGCTAAAACCGCGATGGCAAGCGATAGAATCCACGAACGCTTCATGCCGCGAGGGTATCAGGGGGGCGTGAAGGCGCTGTGAGAGGGACGTTTGTTTAAAGTTCAGCTTCTATAATCGCGGGCAGGAGGTTTGAAAACGTGCTGGTACGGGAATGGATGACGCCGGATCCGGTGACGATTACCCCCGATACCCCCGTCCTGGAGGCGATCAAACTTCTCAAGGAGAAGGGTTTCCGGCGCCTGCCGATCGAGAAGGACGGCAGGCTGGTGGGGATCGTCACCGACAAGGACTTGAAGGACGCGATGCCCTCGAAGGCCACCACCCTCTCGGTCTGGGAGCTCAACTACCTGCTCTCCAAGCTCACCGTCGAGGAGGTGATGGCCAAGCCGGTGATCACGGTGCAGGCCGACGAGCCCCTGGAGGAGGCGGCGCTGCTCCTCGAGGAGTACAAGGTCGGCGGTCTGCCGGTGCTCGAGGGCAACAAGCTGGTCGGCATGATCACCATCACCGACGTGCTTCGGGCCTTCATCGAGGTGATGGGCATGCGCGAGGGCGGCGTGCGCATCACCTTCGACGTGCCCGACCGGCCGGGGGCGCTGGCCAAGGCGGCCCAGGCGGTGCCGCCGGCGAACATCGTCTCGGTGGCCACCGCCGGCAAGCACGAGGGCATGCGCCGGATCGTCATGCGGGTGACCGGCGAGGACGCCGAAGGCGTGCCCGAGCGCCTGAAGGCGGCGGGCGAGGTCCTGGTGGACGTGCGCAAGACCGACCCGCGCCTCTAGGGTCCATGCGACGCGGCCTCCTGCTTCTGCTCTTGCTGCTGGCGGCCTGCGCGCCCCAGCTCCGGGGGGTGGAGCCGGGGCGGATCCCCGGCCCCTACACCTGGGCGCCGCAACCGGCGCCGATGGAGTGGTGGTACGTCTCCGCCTACCTGCCCCAGGCCAAACTCGCCTTCCACTGGGCCTTCTTCCGCGCCTACGCCCCCCGGGGATCGAAGGTCTTCGGGCTCTCCGCCCGGCAGGTCTACCCCTACCCGCTGATCGCGGCCCACCTGGCGGTGACCGACCTCTCCCGCGGCCGCTTGACCTTCTCGGAGCGCGACGACTTCCGCGACCCAAACGCCCGGGTCCGGGTCGCCGGCGACCCCCTGACCCTGGTTTTCGACGACTGGAAGCTCTGGCAGCAGGGCGACGCCTTCCGGCTGGTGGCGGGGCCTTTGGACCTCTGGCTGGTGCCCCTGAAGCCGCCGGTGGTCCACCCGCCGGGGTACTCCGGCACCGCCGAGACCGGCCGGATGTACTACGTCTCCTACACCCGGCTCGCCCTCTACGGGAAGGTCGAGGGACGGCGGGTCCAGGGGTTTGCCTGGATGGACCACCAGTGGGGGGAACAGCTCGCCGGCCGCCGGGTGGGCTGGGACTGGTTCGGGCTCCACCTCTCCGACTGGAGCGAGCTGATGCTCTACCGGGTCCGGGACCTGGACGGCCGGGTGCGGGCGGTGCACGCCTCGCTGGTGCTGCCCTCGGGGGAGGTGCGAAAGCTCGAGGACGTCCGCATGGTCCCCCGGGCCTACTGGACCTCGCCCCATAGCGGCTACCGCTACGCGGTGGCCTGGGACGTCTTCGCCAAGGGGCTCAGCCTCCGCCTCGACCCGCTGCGAAAGGACCAGGAGCTCCGCACCGAGAGCACCCGGGTGGCCTACTGGGAGGGCCCCTTCGAGGGCGGCGGCGAGCGCGACGGGCACGCCGTCCGCGCCCACGGCATGGGCGAGTTCGTCGGCGGTCCCTGGCCGCCCCGCTAGAGCCCGAGGTGGGCCCGGGCCGCCTTCAGGATCTTTTCCACCTCGCCGGGGTCCGGGGCCTCGACGTAGATGCGGAGCACCGGCTCGGTGCCCGAGGGGCGGAAGAGCACCCAGGCGTCCTCGCCCAGGTGCCACTTGACCCCGTCCAGGGTCTCCACCTTGGTCACCGGCCGGCCGGCTAAGGGCACCGGTTCCTTGGCCCGCTCCATGGCCCGGTCCTTCTCCTCGTTGGACTCGAGGTGCAGGTCGAGCCGGTCGAAGGCGTGCCGGAAGCCGACCAGACGCTCGATCTCGGCGAACTGCTCGGCCAGCGGCTTGCCCGTCCTGGCCACCGACTCCTGGAGCAAAAGGGCGTTTAAGATCCCGTCCCGCTCGGGCAGGTGGCCGATCACCCCGATGCCGCCGGACTCCTCGCCGCCGATCAGGACGCCGCCCTTCAAGAACTCGTCGGTGATGTACTTGAACCCGACCGGGGTGGTGACCACCTCGAGGCCGAGCTTTTCGGCGAGGAGGTCGATGACCTTGGAGACCGAGACGGTCTTCACCACCCGGCCGCGGTAGCCCTTGTCGAAAAGGTGCTTTAAGAGCACCGCGAAGATCTGGTGGCTGTTGAAGTAGCGGCCCCCCGCCAGCACCGCCCCGATGCGGTCGGCGTCGCCGTCGGTGACGGCGGCGAAGGTGGGGTCCTCCTCGTTCTTCATCAGCGCGAACAGGGTGGTGAGGTTCTTGGGGATGGGCTCGGGGTTGACCCCGTAGAAGAGCGGGTGGGGGGCGGCGTGGAGGTCGCGGACCTCGAGGCGGAGCTCGGCGTAGCGGGCGTAGCCCGAGATCCAGCCGCCGCCGGCCCCGCCCATGGCGTCGTGGTAGAGCACGCCCTCATACGCGCGCAGAAGCTCCAGGTCGAGCATCTCCGAGACCTTGCCGAAGTAGGGTTTTTGCACGTCGAAGCGAACGAGCTCGTGGGCGGAGGCGTCGTAGGCCGCCGGCGGGTTTTGGTCGATCCGCCCCTCCACCTCGGCGACGATCTCGGGCGTGGCCGAGCCGCCGTAGGGGCCCTTCAACTTGAAGCCGTTGTACTCCGGCGGGTTGTGGCTGGCGGTGATCATGGCGCCGCCGGCAGCGCCGTAGTGCACCACCGCGAAGCTGGTCACCGGGGTGGGCACGAGCCTTTTGGCCACCCGCGCCTTAAGCCCGTTCGCCGCGAGCACCTTGCCGGTCACGAGGGCGAAGCGCTCCGAGAGGAAGCGGGCGTCGAAGCCCACCACCACCTCGCCGGCGCCCTTTTCCCGGAGGTAGTCGGCGTAGGCCTGGGCCACCCGGCGGAGGTTTTGGAAGGTGTAGTCCTCCGCGATAATGCCGCGCCAGCCGTCGGTGCCAAAGCGGATCGGGTCCATGCCCCTATCTTAGGGGCCCAGGCGGTACCGGAAGAGCAGGTGGAGGTCGCGGCCCGCGGTCCCGGTCGAGAGGGCCAGGCGGCTGCCGTAAAGCAGCACCACGCCGAAGGCGCCGTGCTCCGCCCCCAGCCGGGCGCCGGCCCGGAGCTGGAGCCCCTCCCGGAAGCCGTACCCGAGCCCGAGATAGGGGCCGGCGAAGAAGCGCTCGATCCTGGCCTCGGCTCCGGCGAGGGCGCCGACCGCCTTCTCCCAGGCGAACCAGGCCGCCCCCAGCCAGGCCCGGTAGCGGGGGCCGAGGCGGCTATCGTACTCGGCCTCGAGGGTAAGCGGGGCCCCGACGCCGAGGGCGAAGCCGGCGGGTTCGGCGAGGGGGGGCTGGGGCAGTGGCTCCAGCGGGAGGCTCAGGTAAAGCCGGACGTGGCTTAGCAAGAGGGCCCAGGCCAGGGGATGGGCCAGCCATCCTCCCCGCACGCCTTGGGGTCCGATTTGCACCAGGTAGGGAAGGATGGGGGCGTACTCCAGGGTGAGCCCGGCCCCGTCCGGGAGCTCCCAGCGGTAGCCGAGGTAGCCGCCCAGGAAGAGCCCCAGGCCGTCGCCGAGGTAGCCGACGAGGCCCAAGCCGTAGCGAAGGGGGCCGCTTTGCCCCAGCACGCCGGCCTCGAGCACCGGGTTTGGCGCCGGCAGGTCCAGCCCGAGGCGAAGTCCCAGGTCTCGCTGCCAGTAGAGCAGGCCCAGGTTGACCGCCGGGGAGAAGCTGCGGGCCGACCCCAGGGTGAACTCGTAGCCCCCGGCCAGGGCGATCCCGAGCGCCGCCACCAGCGCGATCCAGGCCTTTTGCATTCCGCAAACATTGTAGTCCCGGGGTAGACTCGTTCGCGCATGGAGGAGTTGTTAGCCCCCCTCAACCAGGAACAGCGGCGCGTGGTCCTGCACCAAGGGGGCCCGGCGCTGGTGGTGGCCGGCGCGGGTTCGGGGAAGACCCGCACCGTGGTCTACCGCATCGCCCACCTGATCGCCGGCCGCGGGGTGCACCCGGCGGAGATCCTGGCGGTGACCTTCACCAACAAGGCGGCGGACGAGCTCAAGGCCCGCCTGAAGGCGCTGGTGGGGCCGCGGGCGGGCGACCTCTGGACCGCCACCTTCCACTCCGCCGCCCTCCGGGTGCTCCGGGCCTACGGCGAGCGGATCGGGCTTCCCAGGGGCTTTCCCGTCTACGACGAGGACGACCAGCTCCAGGTCATCAAGGAGGTGCTGGCGGCGCTGGGGGTCGAGGCCCGGCCGACGGCGGTCCGGGCCTGGATCGACCGGGTGAAGTCGCGCTCGGCGGGGGAGGGCTTCGAGCGGGCGCTCGCCGAGCTTCCCGACTGGGTGGCGGGGATCGGGCCCGGGACCTTCGCCGAGGTGCTCCGGGCCTACCAGGAGCGGATGCGCGCGCTCGGGGCGGTGGACTTTTCCGACCTCCTCCTGCGGGCGATCGAGCTCTTCGAGGCCCATCCGGAGGTGCTCGAGCGGGTGCGTACCCGGGCCCGCTTCGTCCACGTCGACGAGTACCAGGACACCAACCCGGCCCAGTTCCGCATCGTCAAGCTGCTCTACGCCGAGGGCTCGGAGCTGGTGGCGGTGGGGGACCCCGACCAGTCGATCTACGGCTTCCGGAGCGCCGACCTGGAGAACATCCTCCGCTTTCCCGAGGACTTCCCCGGGGCCAAGCTTTACAAGCTCGAGACCAACTACCGTTCCACCGAGGCGATCCTCAAGGTGGCGAACGCCGCCATTCGGAAGAACGCCGCCCGGATCGAGAAGGTGCTCCGGCCGGTGCGGCCCGGGGGCGATCCGGCAAAGCTCTACGCCGCCTTCGACCACCGCGACGAGGCCGCCTTCGTGGCCCGGGAGGCCCGGCGGCTGCTCGGGCGCTACCGCCCCGAGGAGATCGCGGTGCTCTACCGCACCAACGCCCAGTCGCGGGTGCTGGAGGAGGCCTTTCGCCGCCAGGGGGTGGCCCACCGGGTGGTGGGGGGCACCGCCTTCTTCGCCCGCCGCGAGGTCAAGGACCTGCTCGCCTACGCCCGGGCGGCGGTCGCCCCCGAGGACGAGGTCGCGCTCTTGCGCGTCCTGAACACCCCGCCCCGCGGGATCGGGGCCAAGACGATCGAGCGGGTCAAGGCCTACGCCGCGGAGAAGGGGGTGCCGCTTTACCGCGCGCTCCGGGAGGCCGGGAGCTACCTCGATCGGCGGGCGGCGGGGGCGATCGCGGCCTTCACCAATCTCTTGGCGGGTTTTCGCGAGCTCGCCGAGGCGCTGGGGCCGCGGGAGTTCTTCGAGGAGGTCATCGCCGCGGTGCGCTACCGCGAGTACCTGCTCGCCGACCCCGCCGGGGCCGAGCGGCTCGAGAACGTGGAGGAGCTCCTGCGCGCCGCCCGTGAGTGGGAGGAGGCGGGGGGCGGCGACCTGGCCGCCTTCTTGGACGAGGTGGCGCTCACGGCCCGGGCCGAGGAGCCGGGCAACGAGGCCGGCGGCGCGGTCAACCTGATGACCCTGCACAACGCCAAGGGCCTCGAGTTCAAGGCGGTCTTCCTGGTGGGGGTGGAGGAGGGGCTCCTGCCCCACCGCCAGAGCGTCACCGAGGCCGAGCTCGAGGAGGAGCGGCGGCTTTTCTACGTCGGCGTCACCCGGGCGATGGACCTGCTTTACCTCACCCACGCTGGCGAGCGGGAGACCTACGGCAAGCGGGAAAAGGTGGAACCGAGCCGGTTTCTTCTTGAAATCCCGGAGGGGCTGTTGCAGCGGGTCCACTCCTTCGGCGAGGTGCTCGCGTCCCCTTCGACGGCGGCTTCGCGACCCCGGTCCCGGGAGGGGGAGCCGCTCGCGTTCAAGGGCGGCGAGCGGGTGCGCCACCCCCGCTTTGGCCTCGGCACCGTGGTGGCCGCCCGGGGCGAGGGGGCCAAGGCCGAGGTCACGGTGCACTTCGAGGGCGTGGGGCTTAAAAAGCTGCTGGTCAAGTACGCCGGCCTCGAGCGGGTGTAAAGATAGAGGGCGGAATGCGGCGGGCGCTCGTTCTTTGGGTATTTCTTTCGCTGGCGCTGGCGAGCGGGCTGGATTTTTCGGTGGGGGTGCGGGAAGCGTCCGGCCGGCAGTTTCTCTCGTCGGTGGGCTTTAGCCTCGACGCCGGCCCGCTCTGGCTCCGCCTCGGGGTCCGCTTCGGGGCGCCGAACGGGGTTTTGGCCGAGGGGAGCGCGGTCTACCTCCTGCCCACGCCGGTGCTCAAGCTCTACGGCGGGGGCGGTTACGCCCTGGGGCTTACCCGGCGGGAGTCGGACGGGAGCTACCGCTTCGCGGTGGGGGAGGTGCAGCACCCCTTCGTGCTCGTCGGTCTGGCCTGGCCCGATCGCGGCTACCGCCCCTACCTCGAGGCCGCCTACTACCTCGGCGAGGACGCGTTCGTCCGCTACAGCGTGGGTTTCGTGATGGAGGTCTTTTGATGCGCATCTTGGTGCACGGAGGGGCGGGCCGGATCGAGCCCGAGTGGGAGGAAGCGGTGCTTTCAGGCGTGAAGCGGGCCCGCGACGCCGGCTGGGCCGTGCTCGCCTCCGGCGGCAGCGCGCTGGAGGCGGCGGTCGAGGCGGTGCGGGTGCTGGAGGACGACCCCGCCTTCAACGCCGGGACCGGCAGCGCCCTGAACCGGCAGGGCTTCGTTGAGATGGACGCGGCGGTAATGATTGGCGAGGGCCTTCGCTTCGGCGGGGTGGCGGCGGTGCGGGATGTAAAAAACCCGATCCTCTTGGCCCGCGAGGTGATGGACTCGGAGCACATCCTGCTCTCGGGCGAGGGCGCGAGCCTCTTTGCCCGGGAGCGGGGCATCCCCCGCCATCCGCCCGAGGCGCTCGTCACCGAGCGGGCGCTGGCCCGCTGGCAGAGGATCCGCCGCCAGGGCGGCCGCACCAGCGGCACCGTGGGGGCGGTGGCGCTGGATGCCCAGGGCAGGCTCGCGGCGGCCACCTCGACCGGTGGCATCGTGGATAAAAGGGTGGGCCGGGTCGGCGACACCCCGCTGGTGGGCGCCGGCACTTACGCCGAGGCCGGCCTGGGGGCGGCCAGCGCCACCGGCGAGGGCGAGTTCCTGGCCCGGGCGCTGGTCGCCTACCGGGCGGTCACCGCCCTGAAGACGCGCTCCCCCGAGAAGGCGGCGGACGAGGCGCTGGCCCTCGCCCGGGAGCTCGGCGGCCAGGGCGGCCTGATCCTGCTCGCCGCCGACGGCAGCTTTGCCGCCGTGCACACCAGCCCCCAGATGAGCCACGCCTGGCGGGGGCCGGAAGGGGAGGGGGCGGGGCTCGCGTGAAGCCGCTCGCCTACCTCCACGCCGGCGAGGCCCCCTTCCTCGCCCCCCTGATCGGGGCGCTTTCGAGCCACGGGGTGCCGGTGGTGGCCGCCCAGCCGGGGGCGGCGCTGGCCGACGCCCTGCGCGGGCTCTGCCCGCTCGGCTTCGCCGGCGCCTGGATCGAGGGCGAGGCGCTCGCGGCCCAGGCCCGGGAGGTTCTCGGGCAGCTGGAGCCGGAGGCGCGGATGGCCGGTCGGGCAGACGCGGCGGTCTGCGGCTTCGCCGGGCCCCGGGGGCTTTTCCTCGCGCCCCGGGCGCTGGCCCGGGTCTTCGACCGCCAGGTCTACCCCGGCGTCCGCCTGCTCTGGGTCGGGGATCCCCGGCCCGAGCTCGCCCCCGGCCTGCGGGGGGCCCGGGAGGTCTCGATCTACGCCCCCACCCCGGCCGAGGGCGAGGCCTTCCTCGCCGCCCTGCCCGAGGCGCTAAGGGGGCGGGTGGCGGTGCGCCCCGACGAGGCCCGGGCGCTCGCTTCCCAGGCCGATCTTCTGGTCTACGCCGGCGGCGCCCTTCCGCTCGAGCTGCTCTTTCCCTACCACAGCGTGCTGGCGCTTTCGCCGGTGCCCCGGTCGGTCTACCAGGCGGTGGAGCGGGTGCTCGAGCCCGAGTACTTCCACGCCGAGCGGCTCTTGCTCTTCGTGGAGGAGACGCTGGGGCTCACCCTCCCGCCGGAAGCGTTCTACGAACTATAGTGAAGGCATGCATCCCGACCCCGCCCGCATCCCCGGCGTGCTCGGCCGGATCGTGCGCGACCGGCTCCGCAGTGTCTTGGCGCGGGGGGCCGAGCCCTTTCCCTACGCCTACCCCGAGGTGCCCTCCTTCGCCGAGGCGCTCTTGGCGCCGGGGCTCTCGGTCATCGCCGAGATCAAGCGAAAGAGCCCGTCTATGGGGCAGATCGCCGAGCTCGACCCGGCGGCCACCGCCCGGGCCTACGCCGAGGCCGGGGCCCGGGCGGTCAGCGTGCTCACCGAGCCCGTCTACTTCGGCGGCAGCCTCGATGACCTGATCGCCGCCCGGACGGCGGGGCTCCCGCTGCTTTACAAGGACTTCGTGGTGCACCCGCGGCAGCTCGCCGAGGCCCGCGCCGCCGGAGCGTCGGCGGTGCTCTTGATCGCCTCGGTGCTCGGGGATTTGCTCGGGTTCTACCTGGAGCGGGCCGAGCGGCTGGGACTCGACGCGCTGGTCGAGGTGCACGACGAGGCCGAGCTCGAGCTGGCACTGGCCTCGGGGGCCCGCGTCATCGGGATCAACAACCGCGACCTGACGAGCCTCGAGGTCGACCTTGGGGTGGCCCCCCGCCTCGCCCGTCTGGCGCGAAAGATGGGCTTCGGCGGGGTGCTGGTCGCCGAGTCCGGCTACCGCCACCCGGAGGAGCTCGCCGCCGTCGCTCCCTACGTGGACGCGGTGCTGATCGGCACCCACCTCGCCGCCTCCGGCGACCCGGGCGAAGCCCTCCGCCGCCTGCTGCGGGTTTCCCGCTGATATAACGTTTTTTCGCTGGCTGCTAAAAGTAGCGTTGACGCGGGGCTTTTGCCCCGGTTATACTCCCCCCAAACGCGTAGGGGAAAGCGAGGGGGAAGCCTTGGCGCAGCTTTCAGTTGAGAACGTCACCCTAGTCTTTGGAGGCCTTGCGGCGCTGAGCGCGGTCAGCCTGGAGGTGGAAAAGGGGGAGCTGGTCTCGATCATCGGCCCCAACGGGGCGGGGAAGACGAGCCTTCTAAACTGCATCTCGGGCTTCTACCACCCCACCCGGGGCCGGATCCGCTTCGAGGACCACGACCTCACCCGCGCCAGCCCCCACACGGCGACCCGCTACGGCATCGCCCGCGCCTTCCAGAACATCGAGCTCTTCTCCGGGCTCTCGGTGCTGGAAAACCTCCTGCTGGCCCGCTACACCCATCTGAACTACGGCCTCCTTCCCGCTGCCCTGTACTACGGACGGGCCCAGAACGCCGAGATCGAGGCCCGGCGGCAGGTGGAGGAGGTCATCGACTTCATGGAGCTCGAACCCTACCGCAAGGAGCTCGTCGGCAACCTTCCCTACGGGGTGCGCAAGCGCGTCGAGGTGGCCCGGGCGCTGGCGCTCGGGCCCAAGCTCCTCCTCCTCGACGAGCCGATGGCGGGGATGACGCTCGAGGAGAAGGAGGACATGGTCCGCTTCATCCTCGACATCCGCGCCGAGCGGGGGACGACGATCGTCCTGATCGAGCACGACCTGGGGGTGGTGATGGACATCTCCGACCGGGTCTACGTCCTCGACTTCGGCGAGGTCATCGCCGAGGGGCCGCCCGAGGAGGTGGCCCAGGACCCCCGGGTGCTCGAGGCCTACGTCGGAGGTGCCGCGTGAAGGTCATGCGGCCTTCCTACGAGATGAAGCAGTACACCCTCCCCCAGCTCCTGAAGCTCCGCGCCGAGCGGGAGGGGGAGCGGGTCGCCCTTAGGGAGAAGGACTTCGGCATCTGGAACGAGTACACCTACGCCGACTACTACGCCACCGTCCGCGACTTCGGCCACGGCCTCCTGGCGCTTGGCTTCGAGCCCGGCGAGAAGTTCGCCATCCTGGCCGACAACATCCCCGAGTGGGTCTACGCCGAGCTCGCCGCCCAGGGACTCGGGGGGGTCTCGCTTGGGGTCTACCCCAGCTCGGTGCCCCCGGAGATCGCCTACGTCCTCGACTACACCGACGCCGCCTTCGTTCTGGCCGAGGACCAGGAGCAGGTGGACAAGCTGCTCGAGATCCGGGACCAGATCCCAAAAGTCCGCAAGGTGATCTACGAGGACCCCCGGGGCATGCGGGGCTACCGCGCCGACGACTGGTTCCTCTCCTTCCAGGAGGTGCTCGAGCTCGGCCGCGAGCACCGGAAGAGGCACCCGCGCGCCTTCGAGGAGCGGCTGGCGGCGGGCAAGCCCGACGACGTCGCCCACTTCTCGCTGACCTCGGGCACCACCGGCAAGCCCAAGGCGGCGATGCTCTCCCACAAGAACCTGATCCACATGGGGGTGGCGTTGCAGGAGGTCGACCCCTTGGAGCCCACCGACGACTACCTCTCCTTCCTGCCGCTCGCCTGGATCGGCGAGCAGATGATGACCGTGGGCATGGGGCTTACCGGCGGCTTCGCGGTCAACTTTCCGGAGGAGGTCGAGACCGCCATGGCCGACCTCAAGGAGATCGGCCCCCACGTGATGTTCAGCCCGCCCCGGGTCTGGGAGGGCATCCAGAGCCGGATCTGGGTGCAGATCAGCGAGTCCTACCGCTTCAACCGCTGGGTCTACGAGAAGCTCTTGAAGGTCGGCTACCGGGCCGCCGACTACCGCATGCGGGGGGAGTCCCCGCCCGTGGCCTTGAGGCTCGCCTACGCCCTGGCCCACTTCCTGCTCTTTAGGCCGCTCAAGGACCGGCTCGGGTTCTTGCGCCTGCGCCGGGCCTACACCGGCGGGGCGGCGCTCGGTCCCGACGTCTTCCGCTTCTTCCACGCGATCGGCGTCAACCTGAAGCAGATCTACGGCCAGACCGAGATCACCGGCATCGCCTACGTCCACCGCGACGGCGACGTCCGCTACGACACCGTGGGCAAGCCGATCCCCGGGACCGAGGTCGAGATCAGCGAGGAGGGGGAGATCCTCTCCCGCTCCGACGCCGTCTGTCTGGGGTACTACAAGCGGCCGGACGCCACCGCCGAGCTCCTCGAGGGCGGCTGGCTCCACTCCGGCGATGCCGGCTACCTCACCGAGGACGGCCACCTGGTGGTGATCGACCGGCTCTCCGACGTGATGCACACCGCCTCGGGCGAGATGTTCAGCCCCCAGTTCATCGAGAACAAGCTGAAGTTCTCCCCCTACATCAAGGAGGCGGTGGTCTTCGGCAACCAGCGCCCCTACCTCACCGCTTTTCTGAACGTCGACCCTCAGACCGTGGGCAAGTGGGCCGAGGACCGGGGGCTCGCCTACACCACCTACATGGACCTCTCGCAAAAGCCCGAGGTGGCGGAGCTGATCAAGGCGGAGGTGGCCCGGGTCAACGAGGAGCTACCGGAGCCCCTTCGAATCCGCCGCTTCGTGCTCCTTTACAAGCTCCTCGACGCCGACGACGACGAGCTCACCCGCACCGGTAAGGTGCGCCGCAAGTTCGTCCACGAGAAGTACGCCGACCTGGTCGAGGCGCTCTACGGCCAGGTCGACCGGGTCCCGGTGCGGGCGGTCTTCAAGTACCAGGACGGCTCGGAGCAGGCGGTGGAGACCGAGGTCCGGATCCACGACCTGGCGCCCGTGCCGGAGCCGGTGGGGGAGACGCGATGAGCTACCTGTTGCAACTTCTGGTTTCGGGCTTGGTGGTGGGGTCGATCTACGCCCTGGCGGCGCTGGGGTTCGTGCTCATCTACAAGGCCAGCCGGGTGATCAACTTCGCCCACGGCCAGTTCATCGCCATCGGCGCCTTCACCGTCTACGCGCTGGTGGTCTACCTCAAGCTGAACGTCTGGCTGGCCTTCGGGCTCGCCCTGCTCTTTACCGCCCTGGTGGCCTTTTTGGTGGAAAAGCTCTTTTTGAAGCCGCTGGTGGGCCAGCCGATCATCAGCGTGATCATGGTGACGATCGGGCTGGCCTCGCTGCTCGACGGGCTGATCCACCTCACCCCCTTCGGCGGCGGCAACTTCTCGCTGCCCCGCTTCCTGCCCGAGGGCGGGGTGAGCTTTCTCGGGGTCTCGGTGAGCTACCCCCAGCTGCTGGCGGTGCTGCTCACCGCCCTCTTCCTCGCCGGCTTCGGCTGGTTCTTCCAGCGCTCCACCCTGGGGGCGGCGATGCGGGCGGTGGCCGACGACCAGATGGCGGCGATGAGCCTGGGGGTAAGCGTGGAGCACGTCTTCGCCCTGGCCTGGGCCGCCGCCGGGATCACCGCCGCCGCCGCCGGCTTCATCGTCGGCACCGTTTCCGGGATCAACCTCGAGAGCCTGGTGGCGATCGGGCTCAAGGTCTTCCCGGCGGTGATCCTGGGGGGCCTCGACTCGATCCCCGGGGCGGTGATCGGGGGCATCGTCATCGGCATCCTGGAAAACCTGGCCACCGGCTACCTCGACCCGCTGGTGCCCGGCGGCGGCACCGCCGAGGTCTTCCCCTTCGTGGTGCTGCTTTTGGTGCTCTGGTTCAAGCCCCACGGGCTCTTCGGTACCGAGGAGATCGAACGGGTGTAGGAGGGCGCGATGCGAAATCCCTGGGCCGAGACCGGCAACTACAAGACGAGTTACCGCCAGGACACCGCGATCTTCGCCACCTACCTGGAGATGCTCTCGCTCTGGGCGCTGGTCGCCCTTCTGCTGGTGCTGCCCTTCTTCTTGAAGCGGCCCCAGGTCTTCGTCCTGGACCTGATCCTGGTCTACTCGCTGGCGGTGCTGGGACTGAACATCACCACCGGCTACGCCGGGCTGATCAACATCGGCCAGGCGGCCTTCGTCGGGGTGGGGGCCTACACCGCCGCCCTGCTCGCCCCCTCGCTGCCGTTTTGGCTGACGGTGCCGATCGGCGGGCTCGCCGGCGCGGTGGCGGGCGGGATCGTCGGCATCCCCTCGCTCCGGATCAAGCACCTCTACCTGGCGATCGCCACCCTGGCCTTCCAGATCATCTTCGAGTGGACGGTGGGGCACTCGACGATCCTGAAGCAGGGGGGCGCGATCGCCATGCCCCGGGTCGAGTTCCTCGGCTACAAGGTGGGCTACAAGAACCACTACTACTTCTGGTACTACGTGATCCTCCTGGTGGTGGTGCTGCTCGCCTTCGCCTTTCGCAACCTGCTCCGGACCCGCTACGGCCGGGCGCTGGTGGCGGTGCGCGACAACGACCGCGCCGCCGACGCCATGGGCATGCACCCCGGCCTCACCAAGATCTTCGCCTTCGCCCTGGGCGGGTTTTACGCCGGGGTGGCGGGGGCGCTTTATGCCTACCTCTCCCGGGCGGTGGTGATCGAGGACTACATGCTGCCGGTCTCGATCAAGTTCTTGGCCATGGCGATCGTTGGGGGTCTGGGCTCGATCGTGGGGAGTTTTCTGGGCCCGGCCTTCCTGGTGCTGCTCGACCTCAACATGGAGGACCTGGCCAACTGGCTCAAGAGCCTGGGCCTTTCCTACGCGGGGGTGGACATCGCCTCCGCCATGCGGCCCCTGACCTTCGGGCTGGTGATCGTGCTCTTTCTGATCTTCGAGCCCCGGGGGCTCGCCAACTGGTGGCGGCTGGTCCGGAACTTCTTCCGGAACTGGCCCTTCAAGTACTAGGCAGGAAGGTCCTTGGGGGCCTTTTTGCGAAAGGGAGGTGAAGGATGCGGAGACTGGGAGTCCTGATTTTGCTGGCCCTTAGCTTCGGTTTCGCCCAGAAGGTGCACCTGATGTGGTCGGGGGCGATCACCGGCCCCACCTCGGACGCCGGCAAGTACTACGCCCAGGGCGTCGAGGACTACTGCAAGTACGCCAACGAGGAGGGTTTGACCGGCGGGCTCACCATCGTCTGCGAGACCCGCGACGACCAGTACAACAACGCCAACACCCAGCGGAACTTCGAGGAGGCCCTGGAGCGGGGCGACCCCGCCTTCCTGGGCTACTCCACCGGCGGCACCCTGCAGCTCAAGCCCCTGATCCAGGAGGTGGGCATGACCTACATCCCCGCCTCCTACCACATCGGCAACATCGATCCGCCCAACAACGACTACGTCTTCCTGCCCATCGTCTCCTACTCCGAGCAGGTGATCGCGCTGCTCGAGTACATCGCCAAGGAGAAGCCCGGCGCCAAGGTGGCGCTGGCGGTGCACCCCTCGCCCTTCGGCCGGGCCCCGGTGCCCGACGCCAAGAAGGCGGCCAAGGAGCTCGGGATCGAGATCGTCGAGGTCCAGGAGATGGCCAAGGGCCTCGACTACACCGCCACCTTGAAGCGCTTCGCCAATAAGGGCGTCGAGTACATCGTCTACCAGAACGTCGCCGGCCCGGTGGCGACGATGATCAAGGACGCGAAGAGGCTCGGGCTCAACATCAAGCACGCCGCCGCCCACTACGCCGGCGGCCCCGACCTCCTAAGGCTCGCCGGCGACGCCGCCGAGGGCGTGATCTGGGTGACCTCCTACTACATGCCCTACGAGGACGCCCCCGGCGCCGAGCTGGTGAAGAAGCTCGGGAAGCGCTACAACCGGCCCGCCGACACGCTGGAAAGCGTCCACTACCCCTCGGGGATGCTGGCGGCGGCGATCGCGATCGAGGCGATCAAGCGGGCCCACGCCGCCGGGAAGCCGGTGACCGGCGACGCCGGCCGGGCGGCGGTCTACGCCGAGATGCTGAAGCTCGGCTTCGACCCCGGCCTCGCCGTCGGCCCGGTGACCTACACCAAGGACGACCACGTCGGCGTGGATCACATGCGGGTGCTCGAGGCCAAGGGCGGCAAGTTCGTGCCCATCACCGAGCCCTTCCAGTCCAAGCTCTTCCGCAAGGTGCACTACGGGAAGTGAGGCTTTTTGGGGGCGCGGCCCGCGCCGCGCCCCCCTTTTCTTGGAGGGACGATGCAAAAACGACCGGCGCGGCCCGAGGACCTCGGCCCGATCATGCTCGAGGTCAACAACATCGAGGTCGTCTACCACGACGTCATCCAGGTGCTCCGGGGAGTCTCGCTCAAGGTGCCCAAGGGGCGGATCACCGCCCTTTTAGGTCCCAACGGGGCGGGGAAGACCACCACCCTGCGGGCGATCTCCGGGCTTTTGAAGCCGGAGTACGGCAAGGTGACCGACGGGCGGATCGTCTTCGAGGGCGAGAACCTCGCCAACCGGGGCCCGGAGGAGATCGTCCGCCTGGGGATCGTGCAGGTCCCCGAGGGACGGCGGGTCTTCAAGCACCTCACGGTGGAGGAGAACCTCCGCGTCGGTTCCTACATCCACTACGGCCGGCACGTGAAGGAGGACCTGGAGCGGATCTACCACTACTTCCCGAGGCTTTACGAGCTCCGGAACAAGCTCGCCGGCTACACCTCCGGCGGCGAGCAGCAGATGCTCGCGATCGGCCGGGCGCTGATGGCCCACCCCCGGCTCCTCCTCCTCGACGAGCCCTCGCTCGGGCTCGCGCCCCTTTTGGTGCGGGAGATCTTCGAGATCGTGCGCCAGATCAACGCCGAGGAGGGGGTCACCGTCTTGGTGGTGGAGCAAAACGCCCGCATCGCTCTCGGGGCCTCCGACTACGGCTACATCATGGAGCAGGGCCGGATCGTGCTCGAGGGCGACGCCGCCTACCTGGAGCAAAACCCCGACGTGCGCGAGTTCTACCTCGGGGTGGCGAAGACGGGCGGCCGCAAGTCCTTCAAGGAGGTCAAGGCCTACAAGCGCCGGAAGCGCTTCATGTAGCCCGAAGCCGCGCGTTGACCGGATTTTTTCCTCGTGCTACCTTGATCTGGGAGTCGGAATCCCCCATCTCCGGCTTCCCGCCCGATCGGGGCGTAGCGCAGTCCGGCAGCGCGCCTGCTTTGGGGGCAGGATGTCGCAGGTTCAAATCCTGCCGCCCCGACCACACGCGGGAGTAGCTCAGTTGGTAGAGCATCGGCCTTCCAAGCCGAGGGTCGCGGGTTCGAGTCCCGTCTCCCGCTCCATTTTTGCGCCCGTAGCTCAGCGGATAGAGCAGCCGCCTTCTAAGCGGTAGGTCGGGGGTTCGAATCCTCCCGGGCGCGCCAAGAGGCGGGGCGGATGCCCCGTTCGTTTTTTGCCATGCGAAGCTTCACGCTGGAAGATTTCGACTACGAGCTGCCCGAGGACCGAATCGCCCAGGAGGGCGTCGAGCCCCGGGACGCCGCCCGGATGATGGTGGTCCACCGCGACGGGCGGCCCTTCGAGCACCGGCGGGTGCGCGACCTGCCGGACTACCTCCGCCCCGGGGACGTCTTGGTCCTGAACCGAAGCCGGGTGATCCCGGCGCGGCTCTTTGCCAAAAAGCCGACCGGCGCCCGGATCGAGGTGCTCTTGGTGCGGGAGGTGGCCCCCGGGGAGTGGCTCGCCCTGCTGCGCCCGGCGAGGAAGGCGCCCCCCGGGACCCGGCTTTTCTTCGAGGGCGGTGAGGCCGAGGTGGTGGAGGTCGTCGAGGAAGGACTGCGGCGGCTTCGCTTTTTTACCGACCCCTGGGCGCTGATGGAGCGGGCCGGGCGGGCGCCCTTGCCCCCCTACATCCAGGCCGAGGTGCCCTTCGAGCGCTACCAGACGATCTTCGCCAAGACCCCGGGCTCGGTGGCGGCCCCCACCGCCGGGCTCCACTTCACCGAGGGGCTCCTTTCCCGCATCCGGGAAAAGGGCGTTCTCGTTCACGAGCTCGAGCTCCACGTCGGCCCCGGGACCTTCCGGCCGGTGAAGGGGCGGATCGAGGACCACCGCATGCACGAGGAGGTCTACCTCGTCCCCGAGGCGACCGCAGGCGCGGTGAACGCCGCCCTCGAGGAGGGCCGGCGGGTGGTGGCGGTGGGGACGACGGTGGTGCGGACGTTGGAGTCGGCGGCCGAGGGCGGGCGGGTGCGGGCCGGGCCCGGCCGGACCCGGCTCTTCATCCGGCCGGGGTATTCCTTTCGGGTGGTGGGGGCGCTCTTTACCAACTTTCACCTGCCCCGCTCGACCCTCTTGATGCTGGTGGCGGCGTTCGCCGGCTACGAGCGCACCCTGGCCGCCTACCGCGAGGCGGTGGCCCGGGGCTACCGCTTTTACTCGCTCGGGGACGCGATGTTCATCGACTAGAGCTCGGCCCGGTAGCGGCGGCGCTCGGCCTCGATCTTTTGCTGCAGCTCCTGGATCTCCCGCAGGAGTTCCGGGGTCGCCTCCCGGGCAAGCGCGTTTTTGAGCTCTTCCAGGCGCTTTCGGTAGTAGCCCTCGCGGAGCCGGGCGAGGGATTTTTCCAGCAGCCGCTCGAGCTCGGGGGGTTCGGGCGGGCTCGCCAGCATCAGCCGCTCGAAGAGCACCGCCCCCTCCTCCCGGTCCAGCAGCCGCTGGCGCACCCGGCGGGGGTCGTAGTGGACCTGGTGGGCGGCCTCGAAGAACTCCCGCAGGAGGCCCTTTTCCGGCGGTTCCACCCGGTCTTCCACGAAGCGCACCCAGTAGCGGAAGGTCTCGGGGGGCAGGGTGAGCAAGAGGGCGATGACGTCGAGCTCGAGCAGGAGCACGCGCTCGCCGGCCTGGCTCGGGCTCGCCCCCAGGACGTCGGCGGTGGTGAGCTCCTTCCGGCCGCGCCGGCGCCGGCGGCGGGCGATCAGCTCCTCGAGGGCCTCGGGCAAGAGGCCCAGCCGGTCGAGGATCAGGGCCTTGAGCGCCTCCGCCACCGGGTCGAAGGGCTCGGCGTTGACCAGCCGCGGGAGCAGGGCCTCGAGGACCTGCCGCTTGCCCTCCGGGGTCTTCAGGTCCGCCCCCCGGGAGGCCTCCTCGAAGCGGAACTCGACCTCGGAGAGGGCGTTTTCGAGCGCTTCCTCGAAGAGCTTTTTACCGTCTTCCCGGAGCAGGAGGTCGCCGGGGTCGAGCCCCTCGGGGAGCAGGGCGGCCCGGACGTGGAAGCTTCGCACCACCTCCAGGTCGAGCCCGGCCAGGGTGGCCTTGCGCCCGGCCTCGTCGGCGTCGAAGGCGAGGTAGAGGTCCTGCACCCCGAGCCGTTTCAAGAGCAGCGCCTGCTCCGGGGTGAAGGCGGAGCCGAGCACCGCCACCGTCTCCCGGTAGCCCATCTGGTGCAGGGCGATCACGTCGAAGAGCCCCTCCACCACGATCGCCCGCTTCTTCTCCCGGATCGCCTCGCGGGCCTGGGGCAGGCCGAAGAGGAGCTCGCGCTTTTTGAAGATCGGCGACTCCGGGCTGTTTAAGTACTTGGGCTGGCCCTCGGGGTCCAGGGTGCGTCCGGAGAAGGCCACCACCCGGCCGCTCGGGTCCAGGATGGGGACCACCAGCCGGTCCCGGAAGCGGTCGTAGATGCGGCCGTCCTTCTCGGCCAGGACGCCGGCGGCCACCGCCTTTTCCAGCGGTATCCCTTCCCGGGCCAGGTGCTGGGTCAGCCGGTCCCAGCCGGGCGGGGCGTAGCCCAGGCGGAAGGCCTCGACGTAGGTGGGCTTGATGCCCCGGCCCTCGAGGTAGCGGCGGGCCTTCTCGTTCATCTGGCGGCGGAAAAACTCGAGCGCCAGGGCGTTGATCTGGTAGAGGTCCTTGTCTTTTTTCTCCCGGGGACGCTCGGGGAGCTCGACCCCGGCCTCGGCGGCCAGCCGCTCCAGGGCCTCGGCGAAGCTGAGCCCCTCGATCTTTTCCAGAAAGGTGAAGACGTCGCCCCCGGCCTTGCAGCCGAAGCAGTAAAAGAGCCCCTTCTCGTCGTCGACGTAGAACGAGGGGGTCTTTTCCTTGTGAAAGGGGCAGAGCCCCTTGTAGCGCCCGCGTCCCGCGGGCTTCAGCTCGACGTAGCGGCCGACGACCTCCCTCAGGCTGATTCGGGCGCGGATTTCTTCCCGTGGGTCCATACCTTTTTCCAGTTCGCCAGGGCGAAACGCCCCAGAATACCGTAGCCCCGCACCGCTTCCTCGGGGACGGGCTCGGGTTCGTGCCCCTCGGCCTTGAGCAGGCTGCGGCGCCAGTACTCGAGCACGGCAAAGGGGCTCTCAAAGCGCAAGAGCGGCGCCACCCGGCGGCCGGTGGCCCGCGCCCCCTCGGCCTTCAAGAGCCGGGCCAGCTGCAAGAAGGGCAGGTAGCCCTGGCGCCAGGTCTGGCGCAGGATGCGGTCGGCGATCGCCTTGGTGCGTCGGGGCTCGCTCCTTCGGTAGTAGATCGCCAGGGCGGCCAGCACCAGGAACTTGAGGTAAGGGTTCTGGCCGGCGTTGGCCTTGCGGAGCGCCAGGCGGTAGAGGGGTCTCGGGTCCCCGCCGCGCTGGGCCCGGACCAGCCCCTGGGTGAAGAAGAGCAGGGCCTCGGTGTGGGGGCTGTCGGCCTCGGGCAGCAGGGGGCCGATCAGGGCCTCGGCGGCCGCGGCCTTGCCCTGGAAGGCGAGGGTGAGCGCCAGCAGGGCGCCCAGCCAGGGGTGGGGGCAGCGCTCAAAGTAGCCGCGCCCCTTGGCCTCGGCCAGGTCGAAGCGGCCGGTCTCCAGCAGGAAGCGGAGCTCGATGCCGGCGACCCGGACGAAGGCCTCGCCGCAGGGCAGGGACGCGAGGCGGCGGGCGGCCCGGGCGATGAGCTCGCGGGCCGGCCCGATCTCGCCGGTGTCGAGGGAGAGGGCGCCCCGGAAGGCCTCGGCGAGCACCTCGGTGGCCGGGTCCCGGGCCCGTTCCCGGGCCTGCTGCGCCCAGACCTTGGCGTCCCGGGGGCGGAAGCTACGCCAGGCGATGCCGGCCAGGGCGATCGCGATCTCGGCGGCGAGATTGCCCTCGGCCCGCCGGTAGGCCTGCTGGTAGACGACCTCGGCCGGCGTCAGCATGCCGGCGGCCTCGAGCCGACGGGCCAGCCGGGCGGCGAGCTGGGGGTCCTCGGGCGGGCTGGCGAGGACCAGGACCTGGGCGGGGGCGTGTTCCAGGAAGCGTTCCCAGGCGGCGCGGTCCCCCGGCCGGGCCTGGAGGTAGCGGAGCAGCGCGTGCGCCGCTTCCTCGGTCTCGCCCAGCTGCAGGTAGGCGAGGGCCCGCCGCCGATCGGCGGCAGGGCCCTGGATCCCCTCCAGCTCCTGGAGCGCCCGGTAGGGAGCGATCTCCACCAGCCGTTCCGCCAGTTCCAGACGGACCGGAATCGCCTGGGCCGGGGTTTTTGCCAGGGCGGCGGCGCGTTCGAGGAGCTCGAGGGCCTCGGCGCCCTGGCGCTTTCGCGCCAGCGCCCGCAGGACCCGGATCGCCGCCCCGGCGAGGCCGGCCTCGGCGTAGAAGCGGGCGGCCTCCTGGGGGCGGCCCTGGTCCAGCAGGGCCTCGGCCAGCAGCTTGAGCCCGGTCCTGCGCCGGGCCTCCGGCAACAGGGCGGCGGCCGCCCGGCGGTAGGCCTGGCTCTGGAAGACCAGACCGCGCTCGGTCTCCCGTAGAAAGCCCTCGTCGACGATGCGGCGGAGGGCGGCGGCGGCGCGGACGCCGAAGACCGCCTCGAGCCATTCCGGGGCGAACGGCTGCGGCAGGTGGGCGGCGAAGAGGAGCACCTCCCGGGCGTCGCCCAGCGCGTCAAAGTGGGGCTGGAGCATGGCCGCCAGCCGCTCCTCGCTGGGGGCAGGCAGCAGTTTGAGCATCAGCCCGGGGAGGCCGTCGGCGAGCTCCACCACCCGGTCGCGGGTCGCCTCCGGGGTGTCTGGCGAGCGCTTTTCCAGCCAGGCCCGGGCCTCTTCTAGGGAAAGCTTGCTCAGGGAGACGGTCTTGGGGAAACTGCCCGAGCGGGCCGTCCCCAGGACCAGCAGCGAGCCCGCGCTCTGGTGCCAGGTTTGCAGGAACTTGAGCAAGAGCGGCGGCGCCCGGTGGAGCCCCTCGACGACGGCGATGGTGGGCCGCTCGGTCAGGGCCGGGATGGCCCGGATCACCGCCTCGATGGCGGCGTCCTCCTGCACCCGGCCGGGGCGGAATCCCAGCGCGATCTCGAGGCGCTTGCGCTCCGGCGGGCTGAGCCGAAGCCTCTCCAGCCGCTGCTTGAACTCGGGGGCGCCCTCGAAGAAGCCCCGCAGCCAGCCGCGAATGGAGACGTGCGGCGGGAGCGGGGGCAGCCGCACCACCTGGGCGGGGTCCTTGTCCTCCAGGAAGGCGTTGAGGAGCAGGCGCTTGCCGCTGCCGGGGGCGCCCACCAGGACCGCCACCTGGCCCCGGCCGCGCTGGGCCCCTTCCCAGGCGGCCTCGAGCTCCTCGAGGGCGGCGGCGGTGGGGAGGCTGGCGTGCCGGCGGACGAAGCCCTCGAAGCGGAAGGCCTTCAAGGGGTCGGGGAACCCCTTGGCCTCCATCGGTGGCAGCGGCGTCGTCTTCAGGCCGGAGACCAGGTCCAGGGTGGTCTCGTCCAGGTAGACCAGGCCCGGGGGGGTGGCCGCGATCATGCGCTGGGCGCGGTTTAGGGGGTCGCCGAAGAGGTCGTTTCGCGAGAGCGTGGGCATGACCAGGACCAGGCCGCTGGTCACCACCGCCCGCCCGCGCAGCTGCATCTCCCCGGCGCGGTAGAGGCGCTCGGATTCCTCGACGATGGCCACCGCCGCCCGGAGCGCCTTCTCCGCCTCGCTTCCCCGGCTGGGCTGCAGGCCGAAGACAGCCAGCACGCCGTCGCCGTAGGTGGTGTGGGGGCGCCCCCCCTCCCGCTCGATGATCTCCTTGGCGATGCGGAAGGCCTTCTCGGCCTCGAGCCAGGCCAGGTCCGGGCCTTTCTCGTGCAGGTAGCGGGTATACCCCGAGAGGTCGTAGAAGAGGACGGTGGCGAACCGCTTCTCACCCCCGCCGGTGCCCAGTGGCGTGCCGCAGGAGGCGCAGTAGAGGTAGTTGTCCGGGTTCTTGCGGCGGCACTTGGGGCATCTCATGGCCGGAATCCCATCAGCGGGGGGGCCAGGTCGAAGGCGTAGCGCTCGCCCGGGGAGAGCGGCGCGGCCACCCGGAGCAGCACCGGCACCACGCTCTCGACGTGGAAGAAGCCGTCGCCCAGGTCCTCGCGGACGGCGCCGGTGAGGCGGACGGCCCCGCCGGCCAGCGGGTGAATCGCGGCCGGGTCCCGGCTCGGGCGGTGCTCCCGGACGACGCCGTGGATCAGGACGCGGTGGCGGCCGGGGGCGATCGGCGGGGCGCCCCGGTCGAAGACGGGAAGGATTCCTCCGGGAACGGCGAGCTCGAGGAGCGGGTAGCCGTAGGGGACCGGCAGGACGTCGATTTCGACGGCGACGCGTTCGAAACGCTCAAAGAAGGACTCCGGGTGCTCCTCGAGGGCCATGCACCCCTATTATTTAGAAAACCGGCCCGATGCGGAAGTGCAGCACCCCCCGGGGGTTCTCCGAGCTGAACCCGTAGTCGAGGCGGATGGCCGGGAACTGGACCGCGCCGTAGCCCAGGTTGAGCTGCACCCCGAAGCCGAAGCCGGCGTGCAGGACCAGCTCGTCGCCGGGCATCCAGGCCGAGCCCAGGTCGGCGAAGACGATGCCAATGATCGTCCGGGTGAGCACGCTCTCGAACTGGAAGTCGTAGCGGTACTCGATCGAGCTACTGAGGAACCGGGTGCCGGTAAAGCTCCGGGCTGCGTAGCCGCGGAGCATGGTGAGCTCGGGCTCGGAGCCCCCCAGGGTGAAGTAGCGGCTTTCCGGCGGGGCCCCGAGCAGGGCGCCGCCGGCGACCCGGACCGCGAAGACCGAGCGGCGCTCGGGGTCTTGGGCCTCGTAGGCCTTGTAGGTGGCCCAGAGCGGGGCGAACCCCTGGGTGGCCTGGCCCTCGGGGAAGACCAGGCCGTAGCCGCCGTGGACCTGGGCCACCCGGCCGCGGGTGGGGTAGAAGGGGTCGTCGGTGTCGCGGTAGGTGACGGTGGTCGAGGCCAGGGCGTTGGCGTAGTTCCGGGGCAGGAGGCCCCGGGCGGCGGCCTCGTCGTAGCTCGAGCTCTCCGGCGGGTCGAGGGTCTCCAGCTCGGTCTTGACCCACTGCCCTTCGAGGCCCAGTTCCAGGGTGATCCGCTCGGTCAGCGGGCGGGAGGCGGAGACCATCAGGCCCGAGCGGCGCTCGGTGTACTCCCAGCCGGTCTCGTCGCCGTTCGTGTCCTTGAGCGGGAAGTTGCCGTAGGGGATGGAGTAGGCCGAGAAGCGGACCGAGGTGGGCACCTCCTTGAAGTCGGCGGCGTCGATGTAGAGCCAGGGGACCTGGTAGGCGAGGCTGAACGAGAGGTTGTCGCCGGCGTCGTTCTCGACGAAGGAGAGGTTCAGGCTGACGTTGTGGGCCCGGCCCCAGAGGTTCTTGTCGGAGATGCTCACCTGTCCGCTCCAGCCGCTCTGGCTGGACCAGGCGATGGCCGGGGCCAGCACCACGGTCTTGCCCTCCTTGAGCCTGAGGACGACGACCACCGTGTCCTCGCTCGGCCCCGGCTCGGTGTGCACCTCGGGCGGGCCGGCGAGGATGCCCAGCCGCAGGATCTTGCCCACCGCCTCCCGGATGGCGGGCACCGAGAAGAGCGAGCCCGGTTCGGGGAGCTCCCTCAGGATCACGAAGTCCTGGGTGCGGTGGCCGCCCTCCCATTCCAGGCGGTAGCCGGCGATCTTGATCTCGTGGAGCCGCTGGGTATAGACGCCGTCCTGGAAGGCGAAGTCGGGTTTCGGGACCAGGGCGTAGCCGGCCTTCCGGTAGTAGGCGAGCAGGCGTTCGAAGTCGGCCCGGGCGAGCTGCGGGGAGAAGGGGTCGCCCTCCTTCTGCACCAGCTGGGCCTTGAGCTCCTCCTCGGGGAAGGCGGTGGCCCCCTCGATCCGGATCTCGCGGATGACGCCGTACTTCTTCTCGCCCAGGGCGAAGCGGACCCGCACGCCGTCCTTCTCCAGGTCGAAGTCGAAGCGGATCTCCCGGCCCAGCTCCCGGGTCAGCCGGGCCACCTCCTCGACGATGCGGTCGTAGTTGAAGGGGTCGCCGACCTGGACCGGGCTCTCCGGCAGGCCGTCGGGGTCCACCGCCACGACCTTGAGCTCGCGCATGACCACCGTGAGCACGCCGTCGGTGAGGCGGGTCCGCTCGGGGTCGACGCCGCTGCCGCGGTAGCCCCGTTCGGCGTAGAGGGAGGCGATTTTCTGGACGGCCTCGAGGTAGAGCGGCCAGCGGAACTTCTTTTCCTTCATCAGCGGCAGGAAGGCCGCCTTGATCTCCTCCAGGGGCAGCCAGTGCGCTCCCTGGATCTTGAGACCGGTGAGCGGGGGCTCTTCCTGAATCCGGTAGACCAGGTGGACGCCGTCGTCTTGGCGTTCCACCTCCAGTTCCACCGCCGGGGCGAAGGGGAACCCCTGCTTTTGGTAGAGCTCGGCGAGGAGCTGGCGGGCCTGTTCCGCCTTTTTCGGGTTGTAGGTGGTGCCGGGGGCGAGGGCCAGCTGGTCGGCGAGGTAGGCGGCGAGCTTCTCCGGCGGGAAGGCCCGGGCTTCGATCCGGACCTCGGCGATCGGGGGGTTGGGCCGCACCCGGACCCGGAGCACGCCGTCCTCGAGCGTGACCTCGACCTTTTCGAAGTAGCCGGTCTCCCGCACCGCCTCGGCCAGCTTTTCGAGCTCCTCCGGCCGGACCTCGTCCCCCGCCCGCACCGGCAGCGCGATCTTCGCCAGGGTGGCGAGCACGGGGTCGGCGCCTTCCACGCGGACCTCGCGAATCTCGCCGGCCAGGGCCCAGGAGAGGAGCAGGAAGACCAGCAAAATTCCCCTTCGCATGGGGTTAACCTACGTTTTCCCGGTGAAGCTGCGGTGAGAGTACAATCCAAGGCATGGAAGGCCTCTACGAACGCATCCAGGCGAGCGTCCAGGCGATTCGGGAAAAGACCGCCTTCGAGCCCGAGCTCGGCATCGTCTTGGGTTCGGGGCTCGGTCCCCTGGCCGACGAGGTCGAGGTCGAGGCGGCGATCCCCTACGCCGAGATCCCGCACTTTCCCGTCTCCACCGCGCCCGGGCACGAGGGCAAGCTGATCTTCGGCCGCCTTTCCGGCAAGCGCGTCCTGGTCTACAAGGGCCGGGTGCACTACTACGAGGGCTACCCCATGGACCAGGTGGTCTTCCCGGTGCGGGTGGGCTACTTCCTGGGGGCGAAGACCTTCCTCCTGACCTCGGCGGCGGGGGGGCTCGACCCGAACTTCGAGGCCGGGAACATCATGCTCCACACCGACTACATCAACTTCATGGGCGACACCCCCCTCCGGGGCCCCAACGACGAGCGGCTCGGCCCCCGCTTCCCGGTGATGTTCGACGCCTACGATCCCGGGCTTCGGGGGCTCTTCCAGCGGGTGGCGCTGGAGGAGAAGATCCTGCTCCGGGAGGGCGTCTACGTCGCCATCTCGGGGCCGAACTTCGCCTCCCGCGCCGAGCTTCGCATGCTCCGGGGCTTCGGTGCCGACGCCATCGGCATGAGCACGGTGCCCGAGGTGATCGCGCTCCGGCACCTGGGGGCGCGGGTGGTGGCGGTCTCCACCATCACCGACATGGCCATTCCCGACCGCGACCACCACGCCACCGAGGAAGAGGTGCTGGAGACCGCCGAGCGCACCGGTCCGGTCTTCCGGCGGCTGGTCAAGGCCTTCGTCGCCGCCCTTTGATGGCGCTTTTTGAGGTGCTCGAGCGGATCGAGGCGGCGGCCCGCCGGGCGGGCCGGGACCCGGCCTCGGTTCGCCTGGTGGTGGTGACCAAGGGGCGCGCTCCCGAAGAGATCCGGGAGAAGGTGCTCGCCCACGGCGACTTCCCCCTGGGGGAGTCCCGGGTGCAGGAGGCGCTTCCGAAGCTCGAGGCCCTGCCCGAGGCCCGCTTCCACTTCATCGGCCCGTTGCAGCGAAACAAGGCCAAGTTCATGGGGCGCTTCGAGCTTTTGCACTCGCTGGACTCGCTGCGGGTGGCCGAGGCGCTCGACCGCCGGCTCGAGCGGGTGCTCGAGGTCCTGATCGAGGTCAACGTGGGCCGGGAGCCGCAAAAGCACGGGATTTTGCCCGAGGAGCTCCCCGGGCTCCTGGCGGCGGTCTCGGAGCTTCCCCGGCTCCGGGTCCGGGGACTGATGACCGTGGCCCCCCGCACCCCCGACGAGGCCCGCTTGCGCTCGGTCTTCGCCGAGCTCAGCCGGCTCGCCGACCGGTATAATCTTCCCGAACGTTCGATGGGAATGAGCGAGGATTTCGAGCTGGCGGTGGAGGAGGGGGCAACCTTGGTTCGGGTAGGAAGGGCGGTCTTCGATGGGCTTTAACCCACTCGACATCCGCTACCAGGAATTCCGGCGCAAGGTCCGCGGCTACGACGTCGAGGAGGTCCGCGCCTACCTGGGGGAGGTCGCGGACTACGTGACCTCGCTGGAGGAGGAGCTCGCCGCCTGCAAGAAGCGGGTGGGGGAGCTGGAGGAGGAGCTTTCCCAGGCCCGGGAGGGGGAGGCCGAGCTGAAGCGGGCGGTGGTGGCGGCCGAGCGCATCGCCCGGGAGGTCCGGGCCCAGGCCGAGCGCGAGGCCGAGCTGATCCGGGCCGAGGCCGAGGCGGCCAAGGAGCGCGCCCTGCGCGAGGCGATGGAGCACCTAAAGCGGGTCCAGCGCGACCTCGAGCGCTTGCGGAACGAGCGCGAGCTCTTCAAGGAGCAGTTCCGGGGGATGCTTGAGGGCTATCTCGCGAGCCTGGATCGCGAGGGTGGCGACTAGCCGGGAGCCGGGGAAAGACCAGGCTGGCGAGGTAGAAGACGCGCTCCCGCCAGAGGTAGCGGGGGCGGAACTTTCCCTCCACCGCCACCCCCTGGGCCCGGAGCCCGATCCTCCGGGCGTAGAGCAGGGCCCGGGGTAGGTGGGGGCGGTCGGTGACCAGCAGGACGGGCGCGTCCCCGAACACCGCCCGCGCCGCCAGCAGGTTTTCCCAGGTGCTCCGGCTTTTGGTCTCGCAGCGGAGCGCCCGCCGGGGGACGCCGAGCTTTTCCAGGTAACGGCAACCGACGGTGCCCTCGGCTTGGCGGGCTCCCGGGGCACGGCCGCCGGTGACCAGGATGATCGGGGCACGGCCGGCCCTCCAGAGCTCGGCCGCCTTTTCCAGCCGGGCGGCGAAGGTAGGGGAGGGCTCGCCGTTCCACTGGGCGGCGCCGAGCACCACGATGCCCTCGGCGGCCCAGGCGGGGGCGAGCAGGAGCAGGGCAAGCAGCAGCGCCCGCATTCCCCTCCATGCTAAACTAAGGGCGCCGGAAGCGTCGTCCCCGGCGTTTCCGGGGGGTGAGGCGGAATCCAGAAGGTCTACGGACGAACGCAAGGGTTGAAACCGAGCACAGCGAAGAAGGTGGCGGGACTTTACCGCCGCCGTTTTCCCGCCGGCCGGTTGTTCACCGGCGAGCTCGCCTACCGGCTGGCCGAGCTCACCGAGGAGGTGGGCCGGCCGCTATCGCTTCTGATCGACCGCAAGGGGCACGTGCTCCGGGTGGCGGTGGGGGACGCCAAGGAGCTCCCCCTGCCCGAGCGCCCCTGGATGGAAAACCGGCTTTCCGGCTACCACCTGCTGCACACCCACACCGGGGCGGGGGGCCTTTCCCGGCCCGACCTCTCGGTGCTCTTTTTGAACCGGCTGGACGCGATCGCCGCCCTCGAGGTGGAAGCCGGCCGGCCCCGCCGGGTGCAGCTGGCCCACCTGGTGCCCCCCTCCTCCGAGGAGGAGGACTGGCGGATTCTGCCCCCGCGCCCCTTCGAGGCCTGGCTGGACTTCGACCTGGCCGGCCTGGTGGCCGCCCTGGAGGAGGAGTTCGGCCGTCAGGCGCGCTTGCTCGAGCTCGAGGACGGGGCCGGGGAGCGGGTGGTGCTGGTGGGCGTGGACCGCGGCGAGGGGCCGGCGGCCGAGGCGGCGCTAAGGGAGCTCGCCGAGCTAGCCAGAAGCGCCGGCGGCGTGGTGGTGCATTCCGAGCTGGTCTTTCGTCCCGAGCTCGACCCCCGCACCCTGGTGGGCCGGGGCAAGCTCGAGGAGCTGGTCTCCACCGCCTACCACCAAAACGCCGGCACCCTGATCTTCGGCACCGACCTCACCCCGGCCCAGGCCCGGGAGGTCGAGCGGCTCACCCAGATGAAGGTCCTGGACCGCAGCCAGCTGATCCTGGACATCTTTGCCCAGCACGCGAGGACGCCCGAGGCCAAGGCCCAGGTCGAGCTGGCCCAGCTCAAGTACCTGCTGCCCCGGCTGGTGGGCCGGGGGCAGGCGATGAGCCGGCTGGGCGGCGGCATCGGCACCCGCGGCCCTGGCGAGACCAAGCTCGAGGTCGACCGCCGCCGCCTGCAAAAGCGCATTCAGGACCTCTCCAAGGAGCTGGAACGAATCGCCCGCCGCCGCCGCGAGGCGCGGAAAAAGCGCCGCCGCAAGGGGGTGCCGGTGGTGGCGGTGGTGGGCTACACCAACGCGGGCAAGACCACCCTGGCGCGGGCGCTCGCCAAGAAGGGCGAGGCGGGCGAGGACAAGCTCTTCGCCACGCTCAGGCCGCTGGTTCGCCGGGGCTTCCTCCCCGGCCTCGGCGAGGTCCTCTACGCCGACACCGTGGGCTTCATCCGGGAGATGCCCGAGGACCTGGTCACCGCCTTCCGCGCCACCTTGGAGGAGCTCGCCGACGCCGACGTGCTGCTCCACGTCCTCGACGTCTCCGAGGAGGGATTCGAGGAGCGAAAGGAGACGGTGGAAGCGCTCCTCGCCGAGCTCGGCATCGATCGGCCGGTGGTCCTCGCCCTCAACAAGACCGACCGCGCCGACCCCTACGACCTCGAGCTCGCCCGCGAGCGCTACCGCGGGGTGCCGGTCTCGGCGGTCAAAAAAGAGGGCCTCCCCGAGCTCAAGGCAGCGCTCAAGGAGGCCCTGATCGAGTCCGGCGTCAAGCCTGCCGCCTGGGCCTAGCGGACGTTTCCGGTCTCGAACTTCTGGTCGTTGATGTCGATCACGCTGAAGTCGCCCTCGGAGAGCGACCCGGGCATGACCACCAGGCTGGTGCCCAGCATCTCGTGCTTGAGGTCGGCGCCCGGCAGGTTGGGGCCGGCGACGATCGCTACCCGGGGCTTGAAGGTCTTGATCAGCTCGGCGACCACCTCGCTCCCCTCCTCGCCGAGGCCCTTGTGCTCGGGCTTGGTGGCGAAGAGGAAGACCTTCTGGTAGTCCTTGAGCTCCCGCAGCACCTTCAGGCGGTACTCCGCCTCCCAGCCGGGGTAGCGGAGCGCTTGGATCTCCTCGCGGATGAAGTCGGGGTCGTCGACGATCTCGCCGCCCATGCCGGCGAAGACGACGTAGCCCGGCCCGAAGCCGAAGGTGCCGTGCACCCCGTGCAGGAAGGGGAAGACCACCTCGATGTTGTAGGCCTCCCGCAGGTACTCGTAGACCGGGGCGTCGTTCGGCCCGGGGACGTAGAAGGCGGGTTTATTCAGCTTGGCCAGCGCCTTGAAGACCGCCCGGTAGCTCTCCGCCTTCTTCTCCTTGCCGGCCAGGTCGCCCACCAGGGCGATCGCGTCCACGTCGGCGCTCTCGATCACCTCGGCCAGCCGCTCGACGTTCTCCACGTCGCCGCGCACGTTGGCGGCGGCCAGTACCCGGCGCACGTACTTCCGCATACCCATCCCTCCTTTCAAGAAACCTCATATAGAGCTTGTCAACTAAAGCCTACCACCATTTTCACCGCGGGACAAGGCGGCCGCCTTCGGTTAGCATGAGGCTATGCGTGAAGTTTTTATCGTATCCGCGGCGAGAACGCCGATCGGCCGCTTTGGCGGCGGCCTCAAGGCCAAGACCCCGGCCCAGCTGGCGGCGCACGCGATGAAGGCGGCGCTGGAGCGGGCCGGCGTTTCCGGGGACGCGCTCGACTTCTACGTCTTCGGCAACGTGCTCCGGGCCGGCCACGGCCAGCTCATCCCGCGGCAGGCCGCCTTCCTCGCCGGCATCCCCCAGGAGAAGGACGGCTACGCGGTGGACATGGTCTGCTCCTCGGGGATGATGGCGGTGCAAAACGCCGCCACCGCGATCCGGGCGGGGGAGGCCGAGCTGGTGCTCGCGGGCGGGGTGGAGTCGATGAGCCAGGCGGGGTTTTTCCTCTCCCACCGGGCCCGCTGGGGGTACAAGTTCCTCCTGGGCGCTCCCGAAGAGCTCAAGGACCTTTTGCTTTACGACGGCCTCACCGACCCCACGAACAATGAACCGATGGGCCTCGAGGCCGAACGCCTCGCGGCCGAGTTCGGCATCACCCGGGAGGAGCTCGACGAGGTCGCCTACCTCTCCCAGACCCGGGCCGCCGAGGCCACCCAGCGCGGCGACTTCGCCGCCGAGATCGCGCCGATCGAGGTGAGGAGCAAGAAGGGCCCGGCGCTGCTCGAGGCCGACGAGGGCATCCGGCCCGACACCAGCAAGGAGGCCCTCGCCGCCCTGCGCCCTGCGTTCAAAAAAGACGGCGTCTTCACCGCCGGCAACTCCAGCCAGATCTCGGACGGGGCGGCGGCGCTCTTGCTCGCGAGCAAGGAGGCGCTTGAGCGCCACGGGCTGAAACCCCTCGCCCGCATCCTGGGCGGAACCATGCACGCGGGCGAGACCTGGCGCTTCCCCGAGGCGCCGGTTCCGGCGGTGAAAAAGCTCCTCGACCGGCTCGGGATGGACATCGGGGACTTCGACTACTTCGAGAACAACGAGGCCTTCGCCCTCAACAACCTGCTCTTTGAGCGCCTGCTCGGGGTGCCCCGGGAGCGGCTCAACGTCTTTGGCGGGGCGATCGCGCTGGGGCACCCGATCGGGGCCTCGGGAGCGCGGATTCTGGTGACGCTTTTGAACGTGCTGGAGAAAAAAGACGGCGAGCGCGGGCTCGCCGCCGTCTGCCACGGGACCGGCGGGGCCACCGCGATGGCGCTCGAGCGCCTCGCTTAGCCGCCGTAGCTCCAGCCGGTATCCCGGAGGCACAGGGAGGCTTCGGCCTCCCGGTTTTTTCCCACCGCCACCACCTCGGCGACCAGCACCCCGTGGTCGCCGCCGGCCGCCCACTCCCGGGCCTCGATGCGGAAGTACCAGGGGATCTCCTCCAGGATGGGGAGACCCTCTTCCAGGCGAAAGGGGTGGCCGTTCATCGTGTTCCCCTCGACCCGGGTGGCCTTGAAGAAGTCGGCGGCGAGGTCTTTCTGCCCCTCGGCCAGGATGTGGACCGCCGCCCGGCCGGTCTCCCTGACCAGCTCGTAGACCTTGGAGTCCTTCCGGAGGGCGAGCATCACCAGCGGCGGCTCGAACGAGGCCTGGGAGACCCAGGTGACCAGCGCGCCGGCGTAGTCCTCGTCCTTCTTGGCGGTGAGCACGTAGACGCCGTAGTGCAGCTTGCGCAAGACCTCTTTGCGGAGTTTCGGGTCCATGGCCGCCATCTTAGAACAGGGAGGCGGGCTCGTCCGTGTCCCAGCGCACCACCTCGAGCCGCTCGTCCTGGAGGCGGTAGCTCCCGTTCTGGCTCAGGTAGTCGGCGACCTCGGCGAGCACCCGTTCGGCGGTCTTGGGGTCGTTGCTGATGATTACGAAACCGACCGTTTCCCAGCCGTGTTCGTCGAGGCCTTCGATCCGGGCGGCGGAGACCGGGAAACGGGCGCGGATGCGCTCGATCACCGGCCGCACCAGGGCCCGTTTCTCTTTGAGGCTCTTCACCCAGGGCATCTCGAGGCGGGCCAGGTAGACGCCGACGTAGGCGGGCATAGGAAGATGCTACCCCCGGGGGCGGGCCCCGGGGGCAGCGGTGGTGAGGGGGTAGGCTAGCTCCGGATCAGCTTCCTAAGCACCGTCTGCAGGATGCCGCCGTTCTTGTAGTACTCGACCTCGACCGGGGTGTCGAGCCGGGCGGTGACCTCGAAGGTCACCTGGGAGCCGTCGTCCCGGGTGGCGGTGACGGTGAGGGTCTTATGGGGCTCGAGCCCCTCCTCGACGCCGGTGATGTCGTAGACCTCGCGGCCGGTGAGCCCGAGCGTCTTCCAGGACTCGCCGGGCTTGAACTCGAGGGGCAGAACGCCCATCCCCACCAGGTTGGAGCGGTGGATGCGCTCGAAGCTCTCGGCGATCACCGCCTTGACCCCGAGTAGCGCCGGGCCCTTCGCGGCCCAGTCGCGGGAGGAGCCGGTGCCGTACTCCTTGCCGGCGAGGACGACGAGGGGCGTGCCCTCCTCCTGGTACTTCATGGCGGCGTCGAAGATCCACATCTCCTCGCCCTCGGGGAACTTGATGGTGAAGCCGCCTTCCTTGCCGCCGAGGAGCAGGTTCTTGATGCGGATGTTGGCGAAGGTGCCCCGCATCATCACCTCGTGGTTGCCGCGGCGGGAGCCGTAGGTGTTGAACTCGGAGACCGGCACCCCGCGCTCGAGGAGGTAGCGGCCGGCCGGCGACTCCGGCGGGATGGCGCCGGCGGGGGAGATGTGGTCGGTGGTGATCGAGTCGCCGAAGAGGGCGAGCACCCGCGCGCCCCGGATGTCGCTCGGGGGCGGCGGCTCGAGGGGCATGTCCTTGAAGAAGGGGGGCTCTTGGATGTAGGTGGAGCTGGGGTCCCACTCGTAGAGCTCGCCGGTCGGGGCCTTTAGGCTCTGCCAGCGCTCGTCGCCCTGGAAGACGTGGGCGTACTCCTTCTCGAAGTGTTCCGGCGAGAGGCTCTCCCGGATCGCCGCCTGGATCTCCTCCTGGCTCGGCCAGATCTCCTTCAGGTAGACCGGCTCGCCGTTCGGGTCGTAGCCCACCGGTTCGTTCGCCAGGTCGATGTCCACCCGGCCGGCCAGGGCGTAGGCGACGACCAGCATCGGGCTCGCCAGGTAGTTGGCCTTGACCAACGGGTTCACCCGGCCCTCGAAGTTGCGGTTGCCGGAGAGGACGCTGGCGGTGACCAGGTCGCCCTTCTCGATCGCCTCGGCGATGTCCTTGGGCAGCGGGCCGGAGTTCCCGATGCAGGTGGTGCAGCCGTAGCCCACCAGGTGGAAGCGCAGGGCCTCGAGGAAGGAGAGCAGCCCGGCCCGCTCCAGGTAGTCGGTGACCACCCGGGAGCCGGGGGCGAGGCTGGTCTTGACCCAGGGCTTGGTGTCGAGCCCGCGCTCGACCGCCTTCTTGGCCACCAGGCCGGCGCCGATCATCACCGAGGGGTTCGAGGTGTTGGTGCAGGAGGTGATGGCGGCGATCACCACCGAGCCGTGGTGGAGGAGGAAGTCCTCGTCGGGGCGCTCGACCATCACCTTCTTGTCGAGCTCGTCTTCTTTTAGCCCGAAGCCGCGCTCGGTGAGCGGCTTCGTCAGGTGCTCCTTGAAGCTCGCTTTAAGCCCGGAGAGGGTGACCCGGTCCTGGGGGCGCTTGGGGCCCGCCAGGCTGGGCTCGACCGTGCTCATGTCGAGCTCGAGGTGCTCGGAGTAGAGGGTCTCCTCCTCGCCGGTGCGGAAGAGGCCGGTGGCCTTGGTGTAGCGCTCGACCAGGTCCACGAGGGCCTCGGGCCGGGCGGTGAGGCGGAGGTAGTGGAGGGTCTCCTCGTCTACCGGGAAAAAGCCCATGGTGGCGCCGTACTCGGGGGCCATGTTGGCGATCGTCGCCCGGTCGGCGAGGGCGAGCTTCTTCACCCCAGGGCCGTAGAACTCGACGAACTTGCCCACCACCCCGTGCTTGCGGAGCATCTCGGTGATGGTGAGCACCAGGTCGGTGGCGGTGGCCCCCTCGGGGAGCTCGCCGGTCAGCTTGAAGCCGACCACCCGCGGGGCCAGCATGTAGTAGGGCTGGCCCAGCATCACCGCCTCGGCCTCGATGCCGCCGACGCCCCAGCCGAGCACGCCGAGGCCGTTGATCATCACGGTGTGGCTGTCGGTGCCGACCAGGCTGTCGGGGAAGGCGTAGGTCTCGCCGTTAGCCTTGCGCGTCATCACCACCTGGGCGAGCTTTTCCAGGTTGACCTGGTGGATGATGCCCTGGCCCGGAGGCACCACCTGGAAGGAGGCGAGGGCGTTCTGACCCCACTTGAGGAGCTGGTAGCGCTCGCGGTTGCGCTGGTACTCGAGCTCGGAGTTCTTTAAGAGGGCGTAGGTGGTGCCGAAGAAGTCGACCTGGACCGAGTGGTCGATGACCAGGTCGGAGGGGACGTGGGGGTTGATCTTCTTGGGGTCCTTCTCGAAGCGGGCCATGGCGCTCCGCATGGCGGCGAGGTCCACCACCGCGGGCACGCCGGTGAAGTCCTGCAGCACCACCCGGGCGAGCTTCAGGGGCACGTTGATCTCGCCGGGGTCGGGCTGCCAGTTGGCGAGCCTTACCACGTCCTCTTCGGTGACGGAAAAGCCGTCCACGTTCCGGAGGAGGCTTTCCAGCATGACGCGGATCGAGAACGGGAGCTTTGAGACCTCGGCGATGCCCTGGCGCTCGAGCTCCATTACGTCGAAGTAGCGCACCGGGCCGGCCTGGGTCTCCAGGGTTTTGAGGGCTCCGAAGGCGTCTTTATACATAAAGGCTCCTTTCCTCCCCAACGGGGGACAAAACGCGGGTAGCTTTTGGGGGTGTCATGGCTTGCTTCCGGCGGGGGGCGCCCCGGCCGGTCTCCGAGACCAGAATACCACCTAGAGCATGCCGGCGAGAAATCCCTCTTCCCGAACCGCCCGGATCAGGTCCATGACGGTGAGGCGGTGGGGGTCGTACTCCACCAGGACCTGGCCCGGCTGGGGGACCTCGACCCGACCGACGCCCTCGAGGCCCCGCAGGGCCTCGACGACCCGGCGCATCTGCTCCTCGGTTTCGGCGCCGCGAACGCCGAGCAGGACCCGGTTCATGCCGACTATTCTAAAACACCCCGGTGCTCGCCCCGGGCCCCCCGGCTCCCCAGCGCCCGCACGAAGAGGCGGGGGCCGGCGACGAAGCCGAGCGCGGTGAGCGTGTCGGCCTCGAGCTCGTCGCCGACCACGGCGACCTCGTAGGCGCCGGCGTCGTAGGCGGACTTGGTGAGGGCGGTAAGGAGCGCTTCCCGGACCTCGGGGGAGTTCGCCACCAGCCGGGTGGCGAGCACGGTGGCCCGGTCGCCCTGCCAGAGGGGCTGGGCCAGCACGAAGCCGAGCGGACGGCCGTCCTCCTCGGCCACGAAGCTGTGGCCGCTGCGGGAGAAGAAGACGATCGCTGCGGGGTTGGTGCGCTCGCGCTGGTGGGGTTTGAGGGCGGCGGCCTCGAGCTCGGCCAGCCGGGCCTCGTCGTCCGGAGTGAGGGGGCGGACCTGCATGGCTCGAGTCTACCTAAAGCCGGCTCTCCAGCAGCAAAAGCGCCGCCGCCAGGAGGAGGAAGAAGGGCGCCAGCGGGCGCCGACCCTCCGCCAGCGGCCGAGCCGGGTCGCCTGCGGGAAGGAGGGTTTCCTCGGGGTTTTCTAGGACGTAGGCCACGCCGCCCCGGAGGCCGGGCCGGCGCACCCCGTCCGCCCCCAGCGGTTTCGCCGCCCGCAGGTGGGGGGCGAAGAAGTTGTAGACCAGGACCGGGAAGTAGGGCTTGTCCGCCAGGGTGTCGATCGGCGGCAGGTAGAGGCTTTGGCCGTCGCTATAGATCAGCCCCCGGCCGGCGGCGTCGACCGCGATCGGGGCCAGGCCGCCGCCCGGCGGCGGGGGGACGGCGAGCTCCTCGCCGAGCAGGGCGGCGCCGGTGAGGAAGGGGTGGCCGGCCTCGCGGTCGGCGACCACCGCGGTGCCCTCCGCCTCTCCGGCGAAGGCCAGGGTGGGGCGATCGGGGTTTTCGGGAACGCCCTCGATCACCGCGATCCCGCCCCGGGGGTCGGGCTTCGCCTCCAGCAGCGCGAGCAGCCGCAGGATCGCCGGGTGGTCGGAGGTCACCCGCACCCGGGGCTGGGCCCGGAGATAGACGCTCTGGTCGTCCAGGGCGAGCGCGTCGCCCGTTAGGATCTCGGCCTGGTGGCGGTCGCCGGCGGCCAGCGGGAGGGTCTTGAAGCCCCGGGCGGGGAGCGTGAGCTCATGCACCTGGCCGTCGACCCGGACCCGCACCCGGCGGGGGGCGTTCCCCCGGTGGCCGAGCACCAGCAGGTCCCTCCCCAGGTGGGTGATGCCGGCGTTCTCCTCCCGGCCGGCGACCGGGAGGTAGGCGTCGGTCGCGCTCGGGTCCTGGTCGCCTAGCCAGACGGTGGGGGCTCCGGGGAGGGCGCGGGCGGCCGCCAGCAGGGCGGCTTCGGCGTCGGGGTTGCGGTCCCCCGGCCGCCGGGCTTCGAGCGCCTTCAGCAGCTCGCCGGGGGGGCCGGGTCCGAGGACTTCCGGGGCGTTTCCGGCCAGGACCAGCACCGCCCTCTTGCGGCCCCGGAGCAGCTCCCATAGCGTCGCGGCGGCTTTTTGCCAGCGGCTGCCCGCCGCCATCGAGGCGCTGCGGTCGAGGACGACGGCGATCTGGGGGTGTTTCGCCGCCCGCTCGGGGCCGGCGATCGCGAGCACCAGGAGGGCCCCCGCCAGCGGCAGGAGCAGGGCCCGGGGCCGGGGGCGGAAGCGGCGGCCCGGCTGGCGTTTCCAGAGGAAGAGGCCGGCGACCGGGCGGACCGCCGGTCGCCGGCGGGCCGCCAGCCAGTAGAGCAGCGGGACGACCAGGGGCAGGAGCCCCAGCCAGAGGGGATTTTGGAAGCCTACCAGCGCACCTCCGTCATGCCCTCGCTGACCCGGACGTTGCCCCGAACGCGGGTGTAGGCGATGCTAACCCCCAGGCGCTGGTCGAGAAACTCAAAGAACTTGGCCAGGCGGCGGTTGAACTCCATCATCGCCGGCAGCTCTTCCGGGTCCTCGACGAAGAGCGGGGTGGTCGCCGCCAGCTGCTCGCCGAGGATCTTGAAGGCGCCGCGGGCGTTGCTGTAGCTTTCCAGGACCGCGTCCTCGGGGATGCGGCCGGCCCAGCGGGCGAAGTCGGGATCGTCCTTGAGCCGGGGTCCGGCCAGGGTCTGGGCGGCCACCTCGCTGGTGGCCAGCACCAGGCGGTCGCCGAGGTTGAAGAGGAAGACCGGCTGGCCGATTCCCAGGGTGATCTTCTTCCCCTGGTAGGGGCCGACGTCGTAGCGGCTCACCTCGAAGCCGCCCTGGCCCTCGGGGGTGCTGCTGGCGGCGAACATCTGGAGCCAGCTCATCAGGGTGGTCTCGGCGGTGAGGTCGTCTCTGGCCTCGAGGTAGAGGAGCATGTCGCCGAGCGGCTTCTGCATCAGCTCGGCGGGGTTCTCGGTAGGCACCACCAGGCTAACGAGGGCCAGGCGATCGCCGAAGGCGGAGAGGTCCAGCGGGAGTTCGAAACCGGCGGCGGCGGAAAGCTCGGAGAGGTAGTCCCCGAACTCGGGCAGGGAGAAGCAGTAGCTCGCGACCGTTTGGGCCCGGGGAAAGGTCTCGAGCGGCCAGGGGCGGCAGTTTTCCGGGAGCAGCAGCTTGGCGAGCGCGGGGTCCGCCTCGGGGTCGAGGACGAAGCGGCTTTGGCTTTCGAGGCCCTGCTTGACCACGGTGAGCGCGGCGGCGTACTCCTTGGGGGCGAGGAGCGCGTTCACCACCCGGGGCGGGAGGCTTTGGGCGGCGCCCTGGATCAGCGGCTCCAGGGGCCGGGCGTCGAGGTAGAACACCACATCACCAGCTAAGGGGAGCCGCACCCCGGTGGCGGCGTCTCCTTTGAGGAAGCCGAGGGCAATCGAGTCTTCGGGGTTCGGGCTCACCAGGAGCAGGGCCAGGCCGTCGCGGTAGCCCGCGATCAACGCGAGGTCGCCCTCCTGATCGAGGTACTTCACGTTCCAGCCGTTCATCGGCCGGGTCCTACCGAGAACCTCGCGGAGGTCCCGGAAGAAGGTCTCCCGGACCCGGGCCGAGGGGCGGGCCAGCGCCAGAAGGCTGCCGTCCGGGTAGACGGCGAGGATCCCTTCCTCGCCGACCGCGTCCAGGCTGAAGAGCTTGAGGTAGCGTTTGAGCTCGTCGAGTTCCTGGTCGCCGGGTTTTTCGTCGCCGGCGAAGAGCTCGATCAGGTCCTCGAGGGTCAGCTTCTGCCGCTTGAGCTCGGCCTGGAAGTCGACGAAAAAGGCCTTTTTCACCGCCAGGTTCTGGGTGTAGAGGACCATCACCGGGCGGCTGGGAACGATCGCGGTCAGGCTCTTGGCGGCCGCCGGCAGGGCCAGCAGCACCGCGGCCATTAAGAACACGAGAAGCTTTCTCATAACTGGGCTGATTGTACCAGCCGGGGTCCTAAAGGTAGTGGGCCTGGAAGCCCCGTTCCCCCTTTTGCAGCGCCTCGGCCGCCAGACGGGCCAGGGCCCGCCCGGAGGGGGGCGCGTCCAGGAGGCGGCAGGGGGAGAGTCTGGAAAACTCGTCGGCGGTGAGCTTCTCGGGACCCCGGAGGAGGCGGCCGGCGTCGTAGAGGGCGGCGTAGACCAGGCGGTTCCGGGCGGAGAGGCCCACCGCCACCTCGCCCGGCACCCGCGCGGCCACCCCGGCCAGGGTGTCCACCCCGACGAAGGGGACGCCGAGGGCCCGGGCCAGCCCCTGGGCGAAGGCGAGCCCCACCCGGAGTCCGGTGTAGGAGCCCGGGCCCTGGCCGGCAGCCACCCCTTCGAGCCCTTCGGGCGAAAGCCCGGCGCGCGCCAGGAAGCGCTCGAGGGCGGGCACCAAAAGCTCGTTGTGCCGCCGTTCGGCCCGCAGGGCGAGCTCGGCCTCCGGGCTGCCCAGCACCAGGTAGGGGGTGGCGGTGTCGATCGCGAGAACCCGCACGCGCCCAGCCTATTAAAGTGGAGGCATGACCTTCAAACGCTTCGCCGAGTACCTGGCGAGAATCGAGGCCGAGAGCGGCCGTCTCGAGATCATCCGCATGCTCTCCGAGCTCTTTTCCGAGCTTTCCCCCGAGGAGCTGCCCAAGGCGGTGCTCCTGCTCACCGGCCGGGTGGCGCCGGAGTTTCTGGGCCTGGAGTTCGGCGTCGCCGAGAAGGAGGCGGCCAAGGCCCTGGCGCTCGCCCTCGGCGCCGACGAGGGCGAGGTCTGGAAGCGGGTGCGCGAGGTCGGCGACCTGGGCCGGGTGGCGGAGGAGCTTCTGCCCGAGCGCGAGGGCGGCATCCCCCTGCTCGAGGTCTACCAGGAGCTGCTCGCCCTGGCCCAGGACTCGGGGCCCGGCTCCCAGCTCAGGAAACGGGAACGGCTGGCGGCGCTCCTCAAGCGGGCGAGCCCGCTGGAAGCGGTCTACATCCTCCGCATCGTCACCGGCCGGCTGCGGCTGGGGGTGGGGGAGGCCACCATCCTCGAGGCCCTGGCCCAGGCGGTGCTCGGCGATCGCGGCAAGCGGCCGCTCCTGGAGCGGGCCTACAACCTCACCTCCGACCTCGCCTACGTCGCCGAGCTCGCCCTCAAGGGCGAGGAGGCCCTGGCCCAGGTCCAGGTCCAGGTGGGCAAGCCGATCCGGATGATGCTCGCCGAGCGGCTGCCCTCGCCGGAGATGATCATGAAGAAGCTGGGCCGTCACATCGCCGAGTACAAGTACGACGGCGAGCGCATCCAGGTGCACTATGACGGCGAGCGGTTTTGGATCTACTCCCGGCGGATCGAGAACATCACCCATCAGTACCCGGACCTGCTCGAGGCCTTCCGCGAGCACCTCAAAAAGCCCTACATCCTCGAGGCCGAGGCGGTGGTCCACGACCCCGTCACCGGCGAGCCGCTGCCCTTCCAGTACGTCCTGAACCGCAAGGTCAAGCACCTCACCGAGGCGTTGATGGAGCGCTACCCGGTGCGGGCCTACGTCTTCGAGCTCCTCTACCTGGACGGCGAGCCCCTGCTCGACCTGCCGCTGGTGGAGCGGCGCAAGCGGCTCGAGTCCTTCGTGCCCCCCTCGGAGCGCTTCGAGCCCTCGACCGCCCGCTGGATCGAGACCGTCGAGGAGCTCGAGGCCTTCTACGAGGAGGCGCTGGAGGTCGGCGACGAGGGGCTGATGTGCAAGAAGCCCGACGGCAACTACGAGGCCGGCAAGCGCGGCTTCAAGTGGGTCAAGTTCAAGCGCGCCGCCGGCGGCCGCCTGGCCGACACCCTGGACGTGGTGGTGGTCGGGGCCTGGTGGGGCCGGGGGCGCCGCAGCGGCACCTACGGCTCGCTCCTCGTCGCCACCTACAACCCCGAGGAGGACCGCTTCGAGACCGTCTCCAAGGTGGGCTCGGGCTTTACCGACGAGGACCTGCAAAAGATCCTGCCCCAGCGCCTCGACCCCCTCCGCCGCGAGGAGCCCTCGCCCCGGGTCTGGGCGCTCCTCGAGCCCGACGTCTGGTTCGAGCCCGGGCTGGTGATCGAGGTGGAGGCCCAGGAGATCACCCTGAGCCCCAACCACACCTGCGCCTACGGCAAGGTCAAGGAGGGGCGGGGGCTCGCGCTCCGCTTCCCCCGTTTCCTCCGGTACCGGGACGACAAGAAGCCCGAGGAGGCCACCACTTCCCAGGAGGTGGTCGAGCTCTACCGGATGCAGTGGAAGTAGCTTCTCATCGAGAGGGAGGGTAAAGAAGAGCCATGCAGCGGGTCATCTTCGCCATCATCGCGACGGTCGCGGTCTTGCTCATCGGCGGGATCGTTCTGCTCGGTCGGGGGAAGCCGTCCCCGGCCGCCCCGGCGCCGGAAACCACCATCGAAAACCCCGATCCCCTACTGAAGGCCCACGTGGTCTTGGGCCGCCCCGAGGCCCCGGTCGCGGTGGTGGAGTTCTCCAACTACCGCTGTCCCCACTGCCGGGACCACGCGCTAAAAGTCCTCCCGCGCCTGGTCGCCGACTACGTCGAGCCCGGTAAGGTGCGCTACGTCTTCCGCTCGCTGCCCTTCCAGGGCCAGGACGACGTCTTCATGGCCAGCGTCGCCGCCGGTTGCGCCTTTGATCAGTCCCAAGACCGTTTCCTCGACTACCACCTGCTCCTCTTTCGGGCGGTGAACGACTGGGCCGGCCTCGAGGGCGAGGCGCTCACCGGGAAACTCACCGACTACGCCCGTCAGCTCAGCCTCGACCCCGAGGCCTTCCGCGCCTGCTTAACGAGCGAGGAGGCCCAGGCCCGCGTCCGCTTCGACCGGGAGCTCGCCCTCGCCCTGGGGGTCGACGGCACCCCGACCTTCTTCATCAACGGCAAAAAGGAGGTCGGCTTCATGCCTTACGACCGCTGGCAGGAGCTCTTGAAGTAGCGGCACGGGCTACTTGCCGACGTTCAGCTGGATCGTCGCCGAAAGCCTTTCCAGGTAGAGCTTGTTGCCGGCGGTGCCGCCGCTCACGACCGCCCCCAGGTACAGGCTCCGGCGGTTGATGCCGCGGGCCAATACCTCCCCGCTCAGGGTCAGGGGGACCGGGCCGGCGGTGTTGTGGAAGGCCAGGGTCTCCTGGCTGACCTTGTCAACCCCCGGGGTTCCCGGGTCGCAGGCGTAGAAGTAGCCGGTGGCGATCGTCCCCACCTTGGTGCAGCCCAGGTCGGCGGGGCTGGCGTCGGCGGCGTAGACGTCGAAGCTCAGCTGGGCGCTTTGCGCCAGCCGGGCCTGGCCGCGGATGGTCACCGAGGCGACGCTGACGCCCGGAAGCGGGTTCTCGAAGGCCACCGGACTTTCTGGAAAGAGCACCTTTCCGGCACTGTCCATGGCCACCGTCAGGTCCAGGGTGACGTTTGAGAGCCCGATCGTCACCGGCGGGGTGGTGCAGGCGGCGAGCAGGCCCAGGCCCAAAAGCAGCAGCATCCGAGGCAGCTTCTTCACGGGTCCAGTGTAGGGGCTAGCCCGGGGCATTGCCAGGGGGCGGGCTTTTTGGTAAGTTGGGTCGGTGTTTGGCGCACGACCAAGCCCGTGCGCGGAGGTACGAAGATGAAGAAAGAGATCCACCCGAAGCTCGTGCCCGCCCGCATCATCTGCGGTTGCGGCAACGTCATCGAGACCTACTCCACCAAGTCCGAGATCCACGTCGAGGTTTGCTCCGCCTGCCACCCGTTCTACACCGGTCAGCAGCGCTTCGTCGACACCGAGGGCCGGGTCGAGCGCTTCCAGCGGCGCTACGGCGACTCCTACAAAAAGAACCTGCGCCGCAAGAAGACCAAGGCCTAGCTCCCGGGCCCGCGACCCGCGGGCCCTTTTTCGTTGCCTGCCATGACCACGCCACCGCTTTTTCCCGCCCCGGGCTGGATCGAGGTCATCGTCGGCCCGATGTTCTCGGGCAAGTCCGAGGAGCTGATCCGCCGGGTCAAGCGCGCCCTGATCGCCGGCCAGCGGGTGCAGGTCTTCAAGCCCAAGCTCGACGACCGCTACCACAAGACCGACGTCACCAGCCACGACGGCACCCGCATCGAGGCGGTGCCGGTGGAGAGTAGCGGTGCCCTCTTCGAGGCCCTGGAGCGCCCCTTCCCCCACCTGGTGGCGGTGGACGAGGGGCAGTTCTTCGACGACGGACTGATCACGCTCGCCGAGCGCCTGGCCGACGCCGGGGTGCGGGTGATCGTCGCCGGGCTCGACATGGACTTCCGCGGCGAGCCCTTCGGACCGGTCCCCGCCCTTTTGGCCCGGGCCGAGTTCGTGGAGAAGCTGACCGCGGTCTGCGTGCGCTGCGGCGCCCCCGCCACCCGGACCCAGCGTCTGATCGACGGCGAGCCGGCGAGTTACGACGACCCGGTGGTGCTGGTGGGGGCGGCCGAGACCTACGAGCCCCGCTGCCGCCGCTGCCACGTGGTAAAACCAAAGCGGTGACCCCCGCGATCCCGGTGCTCGCCGGCCCCACGGCGACCGGCAAGAGCGCGCTGGCGCTCCGGCTGGCCGAGGAGCGGGGCCTGGAGATCGTCAACGCCGACGCCACCCTGGTCTACCAGGGCCTCGACATCGGCACCGCCAAGCCCACCAAGGACGAGCTTGCCCGGGTGCCCCACCACCTGGTGGACGTGCTCCTCCCCAGCGAGGAGATGAGCGTGGTCCGATTCCTGGACCTGGCCGAGGCGGCGATCGCCGACGTGCTGAGCCGGGGAAAGCTCCCCCTGGTGGTTGGGGGGACCGGTTATTACATCCGGGCGCTCTCCCAGGGCATCCCCAAGGTGCCCCCGCCCGAGCCCGGTCTCATGGCCGCGCTCGAGGCCGAGCTCGAGGCCCGCGGCGTCGACGCCCTCTTCCAGGAGCTGGCCGGGGCGAGCCCGGAGGACGCCGCCCGTGTGGGCAGGAACCCCCGGCGGCTGCTGCGGGCCCTCTTCATCCTGCGCCAGACCGGGACCCCGCCGGCCCGCCTGCCCTGGCGGAGGCCCCGGTTCGCCTACAAGAAGCTGATCCTCTGGCCCGAGCGCGAGGCCCTGCTCCCCATCATCCAGTCCCGCGCCCGGGCCCAGTTCGAAGCCGGGCTGGTCGAGGAGGTACGGGGGCTGCTTGCGGCCTACCCCGAGATGCCCACCGCGCTCCAGACGATCGGCTACAAGGAGGTGGTGCGCCACCTCGAGGGCGAGCTCACCCTGGAGGAGGCGATCGAGGCCGACTGGCGGGCGGTCTGGCGCTACGCCCGGCGGCAGTACACCTGGTTCCGCCGGGAGCCCGGCGACGTCACCTACCTGCCCCGCAGGGGCGAGGCCGCCTGGGAAGGACTTTCGGACTGGTTTTCCCTTTATTTCCAAGCGCTATACTGAGCTTTCGTGGAGTTTGCCGTCGAGTTCGAGGACGTCAGCGTCCGGTTCGGCACCTACACCGCCCTGGAGGGGATCAACCTCAAGGTTCCCGCCGGGGCGTTCGTGGCCATCATCGGCCCCAACGGGGCGGGGAAGAGCACGCTCTTGAAGCTCGTCCTCGGGCTTCTGCGCCCGAGTTCGGGGCGGGTCCTGGTCTTCGGGGTGCCGGCGCCGCGGGCGCCCGCCGAGTGGCTCGGTTACGTGCCTCAGTTCAAGACCCTGGACCGGAGCTTCCCCGCGCTCGCCATCGAGCTGGTGGCCACCGGGATCCGCCGGCGCTGGCCCTTCCGGCTCTCCCCGGTGGAGCGGGAGGCGAGCCTCGAGGCCCTCCGCCGGGTCCGCGGCGAGGAGCTCGCCTACCGCCGGCTGGCCCGGCTCTCCGGCGGCGAGCTGCAGCGGGTCTACCTGGCCCGGGCCTTCGTGCGCCGGCCCCGGCTCTTGCTCCTCGACGAGCCCGCCACCGGCATGGACGTGCTCGGCGAGGCCGACATGTACCGCATGCTGGAGCGCTACCAGCGCGAGCACGACGCCACCGTCTTGATGATCACCCACGACTGGGAGGCGGCCCGGCACCACGCCACCCACGTGCTGGTCCTGAACCGCCGGGTGATCGGCTTCGGCCCTCCCGAGCGGGCGCTTTCCGACGAGTGCCTGCGCCGGGCCTTCGGCCACGTGGGTCACCCGCACGAGCTCAGCTTTAGCGTGGGGTCGCGCGATGCTTGACCTCCTGAGTTTGCCCTTCATGCAGCGGGCCCTGCTCGCCGGGCTCTTGGTGGGGGCGACCGCCAGCTACTTCGGCGTCTTCGTGGTGCAGCGGCGGATGAGCTTTCTGGGCTCGGGGCTCGCCCACGCCGCCCTGGGCGGGGTGGCGCTCGGCCTTTTCCTGGACGCGGAGCCGCTCTACGTGGCCCTGCCCTTCACCGTTTTGATCGCGCTTTTGATCGCCTGGGTGCGGGAGCGCACCGAGCTCGGCGGCGACACCGCGGTGGGCGTCTTCTTCTCGCTCTCGGTGGCGTTCGGCGTGGTGCTGCTCGCGCTCAAGAGCGAGTACACCGCCGACGCCATGGCCTACCTCTTCGGCTCGATCCTGGCGGTGACCCCGGCCGACCTCGGGGCGGTGGCGCTGGTGGCGGCGGTGACGCTGCTTCTCTTTCCCTTCTGGGAGCGCTGGGCCTACGCCACCTTCGACCGCGACCTGGCCCGGGCCGACCGGCTGCCGGTGCTCTTCGACGACTACCTGCTCACCGCCATGGTGGCGGCGGTGGTGGTGAGCGCGGTCAAGGTAGTGGGGATCCTGCTGGTGGCCGCTTTCCTGGTCATCCCGGCGGCCACCGCCCGGCTCTTTTCCAGGACCTTCGCCCAGATGACCCTGCTCGCGGTCGTCCTGGGGGTCGCCGGCGTGATCGCCGGGTTGATCGCCTCCTACCTCTACGACGTTCCCAGCGGGGCCACCATCATCCTGGTGGAGAGCGCGTTCTTCCTGCTCGGGCTGCTGGCGGTGCGAAAAATCTAGCAAATCCATACGGGATTTAGGGGTTAAAATGAGTCCATGTGGATCTCGACCCGTGCCCAGTACGGACTTCGCGCGCTTCTTGAGATCGGCTCCCGTGGGCCGGATCCGGTGCCCCTGAAAGAGGTGGCGGAAGCCCAGAAGATCAGCCAGCACTACCTGGAGCAGATCGCCTCGGCGCTCCGCCGGGCGGGCTTCATTAAGAGCGTCCGGGGGGCCAAGGGCGGCTACAAGCTCGCCCGGCCGCCGGAGGAGATCACCGCCCTCGAGGTGGTGGAGACCCTCGAGGGCAGCGTGGCCCCGGTGGGCTGCATCGAGGACCCGGGGAGCTGCTGGGCGGCCGGCGCCTGCGCCACCGAGGAGCTCTGGCGCCAGGTGGACTTTGCCGTCCGCGACGTGCTCTCGAAGACCACCCTCAAGGACCTGATCGAGCGCCAGCGCTTCTTCGCCGACAAGTCCCGGAAGGTCTTGGTCTAGGGAGGCCGGCGGCCCCCTTACCCGGCCCGCTCGATCCCGATCTCGGCCCGGCCGTACTCGTCCTCGACCTGTACCCGGTGGCCTTCGGGCTCGCCGGGGACGAGCTCCACCGCCAGGGTTTCCTCGGCGATGCGGTCGGCGTGGGCGTTGAGCGCCTCCTCGTACTTGCCGCTCGCCCGGTAGCGGAGCCGGACGCGGTCGGCGACGAAGAGGTCCATTTCTTTGCGCCCCTGCTGGATGAGCCGGATCAGGTCGCGGGCAAGGCCTTCGAGGAGCAGCCCTTCGTCCACCCGGGTATCCAGCGCGGCCACGAAGCCGCCCTTGGCCTGGGCGGCGAAGCCCTCGGGTGCGGCGGCCTCGACCAAAAGTTCGTCCGGCTCCAGGACCAGGGTTTCCCCTTCGACTTCTAGCTCCACCGGTTCGCCGGCAAGCGCCCTGGCCGCGAGCTTTTGGGCGTCGGCCTCGGCCAAGGCCTTTCGGATCGCCCCCAGCTTCTTGCCGTACTTGGGCCCGAGCTTGGGGAGGTTCGGCTTCACCAGGTAGGTCACCTCGGCCTCGCTGGGGGAGAGGACCTCGAGCTCCTTGACGTTCAGCTCGTCCTTGATCTCCTCGGCGAAGTGGCGGAGCGCCTCCCGCTCGGCCTCACTGGGGGCCACGAGCTTTAAAAGCGGAAGCGGGGTGCGGGTTTTGACCTTGGCCCGGGCGCGGGCGCCGCGGGCGAGCTCCACCGCCTGGATCACCGCCTCCATCGCCTGGATCAGCGCCTCATCGAGGTAGGCCTTCTCCGCCTTGGGCCAGTCGGCGAGGTGGACGCTTTCGGGAGCGCCCTCGTCCACCCGGCGCATCAGGTTTTGCCAAAGCGCCTCGGCGAGGAAGGGGGTGAAGGGGGCGGTGAGCAAGGTCACCGCGACCAGCGCCTCCCAGAGGGTGGCGTAGGC
>JAMOVS010000003.1 GCA_027061845.1 Thermaceae bacterium
AGGGTGAAGGTGCCGTGGCGGCGGGCGGCCCGCTCGATCTTGGCGAGGTGTTCGGCCAGGGCCTTCCGGTAGGCGGGGATCTGGTTCTTTTCCACCGGGAGGGTCTCGCCGGTTTCCACGTCCTTTAAAAGGGCGCTCTCGAAGTGGGGCGAAAGCTCCTCTTGGCTCAGGACCAGGATCAGATGCAGCGGCGCCGCCCGGCGAAAAAGCGCCGGGTAGTCGCCTTCTTCAAGCCCGTCGGTGATCAAAATCTGCACCCCGTTTCCGCGCGGCCGGGCGGCAAAGAGGCCGCGGGGGTCCCTGGGGAGGGGTTCTTTTGCCGGCCTGGAGCCGGCCTCGGTGAGCAGCCGGATCCGCTCGCCGCGGGCGGCGGCGAGGAGTACCCGCGCGACCTCCTCGGCGTAGGCCGCCTTGCCGAAAAGCTCCATGCTTTTTGAGCCGTCGATCCAGAGGAAAAAGCGCCCCATCCGAGCCTCTTCGAAGCGGCGGACGATCGGGCGGCCGGTGCGGGCGCTCGCCTTCCAGTCGATCCAGCGGGGGTCGTCCCCCGGGACGTAGGGGCGGTGGTCGTAGAACTCCTCGCCCCGGCCGGGCCGGGCGAGGTAGCGCCCGCCGGCCTGGGGCTGGGGACGGGGGGTTCGGATGCGGTAGCGGCTCGGCATCATGCCCGGGGCATGGCTTTCTCTAAGAGCGCTTCCAGGAGGTCTTCCGCCCGGGTACCTTCGAAGACCGCCTCCTCGGTGAGGAAGAGCCGGTGGGGGAGGGCGAGCCGGGCGGCGTCCCGGAGGTCCTCCCAGTCGACGTGGGGCCTTTTCCGGAGGAAAGCGAGCGCCTTCGCCAGGTCGCGCCAGCTTTTGAGCGCCCGGGGCGAGAGGCCGAAGCGAAGCCGGGCGTCTTCCTGGGTCAAAAAGGCGAGGTTCACCATCGCCTCCAGCGCCGGGCTTGCGATCTTCCGGAGCCGGGCCTCCTCCCGGGCCTTCCCGAGCTCCTCGGCCGAGCTCACCGGGTCCGGGGTTCGGGGCTCGGTGGTGAGGATTTGCATCCAGGTCGTGCGCGCCGGCGGCTCGATCCAGATGCGGGCGGCGAAGCGGTCGAGCTGGGCCTCGGGGAGGGGATAGGTGCCCTCGAGCTCCACCGGGTTCTGGGTGGCGAGGACGAGGAAGGGCTCGGGAAGCCGGTGGCGCGCGCCGCCGGCGGTGACGAAGCCCTCCTGCATCGCTTCCAGCAGGGCGCTTTGGGTCTTGGGCGGCGCCCGGTTGATCTCGTCGGCCAGGACGACCTGGGCGAAGATCGGGCCGGGTTCGAAGACGAAGCCGCCCTCTTTCAGGATCTCGGTGCCGGTGATGTCGGCGGGGAGGAGGTCCGGGGTGAACTGGATGCGGGAGAAGGAAAGCCCCGAGGCCCGGGCGAAGCCCTGGGCGAGCAGCGTCTTGCCCAGGCCTGGAAGGCCTTCTAAAAGGGCGTGGCCGCCGGCGACGGCAGTGGCGAGGAGGCCCTCGATCGCCCGCGGCTGGCCGAAGAGGACGGCCTCGAGGGCCTCCCGTAGCTTCTCCAAGGGCTTACCCCTCCGCCTGGCGCTCGGCGATCACCTTCTCGGCGATGTTGGGCGGCACCTCGGCGTAGTGGGAGAACTCCAGGCTGTAGGCGCCCTGGCCGCCGGTCAGGCTGCGGAGCGCCCGGCTGTACTCCAGGATCTCGGCCAGCGGCGCCTCCGCCTGCACCACCGCCAGCGCCCCCTCGGAGTCCATGCCCAGGATCTTGCCCCGCCGGCCCTGCATGTCCGAGATCACGTCGCCGACCTTCTCCTGGGGCACGAAGATCTTGAGCTTGTAGATCGGCTCGAGCAGGTAGGGGGCGGCCTTGGCCATGGTGTTCTTGAAGGCCATCGAGGCGGCCACCTGGAAGGCCAGGTCGGAGGAGTCCACCTCGTGGTGGCTGCCGTCGAAGACGGTGGCCTTGAAGCCCATCACCGGGTAGCCGGCCAGCACGCCGGTCTTGGCCGCCTCCTTGAGCCCCTTTTCCACCGCCTCCTTGTACTTGGTGGGGATGACCCCGCCCTTGATCTCCCAGACGAACTCGTACTCCGGGCTGGGCTCGAGCCGGAGCCAGACGTCGCCGTACTGACCGCGGCCGCCGGTCTGCTTCTTGTACTTGCCCTGGGCCTCGGCCCGTTTTCGGATGGTCTCGCGGTAGGGGATCCGGGGACGCCGGAGCTCCACCTGGACGCCGTAGTCGGAAAGGCGCTCCTTGGCCCACTCCAGGTGCATGTCGCCCATGCCCCATAGCTGCATCTCGCCGGTCTCCTCGTCGTAGGTAAAGCGCAGGCTGGGATCCTCCTCGACCAGCTTCCTCAGGGCCTCGCCGAGCTTGGCCTCGTCGGTCTTCTCGGCCGGGACCAGGGCGACGAAGGTGGTGGGCTCGGGGGGCCGGGTGGTGGGCACCTCGTCCTTCTTCTCCTTCCAGAGCACCATGCCCCGGTGGAGTTCCTCGGCCTTGGGGATGGCCAGGATGTAGCCGGCCTCGGCGCGGTCCACCTCGACGAGCTCGCCGCCTTTGGGGACGTAGAGGTGGGCGAGCCGGATGGGGCCGGACTCGGTCTCCAGGGTGTCGCCGGGTTTCAGCTCGCCGCGGTAGAGGCGGATGTAGGCGACCTGGCCGACGAAGGGCTCGACCTGGACCTTGAAGACCTTGGCCAGCGGGGTGCCCTCGC
>JAMOVS010000004.1 GCA_027061845.1 Thermaceae bacterium
GGTCTTCGCCGGGATGGTGGTGCTCGCCGCCTTCGTGGTCTTTCTCGACTGGGTGGTAAGCCGGGTGGAGGCCCGCCTCTTGGTCTGGCGGCCGGAGCCCGGCCGGGAAGGAGGGACGGTATGAGGAAGTGGGTACTGGCGGTGGTGGCGTTGGTGGGGCTGGCGTTTGCCGCGGCCCCGGAGAAGAAGCACGTGGTGCTGGCGGTGGGCGGCAAGAGCCTGGTGGTTTACCTGCCGCTCACGGTGGCCGAGCAGCTCGGCTACTTTGCCGACGAGGGGCTGGACGTCGAGATCCAGGACTTCAAGGGCGGTTCCGCCGCCCTCAAGGCCATGCTCGGAGGCTCCGCCGACCTGGTGGTGGGCTACTTCGACCACATCGTGCGCCTGCAGGCCCAGGGCCGCGACCTGGTGGGTACGGTGCTCGTTGGCAAGTACCCCGGCATCGTGCTCGGGGTGCAGTCGAAGCTGGCCGACGAGATCAAGTCGGTCAAGGACCTGAAGGGCCGCAAGGTGGGGGTGACCAAGCCCGGCTCCTCGACCAACTACTTCGTCTACTACCTCTTGGTCAAGAACGGGCTCAAGCCCAGCGACGTCTCGATCATCGGCCTGGGCGGGGGCTCCTCGGCGATCGCCGCCTTCGAGCGGGGCACGGTGGACGCGATCAGCCACGTCGAGCCGGTGATCACCACCCTCGAGGCCCGGGGGCTTTTGAAGGTCCTGGTGGACACCCGCAAGCCCGAGGACACGATCAAGGTCTTCGGCGGCCCCTACCCGGCGGCGACGCTCTACACCAAGCGGGGCTTCATCGAGAAGTACCCCGAGACCACCCAGCGGCTGGTGAACGCCATGGTGCGGGCGCTGGTCTGGCTGCAGGGCAAGAGCGCCGAGGAGGTGGTGGCGGTGATGCCGAGGAGCTACTACCAAAACGACCCCGAGCTCTACACCAAGATCGTCGCCAACTCGCTGGCGATGTTCAGCGAGGACGGCCGCTTCCCGCCCGACGGCCCCAAGACCGCCTACAAGGTGCTCTCGATGTTCGACGAGAAGCTGGCCAAGGCCAACGTCGACCTGGAAAAGACCTACACCAACGCCTTCGTCGAGAAGGCGCTGGAGAAGTACGGCAAGTAGCGGGGTTCAACCCGCGGGGCGCTCGGGGACTTCCCGGGCGCCCTCGCGCGTTTCGATCCGCACCCGCTTTCGGACGATGCGGTGGTAGATCCAGAAGGCCAGCGGGACCGCGAGGAGGGGCAGGAGGTCGGAGGCCCCGCGGGGCAGGGGCAGGAAGAGGAGCACCGCCAGCAGGAAGGCGGCCAGCACCCCCAGGGCGAAGTTTTCCCGCACGACGCGGGCGCTCCGGGGCAAGGCGACGGCGCCCCGGCCGCGATGGAGCTCCTCGAGCACCATGGGGTCTTCCTGCCAGGGCCCGAGGCCCAGGTCGGGGCGGCGCTCCCTTAACGCCTCGTAGACCGCCTCCCAGTCCGGGTAGGTAAGCGGCAGGGCGAGCGCCTCGCCGTTTTCCCCTTCCAGAACCAGGGCGAGTTCGACCAGGGTGTCCTTGAGGAAGGGGCAGGTGGGACGGCGCTCGGTCCTGGCCGAGCGGATCCCGGAAAGGGCGAGGCTTTCTTCGCCGAAGCGGAGGGTTTCCTCTTCCAGGCAGTAGCGCCCGGGCGGGGGGTAGAGCAGCCGGTAGCCGGCGCAGAGGGCGAGCAGCAGGCCGAGGGCGAGGGCGATCGCGCCGACCAGTTTTTCCACCGGGTCGCCGCTGGCGAGGAGCCAGAGCGAGAGCGCGGCCATGCCCCCGAAGAAAAGGAGGCTAAGGGCGGTCACGGCCCGGTCGCTTTTGGGCCTCTCGGCGCAGACGGCTGGCTTCATTCGGAACTATTTTACCTTGGGGAGCTGGACCTCCTTTTGGATCACCAAGGAGTAGGCGATCACCGCCAGCGGGCTGAGCAGGAACGAGGGCAGGGAAAAGCGCCGCCCCAGCTCCACGCTCGCCAGGAAGACCGCGACCGCGACCAGCCCGGCGAGGGCCCGGCGGCGGACCACCACCCGCGCTCCCCGGGGCAGGGGCACGCCGGAGTTGAGGTGGTTTCGCACCGCCTCCACCAGGCGCGGGTCCTCGGGCCAGGGGAGGAGGCCGAGGTCGGGGCGGGCCTGGCGGAGTGCCTCGTAGACCTCGTCCCATCCCTTGGGGACGAGGGGGAGCGCCAGCAGCTCGCCGTTTTCGAGCTCGAGGGCCAAAAAGGGCGTGGGAGCGTTCTCCCGCGCCAGGGCACAGGGCCCCCAGGGCTCGACGTGGGCGGCGCGGATCGCGGTTAGAGGGATCATCCGATCGCCCACCCAGAGGGTCCTCTGGTCAATGCCGAAGGGGGGAAGGCGCAAAAAGCCCTGGTAGCCGAGGGCGCAGGGGGTGAAAAAGTAAAGAAAAACGCCCGCGATGATGAGGTCGACCCAGTTGCGTTCGCGCGTGCCGGTATAGAGCAGGTAGAGGGCAAAACCCGCGAAGAGCAGAAAAAAGGTGACGCCGGCCAGGAAATAGGCCTTTTGTTTCGGGGTGAGCTCGGCCCTTCTCACCGTGCCCGGTACCTCCCCCCGGGGAGCGCCTCGGCCAGGCCCAAAAGCTCGAGCTCGGTAAGGCCCGCGAGCACCTCGGCGGGGGAGCGGCCGGTCCTTTGGGCCAGGTCGTCGGGGAGGCCCTCGCCGAGTTCGGAAAGCGCCCGGTAGAGCGCCGCGAGGCGGGGCGGGGGCGCCGGCTTCTCCTCCGGTTTCCCCTCCAGGCCCAGGTAGGCGAGGAGCTCCTCGGGGCCGAGCAGGGGAAAGGCGCCGTCCTGGATCAGGCGGTTCGTGCCCCGGCTCTTTGGGTCGGTGGGCCGGCCGGGAACGGCGAGCACCTCGCGTCCGAGCTCGAGCGCGTGGCGGGCGGTGATCAGCGCCCCCGAGCGCTCCGGCGCCTCCACCACCACCAGCGCCCGGGAGAGGGCGGCGATCAGGCGGTTTCGCCGGGGGAAGTGCTCCGGCCGGGGCCCGGTGCCGAAGGGGAACTCCGAGGCCAGGCTCATCGCCTCGGCGAGGCGGCGGTGTTCCGGCGGGTAGATCCGGTCGAGGGCGCTCCCGAGCACGGCGAGGGTCGGGCCGCCGGCCTCGAGCGCCCCTTGGTGGGCGGCGGCGTCGATGCCCCGGGCGAGCCCCGAGACGACCCAGACCCCGGCCCCGGCGAGGGTGCGGGCCAGGTCCCGGGCGAAGGCGAGCGCCCAGGGGCTCGCCCGGCGGGTGCCGACGATCGCCACCGCCTTTGGGACCTCTGGCAGCTCGCCGCGGACGAAAAGCGGCACCGGCGGGTCGGGAAGGTGCAAGAGGCCCTCGGGGTAGCCGGCGTCCCCGGGACCCAGCACCCTGGCGCCGAGCTTCCGGGCCCGCTCCAGCAGCCGTTCGGCCTCGCCCGAGCGCTCCACCTCCCGGTAGGCCCGGGCCACCGCCTCGCCCAGGGCGCGGGCGGCGGCGTGGGGGTCCTCGGGGTGGCGGACCTGGGCCTGCAGAAAGCGCTTCGGCCCCACGCCGGGGGTGAGGGCCAGGGCGAGCCAGCCGGGCTCCACGGAGGATAGCGTATCCTAAGGGACGTGAGCGAAGGGGAAAAGACCTACTCGGGCTTCGTGGGGATCGTGGGCAAGCCCAACGTGGGCAAGTCCACCCTCTTGAACAACCTCCTCGGGGTCAAGGTGGCGCCGATCAGCCCCCGGCCCCAGACCACCCGAAAGAGCGTCCGCGGGGTCCTGACCGAGCAAAACCGCCAGGCGGTCTTCGTCGACACCCCCGGGCTCCATAAGCCCAAGGACGCCCTCGGCGACTACATCAACGAGCAGGTCAAGGAGGCGCTCTCCGACGTCAACCTGATCCTCTGGCTGGTGGACCTCCGCCACCCCCCTACCGAGGAGGACCGGATGGTGGCCGAGGCCTTGAAGCCCCTAGTTGGTCAGGTTCCCATCTACCTGGTGGGCAACAAGCGGGACGCCGCCAAGTACCCGGAGGAGGCGCTCAAGGCCTATAAGGAGCTCCTCCCCGAGGTCGACGAGGTGCGGATGATCAGCGCCCTGGACGAGCGCGACGTCGCCGACCTCAAGGCCGAGATCCTCGCCCACCTGCCCGAGGGCCCCTTCTACTACCCCGAGGACTTCGCCCGCTCGGACCAGCCGCTCGAGGAGTGGATCGCCGAGATCATCCGCGAGGAAGCGATGAAGCGCCTCTACGAGGAGGTGCCCTACTCGATCGCGGTCAAGGTGGACGAGGTCGCCGAGCGGGAGAACGGCGTGCTCTACGTCGCCGCCACCATCTACGTCGAGCGCGAGGCGCACAAGCCCATCCTGATCGGCAAGGGCGGCCGCAAGCTCAAGGAGATCGGCCAGGCGGCCAGGAAGCAGCTGGAGACGCTCCTAAACCGCAAGGTCTTCCTCGATCTAAGGGTCAAGGTCTACGAGAACTGGCGCAAGGACCAGGAAGCGCTCCGCGAGCTCGGCTACCGCTAAGGCGCTTGCGGACACGCCGGCTCCCCGGCAAGATAGTCCCATGCCCTGGCTTTTGCCGCGGCGGATCGCGAGCGGGGGCGAGCGGCTGCTCGACCGCTTCCTCGCCGAGCTGGGCGAGCGCCTTTCGGACCCCGCCACCGACCGCAACGCGCTGGTGCGGGAGGTCCTGGCCCAGGTCCTCTATGGGGCGGGCTTCGAGGAGCTTTTGGAGCGGGCGCCGATCGCGGCCCTCGCCCTCGACCCGGCCCACGTCACCTTCGAGGCCGAGTACTACGCCGCCACCGATCAGGAAAAGTTCCAAAGGGTCAAACCCCTGCTCTGGCTCTGGAAGACGCTGGACTTGACGCCGCTCGGCCAAAGCGTCGCCAGCGGGGTCAAAATCCGGGCCACGCTTGCCCCCTTCATCTTCAAGCGGGTGGGGAAAAACCCCAAGTTCTTCCAGAACGTGGAGTTTTCGGTGGGCTACAACCTGGAGCTTGGCGACGACGTGGTGGTGCACCGCCACGTCCTGCTCGACGACATCGGCGGCATTACCCTGATGGACCGGGTCTCGCTCGCCGACTACGTCAACGTCTACAGCCACACCCACGACCTCCGCGAGCAGGCGGACGTGACCCTGAAGCACACGGTCTTGGGCACCGGGGTGCGCGTCACCTACCACGCCACCGTGCTGGCCGGGGTGCGGATCGGCGACGACGCCATGGTGGCGACGATGTCGGTGGTGACCAAGGACGTGCCGCCGCACGCGGTGGTGATGGGAATTCCCGCCCGCGTCACCCGCGTCAAGGAGCGCCCCGACTGCCCCTATTGCACGCGGGGCGAGCCCCACCCGGCGGAACGGATTCCCAGGATGCCGCCGCGTAAGGGCAACCCCGACTTCCCCGAGCTCCGGCCGCCGGGCTCCGGCGTGCGGCTACCGGATTCTCGGGAGTAGCTTGACCAGCTCGCGGTGGTCCGAGAGGATCGCGGTGGGGCGGTGGCCCCGGGGTTCCCGCTGGTGGCGGCCGGTGTAGAGCACGGCGTAGGGGTAGCCGGCGCCAAAGGCGCCGTCCACGTCGGCCCGGGGCAGGTCGCCGGTGTGGAGGGCCTGGGCCGGCTCCACCCCCATGGCCTCGAGGGCGTGGTGGAAGGCCTCGGGGTTGGGTTTGACCGCCCCGGTCTCGTCGGAAAAGCTATAGGCCTGGAAGTGGCGGGCGAGGTCCATCCGCCCCAGGAGCTCGCGGAGGACGCGCCCGGGGGTGAGCCCGGTGTCGGAGACGATGCCCAGGGGGTAGTTCTCGGCCAGCGCCGGAATCGCCTCCAGGGTCCCCGGGAGCGGGATGAGGTCGCCCTCGAGGGCGGCGTCCTCGAGCTTGCGGGCGGTCAGTGCCACCAGCCCCTCGTCGAAGGGCACGCCCAGGGTCTTGAAGACGTAGGCCACCCGCTCGTAGTTGGACATCTGCTCGCCGGCTTCCCAGGCGGCCCGGAAGGCGGCCGAGGCGGCCCGGTAGGCTTCCCGCACCGCTTCCTCGCTGGCCGGCACCCCGGCCTCGGAGGTGGCGTCCAGAAGGATCTCGTACCGCTTGGGGAGGACGACCTCCAAGAACCTGGGTCCCTCGGTAAAGAGCGTTCCCCAAAAGTCAAAGGTCAATCCGCGAACCACCGTCCCGCCTCCTTTCCAGAGACCTTTTCTTAAGGCTACACCAGGCCCGCCCGGCGGTAGAGGTCATCGACGTGGCGCAGGTAGAAACGGGGGTCGAAGAGGTCTTTAAGCTCCTCCTCGGAAAGAGGAACGCCGGCGGCGAGGAGGGTTTCCCTGAAGGGCCGCCCCTCCTCCCAGGCGCGTAGCGCCGCCTGCTGCACCCGGCGGTAGGCCTCCCCGCGCGTAAGGCCCTTCGCCACCAGGGCAGAGAGCACCCGCTGGCTGTAGACCAGGCCCCGGGTGAGCTCGAGGTTCTTTTGCACCCGCTCCTCGCGCACCACCAGGTTTCGAAGCAGCCCGCTGGTCCGGCGGAGCAGGTAGTGGGCCAGGGTGGTGGCGTCGGGGAGGATGACCCGCTCCACCGAGGAGTGGCTGATGTCGCGCTCGTGCCAAAGCGGCACGTTCTCCAAGGCCGGGGTGAGGTAGCCCCGGAGCAGCCGGGAGAGGCCGGAGACGTTCTCGAACCCCACCGGGTTCTTCTTGTGGGGCATGGCGGAGGAGCCCTTCTGCGCCCCCTTGGCGAAGCCCTCCTCCACCTCGGCCACCTCGGTGCGGGCCAGGTGGCGCATCTCCAGCGCCAGCCGCTCGAGCTCGGCGGCGAAGAGCGCCAGGGCGGCGATGGCCTCGGCGTGGCGGTCGCGGGGGGTGACCTGGGTGGTCACGGGGTCGATTTCGAGGCCGAGCGCCTCGGCGACGTGGGCCTCGACCTCGGGGGGGACCAGGGCGTAGTTCCCCACCGCCCCCGAGAGCTTGGCCACCGCCACCGCCTTCCGGGCCCGGGAAAGCCGCTCCTGGTGGCGGCGGAAGGCGGCGTAGAAGTGGGCGAACTTGAGGCCGAAGCTGGTGGGCTCGGCGTGCACCCCGTGGGTGCGGCCCACGGCGGGCAGGTCCTTGTAGCGAAGCGCCTTTTCCCGAAGGGCGCGGAGGAGCTCGTCCAGGGCCTCCTCGAGGATCTCAAAGGCGGTCTTCAGCGCCCAGTTTTGGGCCGTGTCCACCACGTCGGTGCTGGTCAGGCCGTAGTGGAGAAAGCGGCGCACCCCCTCGTCCCCCACCCAGTCGGCGAGGACGTCGACGAAGGCGGCCAGGTCGTGGCGGGTGACGCGCTCGCGCTCGGCGACTAGGCGGACGAAGGTTTCGTCGATGGGGCGGGCGCGGAGGGCGGCCTCGAGTTTCCCGGCGGTGCCCTTCGGCACCTCGCCGAGCCGTTCCCAGGCGATCAGGGCGAGTCGCTCCACCTCGGCCCAGCGGCGGAGCTTTGCCCCCTCGCTCCAAAGGGATGCCATCTCCGGGGTTTGGTACCGAGGGATCATCGTAGACTAGCCTATATTGCCGATGGTGCGTGATCGATCGATTCGGGCGCTTTCCGCCGTGGAGTTCTTGAGCGAGGCGAGCGAGGAGGGGATTCGCCGCCTGGCGGAGGCCAGCGAGCTCCGGCGCCTCGACCGGGGAGCCACCCTGTTCCTGGAGGGCGACCCGGTGGGGCGTCTCTTCGTCGTGATCGAGGGCTGGATCAAGGTCTACAAGGGGCACCCCTCCGGCGACCGGCATCTGGTCCTCCACCTCGAGGGCCCCGGCTCCTCCCTGGCCGAGGTGGCGGTCTTCCTGGACGAGGCCCGCTACCCCGCCTCGGCCGAGGCGGTGACCCGGGCCGAGGTCCTGGCCGTTCCCAAGGAAGAGTTCCTGGCGCTGCTCGAGCGGGAACCGAAGGTGGCCCGTTGCGCCCTGCGCTACCTGGCCCGCCGCCAGCGGGCGTTGATCGGTTTGGTGACCAAGCTGACCTTCCACGACGTGATGGACCGCCTGGTGGGCTACCTGATCGAGCGTCTGGAGGGGGAGGGGCAGGGCTTCGAGCTGCCCACCAACGCCGAGCTGGCGGGCCTTTTGGGCACCGTTCCCGAGATCGTCAGCCGGAAGCTCTGGCAGCTTTACCGCGAGGGGCTGATCGAGCTCGAGGGCCGCAAGGTCCAGGTGACCGAGCCCGCCTACCTGCTGGCGAAGTTCATGCCCCGGCGCCGCTAGCCGGCGTTCAGGATCTCGGCGACCCGGGTCTGGAGCGCGTCTTCGAACTCGGGGAGGGGAAGGATCCTCATGCCGGCGGCCTTTTCCCGCGCCTTCCGGCTGCTCTCGCTGAGCGGTTGCACCGCCAGCAGGAAGGCGTCGGCGGGGTCGACCCCCAGCTGCTTGCGGATCTCCGAGAAGCGGGGGATCTTCTCGGTGAACTCCCCGGTCTTGGCCTCGATCCATAGCGGCCGGTCCCGGACCAGCAAAAGGGCGTCGATTTCGAACTCGTCGCCGTTGGGGAAGGCGATCTGGGCGGAGAACAGGCCGTCGATCTCGCCCTCGGGGTACTGCCGGAGGATCTTTCGGTTCACCACGTCCCAGACGTAGAGCTCCAGCCACTTCCCGGTGATGAAGTTGATGCTGTAGCTGCTGCGGTTGGGCTGGACGACGAAGACGCGGTCCCTTTTCAAGTGTTTGAAGCGGGCCAAGAGCCCGGCTTCCTGCGCCAGCTGCCCCAGCCGGGAGAGGCTCGCGAACTTTTCCGGGGAGGCGTCTTCCAGGTTGATGAAGAAGCTGCCCCCGGATTCTTGGTTGCGCTTGAACCCGTAGAGGAACTCCTCCACCTGCTCCAGCTCGCCGGCGATGAAGTTGGCGAGTTCGACCAGCTCGCCGTATTCCTCGTAGATGTCCAGGTGGTTGATGATCTCGATCTTTTTCCGGGCCAGGTAGGCCTTTACCCGGCTCCCCGGTTCCGCCGGCGCCTCCGGGGCCGGTCCCGTCGCCACCGCCGCGCCGCCCTTTTGCGGCACCTTCCGGGGGGCTCCCTGGAGCTCGGCCAGCGCCCGGTAGGTCTCGGATAGCTGGTGGTGGAGGTCGGCGAGCCTCCGGTAGAGCCGTTGTTTTTCGCTTTCCATCACCAAGGCAAAAATACACCCCCCGCCCGGAGGCAGGGGGTGTATTTTGACCGTCGCGAACCTTAGTAGATGTCGTTCGCGGTGTTGTAGACGTTGAACTTGCCGGTCGGGGTGATCACCCAGTCGCCGGTGATCCGGGCCTTCTCCTGTAGGGTCTGGGAGTCGTAGACGACGATGAAGGTCGGGGTGTTGACGTTACCCCAGGCGGAGACCCAGAACTCCGAGCCGTCCTTGTTGAACTCGATGTGCACCATCCGGGCCTTCTTCTCGAGCGCCCCCGGGACCTGCCAGCAGATCGGATCCTTGGCCAGGTTCTTCTTCTCCCAGGCGCAGAGGGTGGCGTTGGCCTCGGGGGTGGGCGCCACCGTGAAGTCGACGATCAGCCACGGGCTCTTGGGGTGGGTCTTGACGAAGAGGTTGCCCGGGTAGGGGGTCTCGACCATCTTGGCCACCTTCCAGGCGTACTCGGGGTGGCCTTCGGGGTCGGTCCCGATCACCGCGATCTTGTTGTCCTTGATGTGGCCGGTAGCCCAGACCGGACCGAAGACCGGGTGCTCCCAGTTGGCGCCGCGGCCGGGGTGGGGCTTGTCACCGACCGGGATGCTGGCGACGAACTCGCGGGTCTTGGTGTCGATGACCACGACCTTCTTGGCCGCGTTCGCCGCCACCAGGAAGTAGCGCTTGGAGAGGTCCCAACCGCCGTCGTGGAGGAAGCGCTCGGTGTCGATCATGGTGATGCCGAGCGGGCGGCCCTTCTTGTCCATGTTGCTGTAGTCCACCAGCCAGGTCTGGCCCGCCTCCTTGATGTTGACGATCCACTCGGGGCTGTAGTGCGAGCTCACGATCGAGGCCACGCGGTTCTCCCGCAGGAACTCGCCCTGGCTCTTGACGTAGCCCTGGGTGGAGACCATCTTCAGCGGCTCCAGGGTCTGGCCGTCGACCACCAGCATCGAGCTCGGCCAGTAGCAGCCGATCACCGCGTACTTGCCCTCGTAGCCCTCGAACTTCGAGGTGTCGATCGAGCGGGCGTCGAGGCAGGCGCGGACCTGGGCCACCACCTTGGGCTCCGGCATCCAGAGGTCGATGACCTTGGCCCAGCCGTCGCGGCCGATGGTGTAGAAGTAGCGGCCGTCCTTCGAGGAGCGAAGGATGTGGGTGGCGTAGCCGGTGGGCAGGATGGTGACCAGCTCCTTGGTGTCGCCGTCGACGATCGCCACCTTACCCACGTCGCGGAGGATGACGCCGAAGTAGTTCTGCCAGTCGCGGGTGGTCTCCGGCGCCTTGGGCCGCTGATCCACCGGGACCAGCACTTCCCAGGAGCTCTTGACGTCGTTGAAGGTCCACTCCGGCGGCTCGGGCACCGGGTTCAGGAGGAAGCGGGCCATCAGGTCGACTTCCTCGGGCGAGAGGATGCCCAGCTTGCCCCAGGCGGGCATGCCGCCGTAGCCGTTGGTGATGATCGTCTTGATGAAGTTGAGGTCGCGGCCGCGCTCCCGGAGCTTGTCGGGCTCGAGGTTCTTGCCCGTCGCCCCCTTGCGGAGCACGCCGTGGCAGCCGGCGCAGTGCTGGAAGTAGATCTCCTTCGCCCGCTGCATCTCCTCGGGGGTGAGCTTGGGCACATCCTGCTGCGTCTGTGCCAGCGCCCACGCCCCTAAGACCAGTGCCAAGAGCCAAACCCACGAACGTTTTTTCATGTGTACCACCTGCCTTTCACCGTACCGCGCCCGGACGATCCTTTACCCCTATGTTAACTCAACGCAAGCGGGCGACCTCGTCCGCGGTCACCGGCCCGTAGTCGTTGCCCCAGGCGGTGCGGATGTAGCTGATCAGGGCCGCCGCCTCCTCGTCGCTCAAGGTGTTGCCGAAGGGCGGCATGGCGGTGCCCGGCTTGCCGTGGAGGACCACGTCGATCACGTACTCGGCGTCGGCGAGTCGGTCGTTCCCCGCCAGCGCCGGGAAGGTGGGGGGCATGCCCTGGCCGTTGGCCTGGTGGCAGCTGGCGCAGTGCTTTTCGTAGAGCGCCTTGCCGTCCACCGTGGCCGCCGCCGCCCCGGCCCCGCCCGCCGGGGCCTTGGGCGCCTCGACCTTGCCTCCGGCGGCGAGCACGCCGCCGGGGACGGGCTTCTCACCCACCACCGCCAGCCAGGCGGCGGTGCCGGCGAGGATCAGGAAGAGCACCAGCGGGAGCAGTCCGTAGCGGACGAAGTCCGGTTTCACCGGCGACTCGATCTCCACCCGGTCCACCATGCGAACCTCGATCGGCGTGGTCACCGGTGCCCGGGAGACGTGGCCGGCGTAGATCGCCCCCTTGCGCTCGACGTCGAAGACGTACTCGTGGTGATCCATCGAGCCGTCTTGGTAGTGGACGACGGCGATCAGGTAGTGGGTCCCCACCTCGAGCTTGGAGGGGTCCAGCTCCAGGACGAAGGGCGGTTGGTCGAGCACCGCGATGGGCTCGTCCTGGTTGTCCAGGTAGACCTCGACACGGTTGATGTCCATGGGGCATTACCTCCTTTCGGTGGCGATGTGGCGGCGATGGAATTCCTCCACCGCCCACAACGTCATCTGCGGCAGGAAGAGGTAGACGGTCCCGGCAAAGACCATGAGCAGGCTCCAGAAGACGTCCAGCTGGCCGCTCAGGATCATTCCCGCCACGCTCCAGATCAAAAGGGCCGCGAAGGGGTAGGAGAGGCGGATCAGGTACCGCTTTCCGCTGATGACCCCGGCGGCGTAGAGCGAGGCGTACATCCCCGCCGAGAAGACGAAGGTGAAGCCGTAGACGATCATCATGCCGACGATCTGGGCCACCTCGTGGTTCGAGAGCATTACGCGCTCCTCCGCTTGCCGATGGTCAGGAGGTCATAGACCAGGATCAGGTAGCCGATGGTGAAGGTCCAGGCGAAGAAGTAGCGCCAGCCGTGGGTGTTGGCGTACCAGGGGTGGGTGTAGGACTGGATGAAGGCGTTCCAGGTGCTCCCCAGCTCGGCGCGCTCGATCATCGTCTGGGAGAAGCCGGAGATGGTGAACGAGCCGGCGATGCCGACGATGCTGACGATCATCAGGACGTAGGCCCAGCTCCACCACTTGGAGTCGAGCGGGATCATGATCGGCCGGCGGACGTTTTGCACCGCGATGTAGATGAGCGTCATCACCGTGCCCAGGTAGGCGCCGAAGAAGGCCATGTGGCCGTGGGCGGCGGCCAGCTGGGTGCCGTGGGAGTACATGTTGATCTGGGGCAGGGTCTGCATGAAGCCCCACATGCCGGCGCCGATGAAGTTGCCGAAGGCCTGGGCGATGGCCCAGAAGAGCGCCGGACGGTTGACCGTCTGCAGCCGGTGGGCGCCGGAGTCGTAGAGGGCGTGGATCACCATGGCCACCAGCGGCAGCGGCTCGAGCGCCGAGAAGAAGCCGCCGAGCCCGATCCAGTACTCCGGGGTGCCGATCCAGAAGTAGTGGTGGCCGAGGCCCAGGATGCCGGTGCCGAAGACCAGGGCGACCTCGAGGAAGAGCCAGGTCTCGACCAGCTTCCGGGGCGTGCCCAGGAGGTACATCAGGCTCCAGGCCATGAGCACGCCGACCAGGACCTCCCAGGTGGCCTCCACCCAGAGGTGCACCACCCACCACCAGAGGTACTGGTCCATGGTGACGTTGACGGTGTAGTGCATGCCGGCGGTGTAGAGGGCGCCGAGGGCCACCAGGTCGAAGATCAGGACCCCGAGGAGGCCGGTCACCCGGCGGGCGGCCAGGGTGGTGGCGATGACGTTGAAGAGGAAGATCGCCACCCAGAGCACGATGGCCAGGTCGGCCCAGCGGGGGGCCTCGACGTACTCCCGGCCCTCGTTGATGAACCAGAGGGTGAAGGCGTTGCCGGGGCCGATCTGGACGAAGAGGTAGACCAAGACGACCACGGTGACGCCGGCGACGATCACCCACCATATGAGCTTGGCGAGCTTGATGCCGACGACCTCGCGGCCGGTTTCCAGCGGCAGGAACCAGTAGACGCCCCCCATCAACCCCACCAGCAGCCAGACGATCATGGTGTTGACGTGGATGGTGCGGTTGGTCATGAAGGGGAGCGATTCGAGCATGAAGTCGGGGTTGATGTACTGATAGGCCATGAGCAGGCCGAAGGTGATCTGAAGGCCGAAGAGAAGGATCGCGACCGCGAAATACCAAAGCGCGAGCTTCTGGGATTCGTAGAGTTCACCGATTTTGGGACGAGCGAAAGAAGTCGCCATACCCACCTCCTTACTGGATCACCCCGAAGCGGGGCGGGAAGCCGTTGGTGTCGATCGCCGACATCCACTTCAGGAAGGCGATCAGGGCCTTGAGCTCGTCGTCGTTGAGGTGCAGGTTGGGCATCTTGCGCGGCCCCTGTGGCATGGCCGGAGGATTCTTCAGCCAGGCGGCCATCGCCTCCTCGCGGGTCTTGGCGCCGGTGAGCGGCATGATCCGCTCCTCCCACCAGGGGTCGAGCCAGGCCCGGGTCAGGTCGGTGGCGTAGTAGGCCCCGTTCCCCAGGATCTGGTGGCACTCCATGCAGTTCCGCGACTGGAGCGTCATCTTGCCCTTGTTGATCAGGTCGAAGGCTTCCTCTTCGCTCCAGGTCTTGCCGAAGAACCCGGTTTCTGCCCCGACCGCCGGAACCTGCCGGCGTTTCTCGTTGTCCCAGACCAGATGGATCTCGTAGTTGATCACCGTCCAGTCGGGGACGTGGCCGGCTCCCGGGCGCACCTGTCCGGCGGTGTCGAAGGTGAGCCAGAGCAGGATGAAGGTCATCACCAGCGAGCTCACGATGGCAGCGTTTCGCCAGAACGTCGGGGAAAGCCAGCCGGCGCCGCGGGAGAGGACCAGGGTAATGACGGTGGAGATGAAGACCGCGGCAACCGCAATCTGAATCCAGCTGTAGTCCATACCACCCCTCCTTTCTTCAGGAGAAAAGCATGAGGGCGAAATAAGGACCGGGGCCATGACCCCGGTCATGGGACGTATGTCCCGCTACCCGTTGGGGTGGGAGTTCAGGGGCGGTCGCTTCGAAACCGGGCCAGGGCCGGTTCGCGCTCGAGTGCCTTCGTCGAGTAGATGCGCACGGCCTCGCCGCCGACGCCGCGGTGGCCGGAGGCGGTGGACCAGACCAGGTACTGGTCTTTAAAGGGGCCCTCGAGGACCCGGAACACCCAGTAGTTGGGCCCCTGGCCCAGGAGCTGGACGTCGCCGAACTCCTCGGGGGCGAGGGGCCGGCCCTTGGTGCCGGGGGTGAGCTCGAGCAGGTAGTCGCTGGGGTCCTTCTCCTTGACCGCCAGCAGGATGGTCTCGAAGCTCCGCCCCGGCAGCTCGACGTTCACGTACTCGTAGACCACCAGGCCTTGCTCGGGAATCTCGGCGGTCTGGTTGGGGGGGATGCGCTTGGGGTTTTCCACCAATGCCTTGACCTCGGCCACCCAGGGCGCGGGATCGCCGGCGAGGCGGTGCTCCGGTACCGGGTGTTGCGCCAGGGCGGGGCCGAGCACGGCCAGGACGAGAGCGAGCAGGGTTCGCACGAGGGAAAGCATACCGCGCTATGCTCAAAGGGTGAAGTTCGCCCACCTCCATCAGCACACGCAGTTTTCGCTCCTGGACGGGGCTGCCAAGCTCAAGGACCTGCTGGAGTGGGTCAAGGCCACGAGCCCGGAGTACCCCGCCCTCGCCATCACCGACCACGGCAACCTCTTCGGGGCGGTGGAGTTCTACCGGCTGGCCCACAAGATGGGGGTCAAGCCGATCCTGGGCTACGAGGCCTACGTGGCCGCCGAGAGCCGCTTCGACAGAAAGCGCCGGAAGGGCCTGGACGGCGGCTACTACCACATCACCCTGATCGCCAAGGACTTCAAGGGCTACCAGAACCTGGTGCGGCTGGCCACGCGGGCCTACCTCGAGGGCTTCTACGAAAAGCCCCGCATCGACCGGGAGCTCCTCCGGGAGCATTCCGAGGGCCTGATCGGGCTTTCCGGCTGCCTGGGCTCGGAGATCAACCAGTTCATCCTGGCCGGGCGCGAGGACCTGGCCGAGGAGCGCTTGAACGAGTATCTCTCGATCTTCAAGGACAACTTCTTCATCGAGATCCAGAACCACGGCCTCGAGGAACAGGCCCGGGTCAACCCGGTCTTGAAGGAGTTCGCCAGGAAGTACGGCCTGGGCATGGTGGCCACCAACGACGGCCACTACGTCAAGAAGGAGGACGCCGAGGCCCACGAGGTGCTGCTCGCCATCCAGTCCAAGGCCACCTGGGACGACCCCAACCGCTGGAAGTTCCCCTGCGACGAGTTCTACGTCAAGACCCCGGAGGAGATGCGGAAGGCGCTGCCGCCCGAAGAGTGGGGCGACGAGGTCTTCGACAACACCGTCTTCATCGCCGAGATGGCCTCGGTCGAGCTCCCGGTGGACGAGCGCCGCCGCTACCGCATTCCCAAGTACCCCACCCCCGAGGGCAAGACCGACGCCCAGCACCTGGCCGAGCTCACCTTCCGGGGGCTGGCCGAGCGCTACCCGGATCGCATCACCGAGGAGTTCTACCGCCGGGTGCTCCGCGAGCTGGGGCACACCACCCCCCACGGCGGGGTGGCGGCGCTGGCCGAGCGGCTGGCGTTGCTTTCCCCCGAGGAGCGGAGGAAGCTCGCCGCCCTTTTGCCCGATCCCAAGGAGGTGCGCGACTGGGACGCCGAGGCCATCCTGGCCCGGGCCCTCTTCGAGCTCGAGGTCATCGAGGACATGGGCTTCCCCGGCTACTTCCTGATCGTCCAGGACTACATCAACTGGGCCAAGGAAAAGGGCATCAGCGTGGGGCCGGGCCGGGGCAGTGCCGCCGGCAGCCTGGTGGCCTACGCCACCCGCATCACCAACATCGACCCGCTGGCCTTCAACCTCCTCTTCGAGCGCTTCTTGAACCCCGCCCGGGTCTCGATGCCCGACATCGACACCGACTTCTCCGACGTGCGCCGCGACGAGGTGATCGAGTACGTCCGCGAGCGCTACGGCGCCGACCGGGTGGCCCAGATCGCCACCTTCGGGACGATGGCCAGTAAGGCCGCCATCAAGGACGTGGCCCGGGTCTTCGGCATCCCCCACAAACGGGCCGAGGAGATCGCCAAGCTCGTGCCCACCAAGTTCGGCCGTCCGATCCCCCTGAAGGAGGCAGTCGAGACCGTTCCCGACCTCAAGTCCTGGATGGCCCGCGACCCCGAGGTCAAGCGGGTGATCGAGGTGGCGATGCGGCTCGAGGGCCTGCACCGCCACGCCTCGGTGCACGCCGCCGGGGTGGTGATCGGCGAGGGGCCGCTCACCGACCTGGTGCCGCTGATGAAGGAGTCCGGCGGCGGCGAGAAGGTCATCACCCAGTACGACATGAACGCGGTCGAGGCCCTCGGCCTCTTGAAGATGGACTTCTTGGGCCTGCGCACCCTTTCCTTCCTGGAGGAGGCGGCCCGGATCGTTAGAGAGTCCAAGGGGGACGAGCTCGACTACGATCGCCTGCCGCTCGACGACCCGAAGACCTTCGAGCTGCTCCAGCGCGGCGAGACCAAGGGGGTCTTCCAGCTCGAGGGCACCGGGATGACCAACACCGTGCGCGCCTTCCGCCCCGAGCGCATCCACGACCTGATCGCGATCCTCTCGCTCTACCGCCCGGGGCCGATGGACAACATCCCCACCTACCTGCGCCGAAAGCACGGCAAGGAGCCGGTGAGCTACGCCGAGTTCCCCCACGCCGAGAAGTACCTCCGGCCGATCCTCGAGGAGACCTACGGCATTCCCGTCTACCAGGAGCAGATCATGCAGATCGCCAGCGCGGTGGCGGGCTACACCCTGGGCGAGGCCGACCTTCTTCGCCGGGCCATGGGCAAGAAGAAGGTCGAGGAGATGAAGCAGCACCGCGAGCGCTTCATCCAGGGGGCGGCCGAGCGGGGGATCCCCGAGGACGAGGCCAACCGGCTCTTCGACATGCTCGAGGCCTTCGCCAACTA
>JAMOVS010000005.1 GCA_027061845.1 Thermaceae bacterium
CGCCAGAGCAGGGAGACGAAAAGCGTCGCCTCCTCGCCCTCCGATAGGGCGGCGAGGGTGGTCTCGGGGGCCAGGACCTCGAGCTCGAAGCCCCCGACCCAGAGCCAGACCCGGCCCTCGCCCAGCCCTCCGACCTGTCCCCGGACCCGACGCAGCACGCGGCTCAGTATAGTGGAGCGGATGCGGATCGCGTACCAAGGGCAGGAAGGGGCTTTCAGCGAGGAAGCGGCGCTCCAGTACGCGCCGGACGCCACCCCCTTCGGCCTTCCCACCTTCCACCAGGTCTTCGAGGCGGTGCAAAAGGGCGAGGCCGAACGCGGCATCGTTCCGGTGGAGAACGCCGTCGCCGGCAGCATCAACCAAACCTACGACCTCCTTCTTCAAAGCGACCTTCACGTCGTCGGCGAGGTGGTGCTCCGGGTGCGCCACTGCCTGGTGGCGCCTCCGGGAACGCGGCTCGAGGAGATCCGGGAAGTGGTGAGCCACCCCCAGGCGCTGGCCCAGTGCGACGGCTTCATCGCCCGCCACCGGCTCCAGGCCACCCCGGTCTTCGATACCGCCGGGGCCGCCCGGATGGTGGCGGAAAACCCGAAGCCCGGCCTTGCCGCCATCGCCAGCGAGCGTGCCGCCCGCCGCTACGGCCTCGAGGTCCTGGAATGCGGCATCGAGGACTTTGCCTTCAACTACACCCGCTTCTTCGTACTCTCCCGCGACGAGGAGCCCCGGAAGGAGGCCCCCTACAAGACCAGCGTGGTCTTCGCCGTGCGCCACCGGCCGGGCGGGCTTTACGACGCCATCGGCGCCTTCGCCGAGGCCGGCGTGAACCTCACCAAGATCGAGTCCCGCCCGCGAAAGGACCGGCCCTGGAGCTACGTCTTCTACCTCGACTTCGAGGGCCACGTCGAGGAGGAGGCCCCTTCCAAGGCGCTCCTTTCCCTCCTGCGCCGGGCCGCCTTCGTCAAGGTGCTCGGCTCCTACCCGGCGGCCCCGAACGGGGAAGAGGAAACCGCGGCCGGGAACGCCGGCCGCGGCGAGGGGAGCTTCGCTTAGAGGATTCCCAGCTCGTCGACCTTCTTGACGAGCTCCCGGACGTGCTCGGCGCTGGCCTTGAGGGCCTCGAGCTCCTCGGGCTTCAAGGGCACCTCCCAGATCTTCTCGACCCCCTCCTTGCCGAGCACCGCCAGCACGCCGACGAAGAGCCCCTCGATGCCGTACTGGCCGTCAAGGTAGGCGGCCACCGGCAGGATGCGCTTTTCGTCCTTGATGATCGCCTTCACCATCTCCCAGGTGGCGGCCGAGGGGGCGTAGTAGGCGGAGCCGGTCTTCAAGAGGCTCACGATCTCGGCGCCGCCCTTCCGGGTGCGCTCGACGATGGCCTCGATCTCGTCCGCCGGCAGGAGCTCGGGGAGGGGCACGCCGCCGACGGTGGTGAGCCGCGGGAGCGGCACCATGCTGTCGCCGTGGCCGCCGAGCACCACCCCGAAGACGTCCTTGACGCTGACCCCCAGCTTCTCGGCGATGAAGTAGCGGTAACGGGCGGTGTCCAGGATTCCCGCCATGCCCATGATCCGGTGCTTGGGCACCTGGGTGATCTCGGCGATCACGTAGGTGATCGCGTCCAGGGGGTTGGCCACCTGGATGATGATCGCGTCGGGGGCGTACTGCTTGATCTTCTCGGCGACGTCCTTGGCGATCTTGGAGTTGATCTCGATCAGGTCGTCCCGGCTCATCCCGGGCTTCCTCGGCACCCCCGAGGTGGTGACCACGATGTCCGAGCCCTCGATCAGGGCGTAGTCGTTGGTGCCCACGATGGTGACGTCGTTGCCCACGATGGGCCGGGCCTCCGAGAGGTCGAGCGCCTTGCCCTGGGGCATCCCCTCGACGATGTCCACCATCACCACGTCGGCGAGCTCGCTCTCGGCGACCCGCATGGCCAGGGTGGCCCCGACGTTCCCCGCACCGATGATGCTGACCTTGGGCCTTCCGGTTAGTGCCATAGCTTCCTCCTTTCCCGCCCCCTATTTTGCCCCCAACCGACCGGGACAGGCGTCTTTGCCCGGCCCTCTAGAATGAGCGCATGGCCCGAGTCAGCAGATACTACGACGTCAAGCGGGACGAGCGCGGGAACCGCTACCTCGAGGTCTACGTCACCGGTTTCCTGCTCACCCGGATCCCGCTCTTGAACAAGGGCACCGCCTTCACCGCCGACGAGCGAACCCTCCTCGACCTCGACGGGCTCCTGCCCCCGCACGTCGCCACCATCGAAGAGCAAAAGGAGCGCAACTACCGCCGCTACCGCCTCTTGCAGACACCCCTCGACAAGCACATCTTCCTGCGCGACCTGCAGGACCGGAACGAGGTGCTCTTCTACGCCCTCTTGGTCGACCACCTCGAGGAGATGATGCCGATCATCTACACCCCGACGGTGGGCGACGCGGTCCGGCTCTTCTCCCACATCTACCGCCTCCCCCGGGGCCTCACCGTCTCCACCGACAACATCGGCCGGGTGGAGCAGGTGCTGGAAAACGTTCCCCTCGAGGATGTCCGCCTGGTGGTCGCCACCGACTCCTCGGCGATCCTCGGCATCGGCGATCAGGGCTTCGGCGGCATGGCGATCTCGATCGGCAAGCTCTCGCTCTACACCGCCGCCGGCGGGGTGGCGCCGGACAAGACCCTTCCCGTCGAGCTCGACGTCGGCACCGACCGCGAGGACCTCTTGAACGACCCCCTCTACCTGGGCGTTCGCCACAAGCGCCTCCGCGGCCAGGCCTACCTCCGCTTCATGGACCGCTTCGTCGAGGCCTTGAAGGAGCGCTACCCCAAGGTCATCCTGCAGTGGGAGGACCTCTCCAAGAACGCCGCCTTCACCGTGCTCGACCGCTATCGCAAGCAGATCCCCTCCTTCAACGACGACATCCAGGGCACCGGCGCGGTGACGCTCGCGGGGCTTCTCTCGGCCATGCGTATGAAGGGAGAGAAGCTCACCGACCAGCGCTTCGTGATCCTGGGCGCGGGGGCCGGCGGCGTCGGCGTCGCCCGGGCGATCAAGGCCGGGCTGATGGACGCGGGACTCTCCGAGGAGGAGGCGCTTGCCCGCATCTTCGTCCTCGACTCCAAAGGGCTTTTGCTCAAAAACCGCCATATGGAGGACTACAAGCTCGAGTTCGCCCACGACCCCAAGGTGGTCGAGGGATGGGAGTTCTCCGGCAAGGCGCCGGGGCTCTTGGAGACGATCCGCGGTGCCCGGGCCACCGTGCTGCTCGGCCTCTCCGGCCAAGCGGGGGCGTTCACCGAGCCGGTGGTCAAGGCCATGCTGGAGTTCTCCGAGCGGCCGGTGATCTTCCCGCTTTCGAACCCCACCTCGAACTCCGAGGCGGTGCCCGAGGACATCCTGCGCTGGACCGACTGCAAGGCGATCGTCGCCACCGGAAGCCCCTTCCCGCCGGTGGAGTGCGGCGGCAAGACGATCCACATCGGCCAGGGGAACAACGCCTTCGTCTTCCCCGGGATCGGCTTCGGGGCGGTGCTGGCCCGGGCCCGGGAGATCAGCGACCGCATGATCCTGGGGGCGGCCTACGCGCTGGACGAGCAGGTGGGCGAGGAGCACTTCGAAAAGGGCCTGGTCTACCCCGAGATCCGCGAGATGCGGGAGGTGAGCGTCCACGTCGCCGCCCGGGTGATCCGCCACGCGGTGGAGGAGGAGCTGGCCCAAGACGAGCGGGTGCTCGGGCTCGACGAGAAGGGGCTTTTGGAGTTCGTCCGCGGCCGCTTCTGGGAGCCCAAGTACCTGCCCTACGTTCGCGCCACGCAATAAGCTTCGCTCTCGGAGGCGCCGGGTTCCCAAGCGGGCCCGGCGCCTCCCTTTCGACATATTGAAAGACGAGTTTTTTATAATAAGGTTGTAAAGATGGTTGCCTATGCAGGAGGCAAACGATGAGCAAAGATCGTCCGGTCTACGTGATCAGCGTGGCGGCGGAACTGGTGGAGATGCACCCGCAGACCCTCCGGCTCTACGAACGCAAGGGCCTGATCCGCCCCAAGCGCTCGGCGGGGAAGACCCGGCTCTACTCCGAGCGGGACATCGAGCGGCTCCGGGAGATCCGCAGGCTCACCCAGGAGCTCGGCGTCAACCTCGCCGGCGTCGAGGAGATCATGCGCCTT
>JAMOVS010000006.1 GCA_027061845.1 Thermaceae bacterium
GCGCCTCGAGGACCCCGAGGGCGACGGCGCCCGGGTGGCCGAGGCGATCTTCGCCCGCTACCCCACGCCCCTGGAAGCCCTTTCGGCCTCGGCCGCCGCCAAAGCGCTCCGCGCGGTGGGGCTTTTGGAAGACGTCGCCGCCGCCAGCAAGCTCAACCAAAGCAAAATCGTCCCCGAACTCGCCGGCCGGGAAGGGCCCTACCTCGTCTTCAGGCGTAGCGGGTCTTGATCAAGAGCGCCTCTTCCGCGAGCGCGGGAAGCCGGGCCAGGTCGGGGCCGGGGTTGAAGCCCCGGTCCACCAGGTACGGGACCACCACCTCGGTGGGCAGGTTGCCGACCAGCTCGTCGCCGGCGAAGGGGCAGCCGCCGACGCCCCCGAGGGCGCCCTCGATCCAGCGCACCCCGGCGGCGAGCACCGCGTCCACCTTGGCCTTGACCTCGGCCGGGTCCGGCCGGCTGTGCAAATGCGCCCCCAGGCCGTCGGGCCCAAACGCCCGCACCAGCCGGTCGAGCACGGCGAAGATGCGCTCGGCGTCGGCGACGCCGTAGGTGTCGGCGATGGCGATCTCGCGCACGCCGAGCGCGCGGATCTGGGCGACGAAGGAGACCACCTGCTCCAGCTCCCAGGGGTCGCCGTAGGGGTTGCCAAAGCCCATGGAGACGTAGACCACGAAGTCAAAGCGCCCCTTTGCCAGCCGCAGCATCGTCTCCAGGACCGGCCAGGACTCCTTGATCGAGCGGCCGGCGTTCCGGCGCTGAAAGGTGTCGCTGATCGAGAAGGGGTAGCCGACGGCGGTGAGGTTCTTCGCCGAGAGCGCCCGCAACATCCCCTTCTCGTTGACCACGATCGCGAGGTAGGTGCGGCCTTCGGGCGGCGGCAGGGCGGCGAGCACCTGGGCGGCGTCCCGCATCTGGGGCACCGCCCGCGGCGAGACGAAGCTCGCCAGGTCCAGGTGAACGAACCCCGCGTCCAACAGCTTTTTCAAAAACGCCACCTTCTCCTCGGTGGGGATGAAGCGGGATAGCCCCTGCCAGGCGTCCCGGGGACACTCGACGTAGCGAATGGGAACCCCTTCGAACATCCAACCCCCTTATACCTGAAAGACCCCCACCTTGAACTCGGGCCGCTCGGGGTTCAGCGCGGCCAGGGAAAGGCTTTGGATCAGCCACTCCCGGGTCTCGTGGGGGAAGATCACCTCGTCCACCCAGAGCCGGGCGGCGGCGTAGCGCACGTCCAGCTGCTCGTCGTAGCGGCGCTTGATCTCCTCGTAAAGCGCCTTGAGCTCGTCCTCGGTGGGCTCCTGGCCGCGCGCTTTGAGCGCCCGGACCTGCAGGTCGAGGAGCGTCTTGGCCGCCTGGGCCCCGCCCATCACCGCGTACTTGGCGCTGGGCCAGGCGTAGATGAAGCGGGGGGCGTAGGCCTTACCGGCCATGGCGTAGTTGCCGGCACCGAAGGAGCCGCCCAGGATCACGGTGAGCTTGGGCACCACCGAGTTGCTGACCGCGTTCACCATCTTGGCCCCGCGGCGGATGATGCCGGCGTGCTCGGCGTCCTTGCCCACCATGAAGCCGGTGACGTCCTGGAGGAAGAGCAGGGGGACGAACATCTGGTTGGCCTCGAGGATGAACCGCGCCGCCTTGTCCGCCGCCTCGGGGTAGATCACCCCGCCGACCTCGATGCGCTCCTTCTTTTTGATGATGAGCCGCTGGTTGGCCACGATCGCCACCGGGTAGCCGCCGATCCGGGCGTAGCCGGTGACGATGGTCTCGCCCCAGTTCGGCCGGTACTCCAAAAAGCGCGAGCCGTCCACGATCCGGGCGATCACCTCGCGGACGTCGTAGGGCCGTTCTCCTGAAGGGCTGACCAGTCCGTAGAGGTCCTCGGGGTCGTAGGCCGGGGGCTCGGGCAGGCTCCGGTTTTTGGCCCAGGGGGCGAGCCCGCCCGGGGAGTAAAGCGCCGCCACCTCGCGCACCCGGCGAAGCGCCGACTCGTCGTCGGGCTCGTAGAAGTCCACCGTGCCCGAAACCTCGGCGTGCATCCGGGCGCCGCCGAGCTCGTCGGAACTCACCTCCTGGCCGATCGCCGCCTTCACCAAAGCGGGCCCGGCGAGGTAGAGGCCGGAGCCCTCGGTCATGATCAAAACGTCGGTCATCACCGGCAGGTAGGCGCCGCCGGCGACGCAGTTGCCCATGATCGCACTGATCTGGGGGATGCCCAGCGCGCTCATGCGGGCGTTCAGGTAGAAGATGCGACCGAAGTCGTCCTGATCGGGAAAGACCTCGTCTTGAAGCGGCAAAAAGACGCCCGCCGAGTCCACCAGGTAGATGGTGGGGATGCGGTTTTCCAGCGCGATCGTCTGCGCCCGGATCACCTTCTTGGCGGTGATCGGGAAAAACGCCCCCGCCTTGACGGTGGCGTCGTTGGCGATGATCATCCAGTCCCGGCCCGCCACCCGCCCGACCCCGGTGACCACCCCCCCGGAGGGGGCGCCGCCCCACTCCGGGTACATGCCGAAGCCGGCGAAGGTCATCAGCTCGTAGAAGGGCGCCCCCGGGTCCAAAAGCCGGGCGATGCGCTCGCGGGCGGTGAGCCGGCCCTTCTCGTGCTGACGGCGGATCGCCTTCTCGCCCCCGCCTTCCCGCACCGCCGCCTGGGCAGCGCGAAACTCGGTGATCAACCTCACCCAGTCGCTCTTGTTCTGGTTGAACGCCGGCGAAGCCCGCTCGTCGTCGGTGATACGCGTCTTCAGCATGGCCCTTTCCTCGCCTAGAGCATACCGGAAATGGGCCTCGCCGGCGAAAAAGCGCAATGTACGGGGGCTTCCAGGGCATTTGTCCTTGGCTTCACATGAGAAACTGATTTAACAACTGGAAAACGTCTGGCATTTTCCCGCCCGTTGATCCCACCCGCGTAAGGGAGGAGGTTGGTATGAGGAGGATCCTTACCCTGTTTGGGGCGCTCCTGCTCCTGGCCGGGGTGGCGCTGGCGAAGACCTCGAACTCCGAGTGCGTCCAGTGCCACCAGGACGTCACGCCGGGAACCGTCCACCAGTTCCACGGCGGCAAGATGGGCAACAACGCCTACCTGCCGCTCGACTGCACCAACTGCCACGGCGCCGCCCACACCAACGAAAACGACTTCGATAAGGCCACGTTCCCGACGCCCGACACCTGCGCCGGCTGCCACGCCGACAAGGTGCAGGAGTTCCGGGCCGGCAAGCACGAACTCGCCTGGTACGCGATGAAGACCCAAAGCGCCTGGCACGCGCAGCCGGCGGCGATCGTCAAGCAGGGCTACAAGGGCTGCTCGGGCTGCCACAAGATCGGGCGCAAGGGCTACATCGGGGCCGAGGCGGGGAACCTGGGACCGCTCAAGTGGGACGGCGGCAAGGAGATGTCCCAGTACCGCTACGGCAACGCCCAGTGCGACGCCTGCCACACCCGCCACAGCTTCAGCAAGAAGGAAGCCCAGGACCCGCGGGCCTGCTCCAACTGCCACATGGGCTTCGACCACCCGCAGTGGGAGATGTACATGTCCTCCAAGCACGGCATCATCTGGGACCACGACGGCAACGTCGGCTGGGACCAGGGGGGCCGGGCTCCCACCTGCCAGACCTGCCACATGCCGGGTGGTAACCACAACGTGGAAACCGCCTGGGGCTTCCTGGGGCTGCGCATCCCCACCAAGGAGAACGTGGAAAAGCTCGCCGACCAGGTGGGTGACGAGAACCTGAAGCAGAACCTCCTCAAGCTGGCCAAGCTCCTTCCCTCCGGCCACTACGTCGACCTCGACGACGACGTCGAGTGGACCCTGGACCGCGCCACCATCCTGCAGGCCAACGAGATCCTGGACGAGAACTTCCAGCCCACCGAGCGCTTCTACGAGATCGTGCTGCAGGCACGGGCGGCCAAGGGACCGGAGAAGTTCAACGAGCTGCGGCTCAAGATGAAGAGCGTCTGCTACCAGTGCCACAGCAAACCCTACGTGGACGACTTCTTCATCAACGCGGACAAGGTGGTCAAGCTCGCCGACCACGAGTTCGCCAAGGCCATCCGGGCGGTGCAGAGCCTCTACAAGGAGGGCATCCTGAAAAAGCCCGAGGGCTGGAAGTGGGCGCCCTCGGTAGCCCAGTACTACGAGAACCGCACCCCGGTCGAGCTCGACCTCTACCTGATCTACATGGAGTACCGCCAGCGGGCCTTCCAGGGCGCCTTCCACGTCAGCAACGACTACATGCACTGGTACGGCTGGGCGCCGCTCAAAGAGCACGTGAACCGGATCCTCTACGAGGTCGAGAAGATGAAGGAGGAGCACCGGAAGAAGGCCGGTCAGTAGATCGCCGATACCTCCCAGCGGCCGCGGCGCGCGTCGCCGCGGCTATTTTCTGCCGGGTATGCTGGACCCGGGAGGGAGGAGTCATGGCGATTGCAAACGCGGAGGTACCCCTAGGAACTCCGGCTCCGGGCTTCGAGCTCAAAGACGTCCGGACCGGCCAGCGGGTGCGCAAAGAGGACTTCGAGGGAAAACCCCTGCTGGTCATCTTCATGTGCAACCACTGCCCCTACGTCCGGCACGTACAGGACAAGCTGGTCGAGGTGGCGAACCGCTACCAGGACCGGGGCGTGGGGGTGGTGGCGATCAGCGCCAACGACCCCGAGGCCTACCCCGACGACGCCCCGGAGGAGCTCGCGGCCCAGGCCGAGCGGCTGGGCATGGCCTTCCCCTACCTCTTCGACGAGAGCCAGGAGGTGGCCAAGGCCTACCGGGCGGTGACCACCCCGGACCTCTTCCTCTTCGATAAGGACCACCGGCTCTTCTACCGCGGCCGTTTCGACGCCGCCCGGCCCAAGCAGCCGACGCCGGTGACCGGGGAGGACCTGATCCGGGCCCTCGAGGCCCTCCTCGCCGGCGAGGCCCCGCCCGAGGAGCAGTACCCCAGCGTGGGCTGCTCGATCAAGTGGAAGCCGGGCAACCAGCCCGACTACTACGGCTAAGCCCCTAGCGAAGCGCCCGCCGGCGCCGGTTCGCCTCGCGGTCGACCTTTTCGTTCTCCCGGTGGCCGGCGTGGCCCTTTTGCCAGTGCCAGTGGACCCGGTGGCGCGCCACCTCTTTAAGCAGCGCCTCCCAGAGGTCCCGGTTTTTCACCGGCGTCTTCGCCGCCGTCTTCCAGCCGTTTTTCTGCCACTTTTCGAGCCAGCCCTCGGTGAAGGCCTTCTTCAGGTACTGGGAGTCGGTGTAAAGGTGCACCTCGCAGGGGCGCTTTAGAGCCTTTAGCGCCTCGACCGCGGCGGTGAGCTCCATGCGGTTGTTGGTGGTGTCCTCCTCCGCCCCCGAGATCAGCTTCTCGCGCCCGCGGTAGCGCAGGAGC
>JAMOVS010000007.1 GCA_027061845.1 Thermaceae bacterium
TCACTCCCATTCGATCGTCCCCGGCGGCTTCGAAGTCAGGTCGTAGACCACCCGGCCGATCTCGGGCACCCGGCGCGGGATCGTCCGGGCGACTTCGTCCAGGAAATCGTAGGGCAGCCGGGCCCAGTCGGCGGTCATGCCGTCGACGCTGGTCACCGCCCGGAGCGCCAGGGTGTAGCCGTAGCGCCGCTCGTCGCCGGCGACGCCCACGCTCCGCACCGGCAGCAGGACGGCGAGCGCCTGCCAGACCTGGGGATAGAGCCCGTGCTCCTTGAGCAGGTTGACGAAGACGTCGTCGGCCCGGCGGAGGATCTCGAGCTTCTCCCGGTCCACCGGGCCCAAAACGCGGATTGCGAGGCCTGGCCCCGGGAAGGGGTGGCGCATGCGGATGGTGTCGGGAAGCCCGAGGGCGAGGGCGAGCTCGCGCACCTCGTCCTTGAAGAGGAAGCGGAAGGGCTCGAGGAGCTCGAAGCCGAGCTCCTCGGGAAGGCCGCCGACGTTGTGATGACTCTTGATCTTGGCGGCGCCAAAACCCCCGGCGCTCTCGATCACGTCGGGGTAAAGGGTGCCCTGGGCCAGGAACTTGAAGGGCCCCTCCTCCCGGGCCACCTCCTGGAAGACCTCGATGAAGGTGTGGCCGATGACACGGCGCTTTTCCTCGGGGTCGGCAACGCCTTTCAGGGCCTTCAAGAAGCGGTCGGAGGCGTCCACCACCTGGAGGTTCACCCCCAGCGGCAGGAGCGCCCGCTCCACCTCCTCCCGCTCGCCAAGGCGCAGGAGCCCGTGGTCGACGAAGACCGCCAGGTGATCGACCCCGGCCTTCGCGAGCAAAAGCGCGAGCGTCGAGGAGTCCACCCCGCCGGAGGCGGCCAGCAGGACCCGCTCCCGCCCCACCCGGGCCCGGACCTCCTCGATCGCCGCGTCCAGCATCCGCGCCGGCGTCCAGTCGCGCCGCACCCCGGCGTGGTCCAGGAAGTTCTCCAGGATCTCCATGCCCTTGGGGGTGTGGCTCACCTCGGGGTGGAACTGCACGCCGAAGAACCTCCCGGCCTCGTCCTGGATCGCCGCCACCGGGTTCTCCTCGGTCTCGGCCACTACCTGCCAGCCGGGGGGCGTGCGCACCACCGCGTCGGCGTGGCTCATCCAGACCTGCACCTCGCCGCCGATGCCCTTGAAAAGCGGCCCCTGGTAGCGGGTGAGCACCGCCTTGCCGTACTCCGCCCGGCCGCGCTTTTCCACCACACCCCCGAAGAAGTGGGCGAGGTACTGCATGCCGTAACAGATGCCCAGCACCGGCACCCGGCCGGTGAGCACCGCCGGGTCGGGGCGGAGCGCCCCGGGGTCGAAGACCGAGGAAGGCCCGCCGGACAAGACGATGGCCTCGGGGTTTTGCCGCTCGATCTCGGCCCAGGGCGCGTCCCCGGGCAGGATGACCGAGTAGGCCCGGAGCTCGCGGAGGCGCCGCGCGATCAAGCGGGTGTACTGGGAACCGAAATCCAGGACGACGACCGCCATAGAGCGAGTTTACCGGCCCCCGAGCCGGACCGTCACCCGGCCCCCGAGCACCGGGACCTCGAGGGCGAAGGTCTTGGGCTTGTAGCCCTCGCTCTGCACCTCGAAGGTGTAAAGCCCCTCCTTGTCGAAGCGCACCTTGCCCGGGATGGCGAAGCGGGTGCCCGAGGCCAGCCGCGAACCCTCCGGGGCCGAGAGCACGACCAGCTCGGCCCGGGCCTCCGGGGGCACGACCTCGAAGGTGACCTCCTGAACGTAGGCGGGCGCGCGGTGCAGCCAGGCGTAGACCCCGAGCCCCAGGGCCAGGAGCAGGAGCAAGCCGATCGCCAACGCGCGCAGGACCGACCGCCGATCCTGGGGGACCCCGTCGGCGGGCCGGACCACCTCGAAGGCGGGGTCCTGGGGCTCCTCGATGCGCACCACCTCGGGCGGCTCCTCGAACCCCCCGGCGCCCTCGGCCGGGGGCGGCTCCGCGGCCACCTCGGGAAAGAGCGGCGGGGCCTCTTCCTTCGGCGGGGAGGGCTCTTCCCTGGTCGGCGGTTGCTCCGGGGCCTTCTTCCCCTTGACCCGCACCGTGGGCGGGGGTTCGGGCGGCTTGGGGAGCGGGGGCTCGTCCTCCGGCTCGGGGGAAACCGGCGGCGGCGGCTCGGCCTCGCCCATCGCCGCCAGCGCCTCCCCGAAACCGGTGCCGCCGTCGGCCAGCGCCTCCAGCACCCCGGCGTAGCGCCAGCCCTCCCAGGCCTCCCCCGCCAGCGCTTTCAAGATCGCCACCAGGCGGGGGGCGTCGGGCTCGGGGTCGGGCCAGGGCACGCCCACCCCGGCCAGCCAGACCGCCTCCCCCCGGACCCAGAGGTCCTCGGGGCGGAGCTTGCCGTGGCGGAGGCCCTGGGCCTCGAGTTCGGCCAAGACCGCCAGCAGCCGCCGAGTCCAGGCCTCGAGCCGGGAGAGATCGGCCCGGCCGCGGTAGCCGGCGGCGTTCACCACCCCGAAGGGAAGCTCGGTGATCCAGGCGTCCGCCACCGGGAGCTCGTAGGGCAGGACGCCGACCACGTCGATCCGCGGGGGCATGCCCGTCAGCGGGCGAAAGAGCAGCACCGCGCCCCCGGTGACCGGGTCCATGGCCTCGAGGACCTCGAGGGACCCGTCCTCGATCAGCTTCCCCTTGATCAGGTAGGAACCCAGGTGCTGCACGGACGCATTATAGCCGCGAAGGGGCGGCGCGTTGACAGGATTTTTCCGCCCGAAGGTATAATCCAGCCACGGGACTAGGGCGGCCCACCACGCCCCCCACGGCCGAACTCGAGAGGAGCGGGTATGGAGTACAAGGTAACGTTATCCACGGAGGAGATCATCCGGGGACTCAAGCACTATCGCCGCATCGCCAAGCAGGACATCCTACGCGCCCCCGAGACCCCGAACCCCGAGGTCTTCAAGCGCCACGCCGAGGCCCGGCGCGAGGTCTACGCCAAGCTCACCGAGGTCGCCGAGCAAAAGGGGCCGAACGCCGCGGTCGCCTACGCCCTCGAGCTCTACCGCTCCCTGCCCTTCGTCACCGGTACCGCCGAGGACGCCTATCCCGAGATCAAGGGGAAGGAGAACGCCCTCGAGAACTTCTTCCTGATGATCGGCCTCGACCCCAAGCTTCGCCGGGAGGCAAGGAAGGCCCGCGAACCCCTCGAATGACACCGCTGGAAGAGCTCAAGGCCAAGGCCAAGAACTGCCGCGCCTGCCGGCTGGCGGAGTCGCGGACCCAGGTGGTCTTCGGCCGGGGCAACCCGGAGGCCCGGTTGATGTTCGTCGGCGAGGCCCCGGGGGCCGAGGAGGACAAGCAGGGCCTCCCCTTCGTGGGCAAGGCGGGCCAGCTGCTGGAACGCATCCTCGAGGCCGCCGGCATCGACCCGAACGAGGTCTACATCACCAACGTGGTCAAGTGCCGGCCGCCGGGCAACCGCACCCCGCTCCCCGACGAGGTCAAGATCTGCACCCAGCTCTGGCTCCTGCCCGAGATCGAGATCGTCCGGCCCCAGATCATCGTGCCGCTGGGCTCGGTGGCCACCCAGTTCTTCCTGGGGCAGAAGGTCTCGATCACCAAGGTCCGCGGCAAGTGGTTCGAGTGGAACGGGATCAAGGTCTTCCCCATGTTTCACCCCGCCTACCTGCTCCGAAACCCCTCCCGGGCCCCGGGCAGCCCCAAGGCGCTGACCTGGAAAGACATCCAGGAGGTCAAGCGGGCGCTCGACGAACTCGGGGAAAAGCCCAAGCCCGAGGTCCGGGCGGCCAAGCAGGACCCCCTCTTCTGATGCGACGGCGGAAGATCCTCGCGCTCTTGGTCGCGATCGTCCTTTTAGGCTTTGCCCTCTACCAAAACCGAAGCGGCTACCGACTGTGGCCGAACCTCGCCGCCCTTCTGGGCGTTCTCGGGGTGGCCTACGTCTACCGCACTAGTGACGGAAGTGGCGGAGGCCGGTGAAGACCATGGAAATCCCGGCCTCGTTCGCCGCCTGAATCGAGTCGGCGTCGCGCTTGGAGCCCCCGGGCTGGGCGATCGCCGCGATGCCGTACTCGGCGGCCAGGCGGACCACGTCGTCGAAGGGGAAGAACCCGTCGGAGGCGAGCACCGCCCCCTCGGCCGCCTCGCCGGCCCGCTCCAGGGCGATCCTGGCCGCGTCCACCCGGCTGGTCTGTCCCTGGCCGATCCCCAGCGTGCGCTTGCCGCTCGCCACCACGATCGCGTTGGAGCGGGCGTGCTTGGCCACCGCCATGGCCAGGCGGAGGGCCCGCATCTCGGCCTCGGAGGGGGCCCGGTCGGTCACCACCTTGACCTCGTCGAAGAGGGCGGCGTCCCCCTCCTGAACGAGAAATCCGCCGGCCACCTGACGGTACTCCAGCCCCGGCCGGTAGGGCCCCGGCAGCTCGATCAGGCGCAGGTTCTTCTTCTGGCGAAACCGCGCCCGGGCCTCGCTGGTGAAGCCCGGCGCCAGGACGATCTCCAAAAACAAGTTGCCGATGGCCTCGGCGGCGGCCAGGTCCACCTCGCGGTTGAAGGCGACGACGCCGCCGTAGATGCTCACCGGATCGGCGGCGTAGGCGCGGGCGTAGGCCTCGGCGGCACTCTCCCCCACCCCCAGCCCGGAGGGCATCTGGTGCTTGACCGCCGCCACCGCCGGCTCCTCGAACTCGCTCACCAGCCGCCAGGCGGCCTCGGCGTCGGCGTAGTTGTTGAAGCTCATCGCCTTGCCCCGCAGGACGCGGGCCCCCTGCAAGACCGCGTCCCCGCGGAGGCGGTAGAGCGCCGCCGGCTGGTGGGGGTTTTCCCCGTAGCGGAGCTCGCCCTCCTTTTCCAGCACCAGGATCCGGCGCTCGGGAAAGCCCTCCTCGCGGCCAAACCACTCCGCGACGGCGGCGTCGTAGGCGGCGGTATGGGCGAAGGCCTTGGCGGCGAGCTCACGCCTTAAGGTCTCGCCGCCGCCGAACTCGAGGGCCTGGAGCACCCGGGGGTAGTCGGCGGGGTCGGAGACCGCCCAGACCCGGGGAAAGTTCTTCGCCGCCGCCCGAAGGAGCGCCGGGCCGCCAATGTCAATGTTCTCGAGCACCTCCGCCTCGGGCGCCCCCGAGGCCGCCACCTGTTCAAAGGGGTAGAGGTTCACCGCCACCAGATCGAAGGGCAGGTACCCCTTCTCCTCGAGCTCGGAAAGCTGGTCCTCCCGGGCCAGCACGCCGGCGTGGACCGCCGGGTGCAGCGTCTTGACCCGGCCGCCGAGGAGTTCGGGAACGCCGGTGAGCTCGGCCAGCTCGCGGACCGGGATCCCGGCCTCGCGAAGGGCCCTCGCGGTGCCCCCGCTGGCCCAGAGTTCGAACCCCAGGCGAACCAGGCCCTCGGCGAACTCCTGCACGCCGGTCTTGTCGTGGAGCGAAAGGAGGGCTCTCACGGGGCGATTATAATCGGCCGAAGTGGAGCTCTCGTTCTGGGCCAAGACCAGCGGGACCTGGATCAACGCCGCCGCCGTGTTGCTGGGGAGCGCCCTCGGGGTCTTCCTGCACGGGCGCGTGCCCCTGAAGCTGCGCCGCACGGTGGTGCAGGGGGTGGGGCTGACCACGATCTTCATCGGGTTTTTGATGGCCGGCTCGATCCCCAAGGCCAAGGCCGGCCCGGTGGACGGGGTGATCCTGGCCCTCCTCGCGATGGCGATCGGGGGCGCGCTGGGCGAGGCGCTCGGGATCGAGGAGGGGATCGAGCGCCTGGGCGAGGGGATCAAGCGGGCGGTGAAGGGCGGCGGCAGCTTCACCGAGGGCTTCGTCACCGCCAGCGTCCTTTTCTGCGTCGGCCCCATGACCCTGATCGGCGCCTTCAACAACGGCCTGCTCGGCGACCCCTCGCTCCTCCTCGTCAAAAGCGCCCTGGATGGCATCTCCTCGATCGCGCTGGCGGCGAGCCTGGGGGTCGGGGTGGCGGCGAGCGTCCTGGTGGTGCTCGGCTACCAGCTCGGCCTCTCGCTGCTCGCCGGCAGTCTGGCCGCCTTCATCCCCGACCCCGCCGCCGACCCGCGGGTCTTGCTCGCCACCGGGGTGGGCGGGCTGATGGTGATCGGGGTGGGGCTCAACCTGGTCGAGGCGGCGAGGATCCGGGTCGCCGCCTTTCTGCCCTCGCTCTTTTTGGCGCCGATTTTATGGGCGATCGCCGCCCGCTTGGTTTAAGCTGGGGCCGGGATGAAGATCACCCCCGAGCTGATCGCCCACCTGGAAAACCTCGCCCGGCTTGAGCTCTCCCAGGACGAGCGCGAGGCGATGCGGGAGGACCTCGAGAAGATCCTCGCCTACTTCGAAAAGCTCGGCGAGCTCGACCTCGAGGGCCTCGAGGAGCTCGCCCGCCCGGTCGAGACCGAGGCCAGGATGCGCCAGGACGTCCCCGCCCCCGGCCTCTCCCAGGAAGAGGCCCTTCAAAACGCCCCCGAACGCGAGGACGGCTACTTCAAGGTGCCGAGGATGATTGAGGGGGAGTAGGAGGTAGGGAGTGGGAGGTAGGAGGTAGGAAAGAGGATCGTTTTTTCCCACCTCCCACCCCCCACCCCCGCCTTTGAGGTGAACCATGCTCGACCCGAAGAAGATCCGCGAAAATCCCGAGCTCGTCCGGGAAGCGATCCGGAAGAAGCAGGAGCTGGACGCGCTGCCGCTGGTGGACGAGTTCCTCCAGCAGGACGAGCGGCGGCGGGCGCTGCAGGCCGAGCTCGACCGGCTTCGCGCCGAGCAAAAGGCGCTCTCCCGAAAGATCGGCGAGAAAAAGCGCGCCGGCGAGGCGGCCGAAGACCTTTTGAAGGAAGCCGAAGCCCTCAAGTCCCGGGTGGCGGCACTCGAGGCCGAGCTCCGCCAGGTAAACGAGGCGCTCCAGGAGGCCCTCGCCGGCATCCCCAACCTCCCCCACCCCTCGGTCCCCGAGGGCAAGGGCCCCGAGGACAACGTGGTGGCCAAGACCTGGGGCGAGCCGCCGCGCTTTGACTTCGAGCCGAAACCCCACTGGGAGATTGCGGAGAAACTTGGCATCATCGACTTCGAGCGCGGGGCCAAGATCGCCGGCTCGGGCTTTCCCGTCTTCATCGGCGACGGGGCCCGGCTGGTGCGAGCGCTGGAAAACTTCTTCCTCGACTACCACGTCGAGCGGGGCTTCGTGGAAGTGCGGCCACCGCTCCTGGTCCGGCCCGAGGCCGCCTTCGGCACCGGCCAGCTCCCCGACAAGGAGGGGCTGATGTACCAGGTGGCCGGGGGCTACTACCTGATCCCCACCTCCGAGGTCCCGGTCACCAACCTGCACGCGGGCGAGATCTTAGACGCCTCCGAGCTCCCCAAGAAGTACACCAGCTACACCCCGAACTTCCGGGTCGAGGCGGGCTCCTACGGCAAGGACGTGCGGGGCCTGAACCGGCTGCATCAGTTCGACAAGGTGGAGATGGTGGTGATCAGCCACCCCGACGAGTCCTACGAGTGGCTGGAGCGGCTCACCCGGCAGGCGGAGGAAATCCTGGAGCTGCTCGAGCTCCCCTACCGCCGCCTGCTGATGTGCACCGGCGACATGGGCTTCACCCAGGCGAAGAAGTACGACCTCGAGGTCTACTCCGCCGGCCAGGACAAGTGGCTCGAGGTCAGCTCGATCTCCAACATGGAGGACTACCAGGCCCGGAGGATGAACCTCCGCTTCCGGGAAGGAAAAGGCAAACCCCGCTTCGCCCACACGCTGAACGGCTCCGGCCTCGCCTTTCCCCGGGTGATCGCCGCGCTTCTTGAAAACCACCAGCAGGCAGACGGCTCGGTCCGCCTGCCCGAGGTCCTCGTCCCCTACTTCGGCAAGGAGCGAATCGGCTAGAAGAGCGGGATCCGGTGGGTAAAGACCCCCTCCCGGCCGAGCCACAAAAAGCGCCAGGCCCGGGGAGCGAAAAGCTCGAAGGGTCCCTCCCGCTCCCCCAGGTAGCGGGGCTCCTCGCCGAAATAGAGCGCGTAACGACCGGGGGGAAGTTCCACCGCCAGCCGGTAGCCGGGACGCCGCCGCCGGGCCAGCTCGAGGCGCACCCCGAGCCGGGCGCAGTCCTCGGGGCAGCGGGCCTCCTGGTAGTAGCCGCCGGCGTCGAAGATCAGCACCGGCCGCTGGTCCGGCGGCAGGAGCTCGAAGTAGCGCACCGGCCCGGGCGAAAACTGGGCCAGGAAGTAGCCCCGATAAAGCAGCCCCAGGGGGCGGCGGGCCTCGCCGCGGAGCGTGACCTCGAAGACCTCTTCCTCCCCGGCCTGCCGCCGGGCCGAGAGGGGAAAGGGACGAAAGGCGAACTCCTGCACCGCCAGAAAGCGGTTGCCCTGGGCCACCACCGCCACCGCCGTGTGGCTGAACTCGGGGTCGAGCAGGTTCTGCCGGTGGCCGGGGCTTTCCAGCCAGCCGGTCACCGCCTTCTCGGCGAAGTCGGCGGGAAGGTAGGGGCCGTCGAGCTCAAAAAGGTTCTCCGCCACCCGAAGCTCGTAGACTCCCGCCTGCCAAAGCCGCTGGGCGAGCGTCGGGCCCCCCGGCGCCTCGTGGGCGAAGTAGCCCCGGCGCAGCATGTCCTCGGCGTGGGCGCGGGCGGCCCGGTAGAGCTCGGGGTAAAAGCGAAGCGGCTTCAGCCCCGCCTCCACCCGGGCCGCGTTCGCCCGTTCCATTACCGCCTCTTCCAACGCGGTTTGGGCCAGGGCGGGGAGCACGAAAAGGAAAAGCAGCCAGACCGCCCTTCGCACTACCCCTCCCCAGGCACGAGTTCAAAGAAGACGCCCTTTTCAAAGGGCCGCTCGGCGAGATAGGCGGCGAGGTCCTCCCGGCGCACCGCCTCCAGCTTACGGAGCACCTCGGAAAGCGGCTCGTAGCGGCCGGTGTAGGCGTAGGAGAGCCCCAGGTGGAAGAGCCGCTTCATCGGGGTCTCGCCGGCGAAGACGATCTGGGTCTTGGCCTTGGTCTTGGCCCGGGCAATCTCCTCCTCGGTGGGGGGCTCGCGATCGAGGCGGGCGAGCTCTTCCGCCACGATCTCGGCCACCCGGGCGCGGTTTTCCGGTCGGGTGGTGGCGTAGACGCCGAAGGTGCCGAGCTCGTCGTGCTCCTCGTGGCCGGCGCCGGCGCTTTCCACCAGCCCCTTGTCCACCAGCGCCCAGTGGAGCCGGCTGCTACCGGCGTCGCCGAGGACGCTCGCCAGCACCGCGGCCAGGTAGCGCCGCGGGTCGCGGGCGGAAAAGCCGGGGTAAAGACCGACCAGGTAGGTTTGCCGGGCCCGGGGGTAGGGCTCGGCCACCCGGGCGGGCGTTGGAGCAAAGGGCGGATAGTCCCGGCCGGCGCTGCCCGGCTTCCAGCGCTCGGTGAGCCTCGCCGCCTGGTCCAGGACCCGCTCCCAGTCGAGCTTTCCGGCGAACGCCAGCACCATGTTCCCGGGCACGTAGCGGCGGGCGTGGTAGGCCGCCATCCGCTCCCGGGTCATCTTCTCGATGCTCTCCCGGGTCCCCAGCACCCGGTTGGCCAGCGGGTGGTTCCGGAAGTAGTGCTCCCGGGCCCGCTGGTAGGCGACGAACTCGGGCCGGTCCTCGTAGAGGGCGATCTCCTCGAGGATCACCTTGCGCTCCATCTCGAAGTCCTCTTGCCGGAGCGCCGGCCGCATCAGCTTGGTGAAGAGCTCCAGGAGGTCGGGCAGGAGCTCGGGCAGGACCGCCCCGTAGTAGACGGTGTTCTCGTCCGAGGTGAAGGCGTTGTAGCGGGCCCCCATCCGATCGAAGGCCAGGTTGACCGCGTAGGCGTCCATCTCCTCGGGGCCCTTGAAGACCATGTGCTCGAGGAAGTGGCTGACGCCGGACTCCTCCTTGGTCTCGTCGCGGGCCCCGGTCTTGACGAAGTAGCCCATGGCGGCGCTCTTGGCCTCGGTGCTCACCTCGGCGATCACCTTGAGGCCGTGGTCCAAGGTCGCTTCAAAGAACCGAATCACGCCGCACCCCCCACGGGTCCGAGCACGCCCTCCCAGGGGTTCACGTAGGGGTGCTCGGCGAGAAAAGCGTTGATCGCCTCCAGGGTCACCGCGTTGACCCGTTCCTCGATCTCCTCCAGGCTGCGCACCCGGCCCAGCAGGAAGAGGTCCCGGACCATGCCCCCGGCCCGGGCCTGGGCGCTTTCCGACTGCATCACCAGCGCGCTCTTGGTGCGAATCTTGGCCCTCTCGAGCTCCTCCTCGGTGACCCCCTCCTTGAGCCGCGCGATCTCGGCCTTGACCACCTTCAGGGTCTCCTCCGCCCGCTCCGGGGTGGTGCCGGCGTAGGCGGCCAGCCAGCCAAAGCCCTTGAAGGCCCCGGGGCTCGCGTAGACGGTGTAGACCAGGCCCCGCTTTTCCCGCACCTCGGTGAAGAGCCGGCTGGCCATGCCCCCCGAGAGCACCTGGGAGGCGAGCCGGGCGGCGTAAAAGCGCGGGTCGTCGGGCGGCACGTCCTTGTAATAGAGCCCGATCTGGACCTGGGCGGTCTCCTCCACCCAGCGGGCGGCGTGGGGCGGGGTGGTCTCGGGGGCCGGCAGAGCGACCTCCGGGCCGCCCCAACAGCCGAAGGTCTTCTGGACCGCGTCCCGGACCTCACCAAAGCGCACCCCGCCGGCCACCGCCAGGATCGCCCCCCGGGGGGTGTAGCGGCGGGGGTACTGGGCCCGGAGGGTCTCCGGGCTGAGCCGGGCCAGGCTCTCGAAGCTGCCCTCGACGTTGCGGCCGTGGGGGCTTTGGAAGACCTCTCGGCGCAGGCGGACGAAGAGCTTTTTCGGGGGGTCGTCCTCGAGCGCCGCCAGCTCCTCCTCCACCGCCCGCCGGGCGGACTCGAAGGTCTCGTCGGCGAGGCGGGGCGCCAGGAACATCAACGAGAAGAGCTCGAGCGCCCGGGGCAGCACCTCGGGGAGGAGGGCGGCGGAGAAGGTGGTGTACTCCACCCCGGTCTCGCTGCCCCGCCGTACCCCCAGGTCGTCCAGGGCTTCGGCGAAGGCGCGGGCGTCGTAGGAGCCGGCCCCCTTCCAGAGCCAGTGCTCCATCACCGCCGCCGAGCCCAGGTAAGGCTCCGGGTCGGTGGTCGCGCCCGCCGGGACGAGCAGCGTAAACGCCGCCCCCCGGTTCTCGGGCTGCTCCTCCACCGCCAGCACGAGCCCGTTGCGTAAGGTCTCGGTCGTAATCGTGGCCACGGGGGAAGTATATCGGTGCGTGGTTAGCAGTGCGTGGTACGTAGTGAAAAAGACTTCACCCACGCACCACGTACCACGTACGACGCACTACAATGGTTCTATGCAAAAAATCCTCATGCCCACCGACGGGAGCCCCTGCAGCGAGCAGGCGATCGAGAAGGGCCTGGAGTGCGCCGAGAAGCTCGG
>JAMOVS010000008.1 GCA_027061845.1 Thermaceae bacterium
ATGGTGGCCCCGTGGCGGTAGAGGAAGCCGGAAACGGCGGCGACGATGCCGGGGCGGTCGGAGGAGGAGACCAAGAGGCGGGCGATCCGCGCGGCCATGCCCCCATGCTGGTGAAAACCCGGCCCCGCCGCAAGCGCGCGGCGGGACCCCCTTCCCCGCACCCCGCGCGTACCATGAGGGCATGGCAAGGACGATTGACTTGAACGCCGACGCCGGAGAATCCTTCGGACGCTGGAAGCTCGGGCACGACGAGGAGCTCTTTCCCCTGCTCTCCTCGGTCAACCTGGCCACCGGCTTCCACGCCGGCGACCCCCGGGTGATGCTCCGTTCGGTGAGGCTTGCGAAACAGCACGGGGTAGCGGTGGGCGCCCATCCCGGATTCCCGGACCTGGTGGGCTTTGGCCGGCGGGACCTCGCCATTTCCCCGGAGGAGGCCTACACCGACGTGCTCTACCAGATTGGGGCGCTCTCGGCGTTTTTGAAACTTGAGGGCCTTCCCCTCCACCACGTCAAGCCCCACGGCGCCCTCTACCTCCGAATGCTCCGCGACAAAGCGCTGGCCCGGGCGGTGGCCCAGGCGGTCAAGGACTACGACCCCGAGGTTCCGCTGGTGCTCCTCGGCGGCACCCTGATGGAGGAAGCAGCCCAGGAGGTGGGCGTCCGCTACGTGCGCGAGGCCTTCCCCGACCGCGCTTATCTCTCGGACGGCCGGCTCGCCCCCCGGAGCATGGAAGGGGCGCTCATCCGGGATCCGGCGAAGGCGGCCGAGCGGGCGGTCCAGATGGTCACGGAGGGCGAGATCGAGGCCCTGGACGGCGGCCGGGTCAAGGTCGAGGCCGAAACCCTCTGCGTCCACGGCGACAACCCCGAGGCAGTGGCAATCGCCCGGGCGGTGCGGGAGGCGCTCGAAGGAAGCGGGGTCCAGATCAAAGCCTTCTAAAGAGATAGAGCACACCCGCCAGAACGAGCCACAAAAGCGCCGGCAACGCCGCCCGGCGCAGGCTCCAGCGAAAGGCCACCGCGAAGGTCACCGAGCTGGCAAAGAGAATGGCGGCGGCGTTGACCAAGAGCAAGAGCAAGGATCCGAGCGCCATCATCCCCTGGCCCCAGGCGAGGAGCATCCCCGCGTTCACCGCCGGGGGCAGGAGGGCGATCGCCACCATCACCCCGACGAGCGCCTCGGAGGAGGCGGCGACGTAGGCCAGCGCCGCCATCGTCCCGGCGGAGAGGGCGAGCACCAGGTCGGCCGGGTTCGGCGCCGAGCGCAGGCGCATCGCCTCGGTGAGCTCGCCGGACCACACCAGCGCGAGCAGCGCTCCGGTCAAGAAGGCAAGCAAGAAGCCGATCCCGGCGGCGGCGAGGGCCTGGCGGAAGAGGCGGACGTGGCGCTCGAGGCCGGCCAGCGCCAGCGCCACGATCGGCGCCATCAGCGGGGCGGTGATCATGCTCGCGATCAGCAAGACGGGGTCGTCGCGGTAAAGACCGAAAAAGGCCACCAGCGCGCTCAGGGCGGTGAGCAGAAGGAAGACCGGGCCGGCGTGGGCGGCGCGGGAGAGCCGGGCCTCGAGCTCTTCCAGCGGGGCCTTCTCGGTATGCGTTTCCAGCTCCGGGTAGACCCACTCGACCTCGCTGGCCAGCGCCAGGTCGTCCTCCCCCAGGGCGAGCTTGAGCCTCGCCAGCACCCGGTCGAGCTTCGCCTCCTCGACCACCGCCTCGACCACCCGGCCGCCGCCGGCGCCCTCGAGCACCCGGGGCAGGATCCCCTCCTCCTCGAAGGCGGCGAGCACCGAGGGGAGGCGCTCTTTCGCGGTGTGGACCCGGATCCAGCGCGCCACTACTCCCCCAGGACGAAGCGGCAGGCGGGGGCGCCGTCGGGGATGCGCTCGGCGAGCCGCACCGGCATTCCCAGCGCCCGGGCGTAGGCCTCGGCCTCGGCGCGGCAGAGCTCGGGGTGGTCCTTGGCCAGGGCCACCCGGGGGCAGCGCCCCTGCTCCAGGACCCGGCCCGCAAGGCGCGGCCGGTAGCCGCGCCGGGAAAGCCAGGTCAAAAGCGCCTCCGGGCTCTGCACCCCCCGGATCCGCTCCTCCTGCACCGCCACCAGAAGGTCAAACGCCGCCTCTTCGCCGATCTGGCTTTGCAGCCGGGTCAAGAGCCCGGAGCAAAACTCCAGGCAGAGCGCGCGGTCCTCGATCGCCCGCCAGTAGCGCTTGGGCCGGCCCCGGCCGCCGTTTTTGCGGACCTCATAGTGGGCCAGGCCCCGGGCGTAGAGCTCGCGCAGGTGCCGCTCGACGGCCACCCGGGAAAGCCCCAGCCGCCGGGCCAGGGCGTCGGCGGGGTGGGGGCCTTCGCGCAGGGCCTCGAGGATCCGCTCCTTGGTCTTCGAAGACGCCATCGAAACCGCCCTCAGCTTAGAGCAAAACCGGCTTGCAAAGAGGGAAGCCGGCCGGGGAAAATGGCCCCACGGCCCGGGAGGAGTAGGCCGCTTCGCCCGACAGAGCGGGGACGCCAGGGCTGAGAGCGTCCCTCGGGAACGAGCGCCGAAGGTCGCCCGGGCGGCACGCGGGAGGAACGGGGATCGCCCTAGTAGAGCCCGCCGGGTGCGCCCGTGATAGCGCGAAAGAGGGCGGGGCTGCGCCGGAGGTGGGAGGTAGGAGGTAGGAAGTAGGGTTTTTCCCACATCCCACCCCCCACCCCCTACTCCCTGCGCAGCACCGAAGCGCGGTGGTACCGCGGGGCATTCCGCCTCGTCCGCGCGACGCGTGGAGGAGGTCTTTGATGTTGGAGAAAGCCTACGATCCGAGCAAGGTCGAGCCCAAGTGGGCGGAGCACTGGGAGCGTCACCCCTTCCAGGCGGACGCCGAGGCGGTACTGAAGGGCGAGAAAAAGCCCTTCGTCATCGTCATGCCGCCGCCCAACGTCACCGGCGTGTTGCACATGGGCCACGCCCTGGACAACGCCATCCAGGACGCGATCATCCGCTACAAGCGGATGCAAGGTTACGAGGCCCTCTGGGTGCCGGGCACCGACCACGCCGGCATCGCCACCCAGGTGGTGGTCGAGCGCCTCCTCCTGAAGGAGGGCAAGAACCGCCACGACCTGGGGCGGGAGAAGTTTTTGGAGCGGGTCTGGGCCTGGCGCGAGGAGTCCGGCGGCCAGATCATCCGGCAGCTCAAGCGCCTCGGCGCCAGCGCCGACTGGACCCGCGAGGCCTTCACCATGGACGAGGTCCGGAGCCGGGCGGTCCGCTACGCCTTCGTCAAGTACTTCCACGAGGGCCTGGCTTACCGCGGGGAAAGACTTTTGAACTGGTGCCCCCGCTGCGAGACCACCCTCTCGGACCTCGAGGTCAACTACGAGCCCACCCCGGGCACCCTCTACACCCTCGCCTACCCGCTCGAGGACGGCGGCCACATCGAGATCGCCACCGTCCGCCCGGAGACGATCTTCGCCGACGTGGCCATCGCCGTTCACCCCGAGGACGAGCGCTATAAACACCTCGTCGGCAAGAAGGCCCGCATTCCGCTCACCGAGATCTGGATCCCGATCATCGCCGACGAGGCGGTGGAGCGCGAGTTCGGGACCGGCGCCCTCAAGATCACCCCGGCCCACGACCCCACCGACTGGGAGATCGGGGCCCGCCACGGCCTGCCCGCGCCCAGCGTGATCGACCTCGAGGGCAAGCTCACCGGCGAGCGGGTGCCCGAGGCCTTCCGCGGCCTGGACCGCTTCGAGGCCCGGAAAAAAGTCGTCGAGGCCTTAAAGGAAGCCGGCCACCTGGTCAAGGAGGAGCCCTACGAGATCCACCAGCCCACCTGCGACCGCTGCGGCACCCCCATCGAGTACGCCCTCTTCCCCCAGTGGTGGCTCAAGATGCGGCCGCTGGCCGACGAGGTGAGCGAGCGGCTCTTAAAGGACGAGATCAAGTTCCACCCCGAGCGCTGGAAGCGGGTCAACCTCGACTGGTTCGCCGGGATCAAGGACTGGAACATCTCAAGGCAGCTTTGGTGGGGCCACCAGATCCCGGCCTGGTACTGCCCCGAGGGCCACGTCACCGTCCCCGAGCCCGAGCGCTTCCTGGAAGACCCCAAGGAGTGCGCGGTCTGCGGCTCGAAGGACCTAAAGCGCGACCCCGACGTCTTCGACACCTGGTTCTCCTCCGCCCTTTGGCCGCTATCGGTCTTCGGCTGGCCGGAAGAGACCGAGGACATGAAGGCCTTCTACCCCACCCAGGCCCTGGTCACCGGCTACGACATCCTCTTCCTCTGGGTGAGCCGGATGGAGGTCTCGGGAGTCCACTTCACCGGCAAGGTCCCCTTCGAGCACGTGATCTTGCACGGCCTGGTGCTCGACAAGAAGGGCCAGAAGATGTCGAAGTCGAAGGGGAACGTGGTGGATCCCCTGGTAATGGTGGAAAAGTACGGCGCCGACGCGCTTCGCTTTGGCCTGGTGCACCTCGCCACCGGCGGTCAGGACATCCGCTTCGACGAGCGCTGGCTGGAGATGGGGCGGAACTTCGCCAATAAGCTTTGGAACGCGACCCGGTTCTTGCTCCTTTCCCGCGAGAACTTCCAGGAGAAGGAAAACGCCCCCACCCTCGCCGACCGCTGGATGCGCCACGTCCTCGCCGAGAAGATCCCCGAGATCACGAAGCTGATGGACCGCTTCGACCTGGCGCTGGCCGCCCGCGAGGTCTACCAGCTGGCCTGGGCCGAGTTCGCCGACTGGTACGTCGAGGCGGCAAAGCCCGCCCTCCGCGCCGGAAACCGGGCGACGCTCGAAGGGCTCACCGAGGCCCTTTCCGCCCTTTTAAAGATGCTCCACCCCTTCATGCCCTTCGTCACCAGCGAGCTCTATCAGCACCTAAAGGGCGCGGACGTCGAGCTCGCGAAGGAGCCCTGGCCCACCTCTCCAGAGCCCGACCCTGAAGCCTTTCGCCGTTTTGAAGCCCTCAAAGCCGCGGTGCGGGCAGCCCGGAGCTTAAAGAGCGAGCTCGGGCTCGACCCCGCCCAGGAGGTCGAGGTCTTCCTGGAGGGCCCCCTTGCCGAGGCGATCCTGGAAGAGGCCGAGGTCTTCCGCTTTTTGGCCCGGGCCAAGCCCGCCCTCGGGGCCCCCGAGCGGGCGCTCGCCGAGGTCACCCCGGAGGTCAACGTCTACCTGGTGCCCGAGGGGCTCGTCGACCTCGCCGCCTGGAAGGGCCGGCAGGAAAAGCGGCTCGCCGAGCTCAAGAAGAAGGCCGCCTCGGCCCGGAAGAAGCTCGAAAACAAGGGCTTCGTCGAGCGGGCGCCGGAAGAGGTGGTCGAGTTCGAACGCCGGCGCCTGGCCGAAGCCGAGGCCCAGATCCAGCGGATCGAGGAGAACCTGCGGCGGGTCCGCTAACCGGGCGAAACGCCCGACGGCGCCGGCAAAAACGCCGGCGCCGGGACCCCCTTCACTACATGTGCTACAATCGCCCCGTAAAAACGCAAAGGGGGTAACGATGAAACGTTTGATGAAGACCGGCCTCGCAGTACTTCTCGCCCTGGGCCTCTCGGCCTTCGCCAAGGACGGGAAGATCGTCATCGGCTACTCGATCAGCACGCTCAACAACGCCTTCTTCGTGGGCATGACCAAGGGCGTCGAGAACGGGGCCAAGAAGTTCGGCGTCGAGCTGATCACGGTCAACGCCAACGGCGACGCCGGCAAGCAGGCCGCCGACGTCGAGGACCTGATCACCAAGGGGGTCGACGCCATCATCATCAACCCGCGCGACGCCGAGGCCATCGCCCCGGCGGTGAAGAAGGCGCTGGACGCGGGCATCCCGGTCTTCGCCCTGGACCGCGGGGTGACCGGCGTCGAGGTGACCTCCTTCCTGGAGACCGACAACGTGGCCATGGGCCGCCTGGCCGCCGACCTGATCGCCGAGGCGATGACCAAGAAGTACGGCGAGCCCAAGGGCAAGGTTATCGAGCTGGTGGGCCTGGTGGGCACCACCGCCGCCCGGGACCGGGGCAAGGGCTTCCACGAGCAGCTCAAGAAGTACCCCGGCCTCGAGCTGGTGGCCTCTCAGCCGGCCGACTTCGATCAGGAGAAGGCCTTCAACGTCACCACCAACCTGGTGCTGGCCCACCCCGACGTCGACGCGATTTACGGCCACAACGACGACAACGCGGTGGGGGCGATCCGGGCGCTTCGGGCCATGGGCAAGCTCAAGAAGGTCGGCGAGCCGGGGCACATCTACGTCATCGGCATCGACGGCATCAAGCAGGCCCTGGACCTGATCCGGCAGGGCTACATGGACTGCACCATCTCCCAGGAGCCGGTGATGATGGGGGAAAAGGCGGTCGAGTTCGCGGTCAAGTACCTCCGCGGCGAGCCCGTGCCCAAGCACTACTACACCCCCTTCACCCCGGTGACCAAGGAGAACGTGGACAAGCGTAAGAACTGGGCCGAGCAATAACCCAAGAGGAGGGTCCGGCTTCCCCGACGCCATGCCCGCACCGCTACTGGAAACCCAGGACCTGACCAAGACCTTCCCCGGCGTGGTCGCGCTGAACAAGGTTTCGCTGCGCCTCCACGCCGGGGAGGTGCTTGGTCTCGTCGGCGAGAACGGGGCGGGAAAGTCCACCCTGATCAAGATCCTCGGCGGGGTCTACCCCCCGAGCTCGGGGCGGGTCCTGCTCTCGGGCCGGGAGATCCGCTTCCAGGGCCCCAAGGACGCGCTCGACGCCGGCATCGCGGTGGTCTACCAGGAGCTCAGCCTGATCCCCCACCTGAGCGTGGCCGAGAACGTCTTCATCAACCGGCTCCCCCGCCGCGGGGTGCTGGTGGACTGGCGGCGGCTCGAGCGCATGGCCCGGGAGGTACTCGCCGAGGTGGGGCTTTCCGACCTCGACCCCCGCACCCCCCTGGCCGAGCTCCCGATCGGGGTACAGCAGTCGGTGGAGATCGCCCGGGCCCTCTCCTACCGCGCCCGGGTCCTGCTGCTCGACGAACCCACCTCCTCGCTCACCGAGCCCGAGGTGGAAAACCTCTTTCAGATCCTCTCCCGGCTGAAGGCGCAGGGGATCGGCATCCTCTACGTCTCCCACCACCTGGAGGAGATCTTCGAGATCACCGACCGGCTGCACATCCTGCGGGACGGCCGGACGGTGGCGGTCCTGGAGACCGCCAGCACCCACGAGGACGAGGTCATCGCCCGCATGGTGGGGCGTGACCTGGGTCAGGTCCTGCCCGAGCAAAGGGGCCAGCCCGGCGAGGTGGTGCTGGAGACCCGGGGACTCGGCGACCGCTTCTTGAAGGAGGTCTCGGTCCGCTTCCGGCGGGGCGAGGTGGTGGGCATCTACGGCCTTCTGGGCTCGGGACGCACCGAGCTCTTGAAGGCGCTGGTGGGAGCGCGCCGCCCCCTGGCCGGGGAGGTCCGGCTCTTCGGCCGTCCGGTGCGGTTTTCCCACCCCCACGACGCCGCCCGGCAGGGGGTGGTCTACTCCTCCGAGGACCGCAAGGGGGAGAACCTCTTCTTCGGCTTCCCGGTCTGGAAAAACGCCACCTACCAGGCGATCCAGATCGGCCGCTTCGTCCGCCTCGGCGTTCCCCAGGCGCGGGCGGAGCGGAGGGCGGTGGCCGAGCTCGCCGAACGCCTGAACCTCAAAGCCCCCTCCCTCGACGCCGACGTCTACCACCTCTCCGGCGGCAACCAGCAGAAGGTCTGCCTGGCCAAGGCGCTGCTCAGCGAGCCCGAGGTCTTCCTGCTCGACGAGCCCACCCGCGGCATCGACGTCGGCGCCAAGCTCGAGGTCTACCAGCTCATGGCCGAGCTCGCCCGGGCGGGCAAGGCGGTGGTCTTCGTCAGCTCCGAGCTGCCCGAGCTGATCGCCAACTCCGACCGGGTCTACACCATGGCCCGCGGCCGGGTCACCGCCGAGCTCACCGGGGACGCGATCACCGAGGAGAACGTGCTGAAACACTGCCTCGAGGTGGAAACCGCATGAACAGGCTCAGGTCCCTACTCCAAAGCAGCGAGTTCGTGGTCTTTCTAGGCCTGCTCGCGGTGGCCGGCTTCTTCGCGTTGAACTCGCCGGTCTTCCTTACCCGCTTCAACCTGCTCAACATCCTCTTGCAGTCCTCGATCCAGGGCATCGTGGCCATCGGCATGACCTTCGTCATCCTGACCGCCGGCATCGACCTCTCGGTGGGCTCGGTGGTGGCCCTCTCCGGGGTGATCATGGCGCTCTTGCTCCACGCCGGCGTCCCGGTCTGGGCGGTCCTGCTCCTGAACTTCGCCTTCGGGGTGCTGGTGGGGGTCTTCCACGCCTTCTCGATCACCCGGATCGGCATGGCCCCCTTCATCGTCACCCTGGCCACGATGGCGATGGCCCGCGGCCTGACCATGGTGCTCTCGGACGGCAAGACGATCTTCGACTTCCCCCCCGAGTTCGAGTTCTTCGGCGCCGGCCAGATCGGGCCGATCGCGGTGGCGGTGATCATCTTCCTGCTCTACGCCCTGCTGGCCGAGCTCCTGCTCCGGGGCACGGTGCTGGGCCGGAACATCTACGCGGTGGGCTCGAATCCGCGGGCGGCGGCGCTCTCCGGCATCCGCACCGAGCGGGTGCTCTACTTCGTCTACATCGTCTCCGGCTTCTCCTGCGCCCTGGCCGGGCTGGTGCTCACCGGCCGGCTGGGAGCGGCGATGCCCACCGCCGCCATGGGCTACGAGCTCGATGCCATCGCCGCCGTGATCATCGGCGGGGCCTCGCTGATGGGCGGCAAGGGCACGATCCTGGGCACGGTGATCGGGGTGCTCCTGATCGGCGTGATCAACAACGGCATGAACCTGATGAACGTGCCCCCCTTCTGGCAGAGCTTCTTGAAGGGGGCGGTGATCTACCTGGCGGTGATGATCGACAGCCTGAAAAACCGCCAGCGGGAAGGGTAGGCGAAGATGCTCAAGGGCGTACCCAAGGAGCTGCCGCCGGAGCTGCTCGAGCTCCTGGCGGAGATGGGGCACGGCGACGAGATCGTGGTGGTGGACGCCAACTACCCCGCCTACAGCGCCGGGCCGCCGGTGGTGGCGGTCCCCGGGGTGGACGCCCCCACCATGGTGGCGGCGATCCTCGAGCTAATGCCGCTCGACACCTTCGTGGAGGAAAACGTCTTTCTGATGGACTCGGGCAGCGAGGAAAAGCCCGCGATCTGGCAGGACTTCCAGCGGGTGCTGGAGGAAAGCGGCGAAGAGGCGCGCACCGCCGCCATCGACCGCTTCGACTTCTACGACCGGGCCCAGGAGGCCTACGCGGTGGTGGCCACCGGCGAGGGCCGGCCCTACGGCTGCGTGATCCTGAAAAAGGGCGTGATCTTCTTCTAGTAGAGCCCGCCCCAGCGGGGGTGCGCGTCCACCGAGGCCAGCTCGACCACGCCCTCGATCCCGCCCAGGTGGAGGGTGACGAAGTCGAAACGCTCCACCGGGGGGCGTTCCCGGCCGAAGTCCTCGATGGCGTAGAGCTCGGAGTCGAAGAGGGTCACGAAGGGCTTGGACTTGGAGAAGAAGGCGGGCAGGTCAAAGGTCTTGAGCATCTCGATCTCGCCCACCAGCACGTGGTCGGGAAAGAAGACCGCCGCCCGTCGCTGGGTCAGCACCTTGGGGCTCGCCTGAATGCGGCTGGGGACCCCGCCGGCGACCCAGAGCAGCTTGGCCTTGGCGACCCCCAAAAACCCCGCCCGCAGCAGGGGTTCCCCCTCCGTCACCCGGTAGCCCGAGGGGTAGATCGCCGCCTCCTCGATGGGGAAGAACGACTTGTTCTCCAGGTTCAGGTAGTCGGCGGTGGTGCTCACGGGGGGAAGCCGCATCTTCCCCACGATGCGGTGCGCCGCCGTCACCACCCGGGCGTCATAGGTCGGCCAGTGCGCAAAGGGCATACCGATAGCCTATCAAAGCCTCGGAGAGCAAGCCGCCGTCGCCGACCCGGTAGGCCCAGCCGAGCCGGCGGGCGTAGGCGGTGAGAATCGCGAGGGCGCGGTAGCTGGCGCTGGTATAGGGGTCGTCGCCTTCGGCCTCGGCGAGGATTCGGTCCCAGGGTGGGGGCACCGCCTCCCCGGCGGCCCGCCGCCTCCTGGCCTCCCGGAACGCCGCCCGGCTCACCCGGGGGCGCACCAGCCGGCGAAGCGCCTCCTCCCCCAGCGCCAGCACCAGGGGTCGGAGCTCGAAGCATTCCTCCGGCAGCGCGAACCAGAGCTCGGCTTCCGCCGGCGCCACCACCGGCACCCCCCGGGCGCGGAGCCAGGCCGCCCCCTCCCCCACCGCATAGCTGGGCAGGCGGCCGGCCACCGCCAGGGAAAGGGCCTCCTTCAAGGGGCGACGGGCGACCTCGAGGCCCGGCGTCCCGGCACCGAAGACCCCCTCCGGCGGGCGATAGGCCTCGGCCCGGAGCTCCAGGGTCTTCTCCCCGTTCCACTCCGAGAGCACCACCCCGGCGGCGACCTCGACCTCGCCACCAAGCCCCTCGCCGGAGTCCCGCCAGCGCACCACCCGCACGCCGTTCAGGAAGAAGCTCACGTGCCGCCCCTCGGAAAGCGGCCGCACCCGCTCGGGCGTGCCCTTGAGGTAGAAGAGCGGCTCGGGGTTGCCCTCGCCGATGGGCTCGAGCTCCAAAAGGGCGGGCCAGATCTCGGAAAGCTCGTCCTTGAAAAGCGGCCCGTCGAGGAGGATCTCGGGGGGCCTGGGGGGGTGCGCCCGCACGTAGTCGTGGATGGCCCGCTCGAAGTCGGGGATCTTCTCCTCGAGAATCGAAAATCCCGCCGCCTGGGCGTGGCCGCCAAAACCCAGAAGGTGATCGGAGGCGGCCTTCAGGGCCGCCACCGCGCTCACCCCCGCCGGGCTCCGCACCGAGCCCTTGCCCTTCGCGATGATGAAGACCGGTTTGCCGGTCCGCTCCAGGATGCGGCTGGCGACGATCCCCATCACCCCGGGGTGGCCCTCGGGGTCGTGGATCACGTGGGCCGGGTCCTCTTCCCGCAAAGTGGGAAGGACCCGGTGGAGCATCTCCTCCTCGATCCGCTGGCGCTCGGCGTTCAGGCGGTCGAGCCGGGCGGCGAGCTCGCTGGCCTCAAAGAGGTCCTCGGTCAAGAGGAGCCTTAGCGCGGTCATCGGCTCGCCGAGCCGGCCGGCGGCGTTGATCCGGGGGGCGATGCGGAAGGCGACCTCGAGGGCGGTGCCCCGGGTCAGGTGGCGCTCGGCCAGGACCCTGAGCCCCAGGTGCTCCGAAGCCCCGAGGCGGGAAAGCCCCTCCTGCACCAGCGCCCGGTTGACCCCGAGCAGCGGGGCCACGTCGGCGATCGTGCCCACCGCGGCGAGGTCGGCGAAATCCAGGGGCGCCTCCTTTCCAAAAAGCCGGTACACCTCCCAGAGCAGGAAGAAGGCCACCCCGGCCCCGGTGGGCTTGGGCTTCCCCTCGAAGGCGGGGTCGAAGGCGGGGTGGACCACCTCCCCGGGCGGCGGCGTCTCCCCCGGGTGGTGGTGGTCGGTGACCACCACCCGCACCCCGTCCTCCACCAGGCTCTTGAGCTCGGCGTGGTTGGTGATCCCGGAGTCCACGGTGACGAAGACCTCGGCGGCTTGGGCGTGCTCGGGAACGCGGGCGGCGCTGACCCCGTAGCCCTCGTCGCGGGTGGGGATGAAGGGGTGGACGTCGGCCCCCAGGGCGGAAAGCCCCTTGACCAGGATGGCGGTGCCGGTGATGCCGTCGGCGTCGTAATCGCCGTGGATGCGGATGCGTTTTTTCTTGCGGATCGCCGCGGCCAGCACCTCGGCCGCCCGGGTCACCGCCGGCGCCCGCCAGGGAACGAGCGGCGGGGCCAGGTCGGCGGGGGTCTTGAACCCCCGGGCAAAAAGCGCCGCCGCCACCAGCGGGGGCAGGCGGAGCGCTTCGACCAGCGGCTTGAGCTCTTCCGGGCGCGGCCAGGCGCGCGCGCGCCAGACGGCCCTCATGCCCCGACTTCGCCCTCCGGCTCGCGGTCGGGAATGCGGGGAAGCTCCTCGGGGTGGGCTCTCTTGTACTCCTCGAGGGCCTTGCGGGCGGCCTCGAGCTCCTTCTTAAGGCGCCTCTTCTCGGCCGCCGCCCGCAGGTGCAGCGCCGGCAGCCAGAGGAAGACGGCGACCGCCCCCAGTACCAGGAAGAGCAAAGCCCAGGCCCACAGGGGGAACGGTCCCAGCCCGAAAAGCCCGTACCCGGCCTCGGGATAGCTCAGGGCCAGGGCCGCGATCAAGAACCCCGCCGACAGCAGGACCAGCGTGAAGAGCCAGGCGAGCAAGCGCATCGTTCAAAGTATAAGGGCCCGGGATGCCCCCGGGCCCTGGAAACGCCGATCGCTAGGCGCGCCGCTTCTTGCCGCTGGCGAGGCGGGCCTGCTGGCGCTCCTTCCACCAGGTGACCAGCGCCCCCACCACGTAGATCGAGGAGTAGGTCCCGACCACGATGCCCACCACCAGCGCGATCGAGAAGTCGCGCAGCACCGCGCCGCCCAGAAAGAGCAGGGACAAAAGCGGCAGCAGGGTGGTGAACGAGGTCATCACCGTGCGGGAGAGGGTCTGGTTGATCGAGAGGTCGACCATCTCGCGGTAGGGCATGCCCCGCACCGTGCGCTGGTTCTCCCGGATGCGGTCGGAGATGATGATCGAGTCGTTGATCGAGTAACCGATGATGGTGAGCAGCGCGGCCACGATCGGGATGGTGAACTCCAGGTTCAGGAGGCTGAAGATCCCGGAGGTGATGGCCACGTCGTGGGCCACCGCGATCACGCTGGCGACGCCGAAGACCCAGTCGAAGCGGAAGGCCATGTAGATCAGGATCAAAGCCAGCCCCACCAGCACCGCCAGGACGGTGTTTCGCCGCAGCTCGGCCCCGATCGCCGGCCCCACGGTGTCGGAGCGTAAGACGGTGGCGTTCAGCTTCTGCTCCAGGAACTTGGCCAGCCGGATGCGCGTCTCCTGGTCCAGGAAGGGGACCTTGACCGAGAACTCGCGGTGGTCGGCGGCCAGCCCCTGCACCTCGGTGATCACCGCCTTCTTGCCGGTGACGCCGGGGACGTCCGCCTCGTCGAGCGCCTTTCGCACGTCGGCGACGGTGACGTTCAGGGGGGTGCGCAGGAGGTAGGAGGTGCCGCCGGTGAAGTCGATGCCGTAGTTGAAGCCCTTGGTGAAGACGACCAGGGTCATCAGGAGGGCCAGCCCCAGGGTCGCCGGGGTGATGATCCGGGCCTCCTTCAGGAAGGGGATCTTGGTGCCCCAAACGTAGTAGGGCGGGATCACCTCGCGGATCGCGGCGATCCGCTCCAGGAGCCAGCGGCTGAAGATCAGGTTGGAGAAGACCGCCGCCACGATACCGATCGCCAGCATCACCGCGAAGCCGCGCACCGGGCCGGTGGCGTAGTTGTAGAGGGCGGCGGCCGCCAGCAGGGTGGAGATGTTGGCGTCGAGGATGGTCACGGTCGAGTGGCGGAAGCCGTCGGGGATGGCCTGGCGGAGCTTCTTGCCGAGTTTGAGCTCCTCCTTGATGCGCTCAAACGAGAGCACGTTGCCGTCCACCGCGGCACCCAGGGTGAGGATGAAGCCGGCGATCCCGGGCAGGGTCAGGGTGGCCCCGAGCCCGGCCAGCATGCCGAGCACCAGTACCGCGATGTAGATGAGCCCGATGGCGGCCACCGCCCCGAACCAGAGGCCGTAGTAGAGGAAGAGGGCGACGAAGATCAGCGCGGCGCCGATCAGCGAGGCGATGATGCCGGCCCGGATCGCGTCCTGACCCAGGGTGGGCCCGATCGCCCGGACCTCCTCGACCTCGACCCCCACCGGCAGCGAGCCCGAGCGCAGGACCAGGGCGATCTCGGTGGCCTCCTCCACCGAGGCCAGCCCCTCGATCACCGCCTGACCGCCGGTGATCGCGCTGCGGATCACCGGCGCCGAGTAGACCCGACCGTCGAGGACGATGGCCAGGCGCTTGCCGATGTTCTTGCGGGTGATCTCGGCGAACTTCTTGGCCCCTTCCGGGGTGAACTCGAGCGCCACCTGGGGGCGGCCGAACTGGTCGAAGACCACCCGGGCGGTCTTGAGCTCGGCGCCGGTCATCAGGACCGGGCCCAGGTCCTCGGGCTTCAGGAGCCTCTGCTCCAGCTCCCGCCGGTCGAGCCGGGGGTTTTCCCGCAGCATCTGGTTGATCTGGGAGACCGTGAGCCCCTCGGCCCCCTCCTTGACGATGCGGAACTCCAAGACCGCCCGCTGACCGATGAGCTTCAGGGCCCGCTCCTGGTCTTCCGGGGTGAGGCCGGGAAGCTCGATGACGATGCGGTTCTTGCCTTCGATCTGGATCAACGGCTCGGCCACGCCGAGGGCGTTGATACGGTTTTCAAGAACGGTACGGACCTGCTCCAGCTCCTCCTGGGTGGGGTTTTCCACCGTGGTCTTGAGCACGATCCGGAGCCCGCCCTGGAGGTCGAGCCCCAGCCGGAAGCGGGGCTCGTCGGGCGGCGCCCAGGGTTTCCAAATGGCGAGCAACGCCGCCAAAAACACGGCCAGCAAAAACCAGCCGGTCCACTTGCTTGACTGCATCCTGCCACCTCCTTTTCGAGGAACGATCTTGATCCAAGAGCCCTATGCCGACGGAATCTCCACCGGCGGGCTAACCGCCCTCGAGCAGGAGCCGGCCCAAGCGCAGATAGCGCCGCCGCTCCGGGCGCGGCCGGCTGAGCGGGCGCCGCCCGGGGGCCGCCGGGCTCCGGCGGAGCAGCGGGCGGGCGCCCGGGAGGCGGTCCAAAAAGCCCCAGCCCCAAAGGGGGAGCTGGGCCTTGGGGGCGAGCTCCGGGGCCGGCGCGAAGAGACCGCTGGCGCCGGCGGCGGGGACCGCCGGCAGCGGGGGCAGGCCCAGGAAGAAAAGGGTGAGGATCAGGGCCAGCGGCCCGAGGCGGCGAACCTTCCCACGCCCCCGCATCGCGGCCCCCATGATACCGGCCTAGGCCCGGGGGACCTCGACGACCTCGAGGGCCTCGAGGACGTCGCCGACCTCGAAGTCGTCGAACCCGGCCAGCTTGATGCCGCACTCGTAGCCGGCCGGCACCTCGCGGACGTCCTCCTTGAAGCGCTTCAGGGACTCGATCCGGCCCCGCCAGAGCTCCTCGCCGCCGCGCAGCACCCGCACCTCGGCGTTCCGCGTGATCTTGCCGTCGGTGACGTAGCAACCGGCGACCCGGGCGCCCTTGGGGAGCTTGAAGACCGCCCGCACCTCGGCGTGGCCGATGACCTCCTCCTTGTACTCGGGCTCGAGCTGCATCTCGACCAGCTTCTTCACCTCGTCGATCAGGTCGTAGATCACCCGGAAGGTCTTCAGGACCACGCCCTTTTGCTCCGCCTTCTTCTTGAGCGAGCCCGGCGGGTTGACGTTGAAGGCGAAGATCGCGGCGTTGTCGGTGGTGGAGGCGAGCAGGATGTCGCCCTCGGTGGGCACCCCGAGGTCGGCGTGGAGGATGTTGAGCTTGACCTCGTCGGTCTGCTCCCGGGCCAGGATCCCCTTGATCGCCTCCAAGGAGCCCTGGGTGTCGGCGCGGAGGATCAGGTTGACCTCCTTCTTGCCCGACTCCTGCATCTGCCGCAGCAGGTCGGCGAGGTTCTTGGCCCGGGCCGCCTGACGCTCTTTCAGCTCACGCTCGCGCTTTTCCTCCTTGCGCTCCTCGGCGATCTCCTTGGCCACCGCCTCGTCCGGCACCCACTCGACCGCGGTCCCGGCCGGCGGCACCTCGCGGAAGCCCAGCACCTGCACCGGCTTGCCGGGCCCGGCCTCCTTGACCTGGCGGCCGGCGGAATCGGTCAGAGCCCGGATCTTGCCCCAGACGTCGTCGGCCAGGAGGTAGTCGCCGACCTTGAAGGTCCCCTGCTGCACCAAGAGGGTGGCCAGCGGCCCCGCCTTCTTGTCCATCTTGGACTCGAGGATCACCCCCCGGGGCTCGGCCGCCGGGTCGGCCCGGAAGTCCTCCATCTCGGCCACCAGGAGGATCATCTCCAGGAGGTCGTCCACCCCCTGGCCGGTCTTGGCGCTGATCGGCACCACGATGGTCTCGCCGCCGTAGGCCTCGGGGACGAACCCCTCCTGCATCAGCTGCTGCATCACCTGATCGACGTTGGCGGTGGGCAGGTCGATCTTGTTGATGGCGAAGAGGATGGGCACGCCGGCGGCCTTGGCGTGGGCGATCGCCTCCTTGGTCTGGGGCATCACCCCGTCGTCGGCCGCCACCACCACCACCGCGATGTCGGCCACCTTGGCCCCGCGCTCGCGGATGGTGGTGAAGGCCTCGTGGCCCGGGGTGTCGATGAAGACCACCTTGCCCTGGGGGGTCTCCACCTCGAAGGCGCCGATGTGCTGGGTGATGCCGCCGGCCTCGCGCTCGGCCACCTTGCTCTTCCTGAGGTAGTCGAGCAGGGTGGTCTTGCCGTGGTCGACGTGGCCCATGACCACCACCACCGGCGAGCGCTTGGGCAGAGCCTTGCGACGCTCCTCCTCGGCCTTCTTGCGGGCTTCCTCCCGCTGTTCGTAGACCAGCTCGCGGACCGCCTCGGCGGTCTCCTCGTCGAGGGTGGAGGCGTGGGACTTGTACTCCACGCCCATCTCGTCGAGGACCTCGAGGAGCTCCTTCGAGTCCATGCCGAGCTCGCGGGCGAGCTGGTAGATCCTAACCTTGGCCATCTTCCCCTCCTAGGCGTGCTCTCAGCATCCGGGAAAGCTCGCCGGCTCGGGCACCGGCAAAGCGCCGG
>JAMOVS010000009.1 GCA_027061845.1 Thermaceae bacterium
ACGTCGGCACCAAGAAGCAGGCGCAGGAGATCATCCAGATCGAGGCCGACCGCGCCGGCATGCCCTACGTCAACCAGCGCTGGCTGGGCGGCATGCTGACCAACTTCAAGACCATCGCCTCCCGGGTCAAGCGACTCGAGGAGCTCGAAGCCCTCTTCGCTTCCGAGGAGATCCACGACCGGCCGAAAAAGGAGCAGGTGCGGCTGAAGCGGGAGCTCGAGCGGCTGGAGAAGTACCTCGGCGGCTTCCGCAAGTTGAAGCGCCTGCCCGACGCGCTCTACGTCGTGGACCCGGTGAAGGAAGAGATCGCGGTGCGGGAGGCCAACAAGCTCGGCATTCCGGTGATCGCCTACGCCGATACCGACGCCGACCCCGACATGATCGACTACATCATCCCCGGCAACGACGACGCCATTCGCTCGATCCAGCTGGTCACCGGCCGCTTCACCGACGCCATCGTCGAGGCCAAGGGCGGCGGCGAAGTCGAGCCCAAGGCCGAGGGTGAGGGCGAGGAAGCCCCCAAGGAGGAGGAAGCATGAGCCAGATCGAACTCATCAAGAAGCTACGCTCGGCCACCGGCGCGGGCATGATGGACGTCAAGAAGGCCCTCGAGGACGCCGGCTGGGACGAGGAGAAGGCGATCCAGCTCCTGCGCGAGCGGGGCGCCATGAAGGCGGCCAAGAAGGCCGGCCGCGAGGCCCGCGAGGGGCTGGTCACCTCCTACATCCACCACAACCAGCGCCTCGGGGTGCTGCTCGAGATCAACTGCGAGACCGACTTCGTCGCCCGCAACGAGGAGTTCCAGAAGCTCGCCAAGGACATCGCCATGCACATCGCGATGATGGCGCCGAAGTACGTCTCCAAGGAGGAGATCCCCGAGGAGGAGCTCAAGAAGGAGCTCGAGATCTACAAGAAGGCGGCCATCGCCGAGGGCAAGCCCGAGCAGATCGCCGAGAAGATCGCCGAGGGCCGGCTGAAGAAGTACATCCAGGAGGTCGTCCTCCTGGAGCAGCCCTTCGTCAAGGACGACAAGATCACGGTGGGCGAGCTGATCCAGCAGGCGATCGCCAAGATCGGCGAGAACATCCTGGTGCGAAGGTTCTGCCGCTTCGAGCTCGGCGGCGAGTAAGGAAAGGGCCCTACGGGGCCCTTTCTTCGTAGGGGGTGGCTCAATTGGCCCAGAGGCGGGTGCTCTTAAAACTTTCCGGCGAGTTTTTAAGCCCGGGCGGTGCCGGCATCTCGTTCGAGGCGAGCCGCGAGCTGGCCCGGGAGATCGCCGCCGCAAAGCAGGCGAGTGGCGCCGAGCTGGCGCTGGTGGTGGGGGCGGGCAACCTCTGGCGCGGGGCCCGGCAGGGCGCCGGCATGGACCGGGTCGCCGCCGACCAGATCGGGATGCTGGGCACGATCATGAACGCCCTGGCCCTGAAGGAGGCCTTCCGGGCCGAGGGGCTCGAGGCCCGGGTGCAGTCGGCGCTTTTCGTCGAGCGGCTGGCCGAGCCCCTGGTCAAGGACCGGGCCCTCGGGCACCTGGAGGCGGGCCGGGCGGTGATCTTCGCCGGCGGGACCGGAAACCCCTTCTTCTCCACCGACACCGCGGCGGTGCTCCGGGCGCTCGAGATCGACGCCGACGCCGTGCTCATGGCCAAGAACCAGGTGGACGGGGTCTACGACAAGGACCCCCGCAAGCACCCGGACGCCCGCCGCTTCGACCGGCTTCGCTACCTCGAGGTCCTGGAGCGGGGCCTCGAGGTCATGGACCCGACCGCGGTCACGCTGGCCATGGAGGCCGACTTGCCAATCGTCGTCTTCGACATCGCTAAACCCGGGGCGCTGCTTCGGGTGATGCGGGGGGAGCCCGTTGGTACACTAATCCATAGCTGAAAGGGGGTCTTCCGAGATGCTCAAGGAGATCAAGAAGGAGGCCCAGGATCACATGGAGAAGGCGGTGGAGGTCTTCCACGAGCACCTCGCCGGCCTTCGCACCGGGCGGGCCAACCCCGAGCTCATCGCCCACCTCAAGGTGGACTACTACGGCAGCGAGATGCCCTTGAACCAGCTGGCCTCGATCACCGCGCCCGACGCCCGCACGCTGGTGGTCCAGGCCTGGGACCAAAACGCCCTGCCGGTGATCGAGAAGGCGATCCTGGAGGCCGACCTGGGCCTGAACCCGAGCAACAAGGGGGACGCGCTCTACATCAACATTCCGCCGCTCACCGAGGAACGGCGCAAGGCGCTGGTCAAGACCGCCCACCAGATGGCCGAGGAGGCCCGGATCGCGATCCGGAACGTTCGCCGGCACGCGCTGGAGAAACTCCGCCGCTTCGCCAAGGAGGAGCACCTCTCCGAGGACGAGGAGCGTCGCGCCGAGGCCGAGATCCAAAAGCTCACCGATACCTACGTGGAAAAGGTCAACCAGATGCTCCAAAAGAAGGAGTCGGAGATCCTAGGCGACTGAGATGGCCGACCCCCGCCACGTCGCCATCATCATGGACGGGAACGGCCGCTGGGCCGAGGCCCGGGGGCTCCCCCGGGGCGCCGGTCACCTGGCCGGGCGGGAGGCGATCCGTCGGGCGGTGCGGGCGGCGGTCCGGGAAGGGGTGCCCTGGCTCACCCTCTACGCCTTTTCCACCGAGAACTGGCGCCGCCCCAAGGAGGAGGTGGACCTCCTCTTCCGGCTCTTCGAGGAGGTGCTCTGGGAGGAGACGCCCGACCTGATCGAGCAGGGGGTCCGCGTCCACGTGATCGGCGAACGCGAGGGGCTCCCCGACCGGCTTCGTGCCGCCATCGACTACGCCGAGTCGGCCTCCCGCGGGGGGCGGCGGCTCCGGCTGGTGGCGGCGCTCAACTACGGCGGCCGCCGGGAGATTTTGCGGGCGGTGGAGCACCTGGTGCGCTCGGGGCTCCCGGTCACCGAGGAGAACCTGCGCCGGGGCTTCTACCTCCCCGAGATGCCCGACCCCGACCTGATCATCCGCACCAGCGGCGAGCTCAGGGTCTCGAACTTCCTGCTCTGGCAGGCGGCCTACGCCGAGCTCTGGGTGACCGAGAAGTACTGGCCCGATTTCAGCGAGGAGGACTTTGTCGAAGCCATCCGTGCCTACCGAGCCCGGGAACGGCGGTTCGGCGGAATCCCTGAGCGCCAGGGTTAAGACCGCCCTCGTCGGCCTCCTGTTCATCGCGCTGGTGATCGCGGTGGGCTGGCCGCTCCTGGTGCCGTTTCTGGCCGCTTTGGTCTGGTTCGCCGCCGGCGAGCTTTACGCCATGTTTCAAAACCGGGGGGTGCGGATCAACCTGCGGGCGCTCCGGGTGGGCGGGGTGCTCTTTCTGCTCGCCTCCTTGCCCCAGCTCGAGAACGTGGGCCACTACACCGGGGTGCCCTGGCGGGAGATCACGCTGGGGCTGGTGCTCTTCTTCCTGCTCATCTACGAGCTCTTTACCGCCCGCGACGTGGAGCGGGCGGTCTACACCGCCTTCGGCTTCCTCTACCTGCCCTGGACGCTCGGCTACGCCCTGCTGCTTCGCTACGCTCCGGACGGCAACGTCGGCGCCTGGACCCTGACCCTGCCGGTGATCGCCACCTTCGCCACCGACGTCGGGGCCTTCTTCGTGGGCACCAAGTGGGGGCGTCGGAAGATCGCCCCCGACATCAGCCCCTCGAAGACGCTCGAGGGCTCGATCGGGGGCATCCTGGCCTCCTTCCTCGCCCTTTTGGTCTACACCGCGCTGGTGCACCGGGCCTTCCCCTTTGGCTGGGTGGAGCTCCTTTTGGTCAGCTTTCTGATCTCGCTGGCGGCCCAGCTCGGCGACCTCACCGAGTCGATGCTCAAGCGCTACACCGGGGTCAAGGACTCCGGCAGCCTGCTGCCCGGGCACGGCGGCGTGCTCGACCGGCTGGACAGCCTGATCTTCTCGCTTCCGGTGACCTACTACCTCTGGGAGCTCTTCGGCAAATGAGGGTCGTCGTCCTCGGCTCCACCGGCTCGATCGGGACCCAGACCCTGGACGTGGCCCGCTGGCGGGGCTTCCGGGTGGTGGGCCTCGCCGCCGGGAGGAACGCCCGGGTGCTAGGAGAGCAGATCCGGGAGTTCGCCCCCGA
>JAMOVS010000010.1 GCA_027061845.1 Thermaceae bacterium
GTCCTTTTCCAAATCCCGGCCCACCTTCACCTTGAACACCCGTACCCCGCGCTCGTAGGCAAAAGCGGCGTCTTCCAAAACCGCCTCCAGCTCCCCAAGGCCCAGGATGTAGGCGACCTCGACCCGCGCTTTTTCCGGCGGCAAAAGGGCGGCAAGCGGCACCTGCCGCGCCGCCGCCCGGGCGGACCAAAGCGCAAGGTCGAGCCCCCCTTTCGCGGCGAGGTTTCCGGGAAGCGAGGAAAGCGCGTCCAGGAGGCCCTTTTCGTCCTCGATCGAAAGGCCCAAGAGCTTGGGCTTCAAGTAGCGAATCGCCCCCAGAACGCTTTCCTTGGTCTCGCCGTAGATCGTGGGCCGGATCGCGATCTCGCCGCGGCCTACCGCGCCATCCTCCAGCCAGACTTCGACGAGGGCGTGTTCCAAGGCCGCGATCCGGCTCGCCTTGCCCCAGGAAAGCGCACCCTTTAGGGGGATTCGAAAGTAGCGAAGCCGGAGATCCGCGATCTTCATCCTTGCTCCAAAAACCGCCGGACGGCTTGGACGAGCTCTGGGACCGGCTTTTTCGCGTCGAGAAAAAGCACCCGGGGCAAACCCGAAAGCACCCGGCGGACCCCACCGTAGCCGTAGTTTTTCGCCTCTTCGGCGACGATGCGAAGTTTCCTTTCCACTTCTTCCGGGGACGCAAGGCGAAGCGCCTTTTCAAGGGCCTCCTCCGACACCACGCCCTGGGCCACCCGCCGAAGCTCCCCCGAGGCCGCAGCCCGGTCAAAGCCGTCGCCCCGGGAAAGGAGTCGGAGAAGTCTGGTTTCATTGTCCAGCTCGAGTACCAAAAACCGTGCCCTAGGAAGCGCCTTTAGGGCGTACTCCAGCTCGCCCTCGCCCCGAAGGCCGTCAAAGAGCCAAAGCCCATTCGCGGGCACATAACCCTTTGCAAACAGCTCGGCAAGGCCGCCGGGGTGGTCTTCCCGCCACGCCGCCACCCGGCGAAAGCGCTCCACCCGGTCGGCCACCGGCTCCCCGAGCACGAAGCGGTCGGTGAGCTCGCGGCGATTCGGCAGCGTGGGCAGGCCGAGCGCTTGGGCAAGCGTCGTCTTCCCCGCCCCGGTAAGACCTACCAAGACGAGAAGGGGCACCTCGGTAAGGGGCACCCAGCCCTCCCGGGGCGAAAGCGAAAAGACCCCCTCCTCCATCCGGGCTTAGCATAGGGGCGTGGACCCGTTCGCGGCCACCCTTTTGGGGTTCATGCTCTTTTTTCTCGTCGCCACCGTCTGGCTCTATAACCGCCTGGTGGCGGCGAAGAACGCGGTCAAGGAAGCCTGGGCCGGCGTCGAGGCCCAACTCAAGCGCCGCCACGACCTGATCCCCCGGCTGGTGGACGCCACCCGGGCCTACGCCGATTTCGAAAAGACCCTTCTTGAGCGGGTGGCGGCCTGGCGCTCGGGCTTCGACCCCGAGACCGAGGAAGCCCTCTCGGAAGCGCTCGCGCGGCTTTTGCTCGTAGCCGAGGCCTACCCCGAGCTCAAGGCGAGCGAAAACTTCCTTGAGCTGCAAAGGGCCCTTTCCGAGGTGGAGGACGACCTGGCCCTGGCCCGCCGCTACTACAACGGGGCCGTGCGCGTTTACAACACCCTGATCGAGTCCTTCCCGGCAAACGTCGTGGCCCGCGCCTTCGGCTTCAAGCCCGCCCGCTACTTCGAGGTGGCCACGGCGAAAGAACGGCTCCGACCGGAGGTCCGGCTTTGAAACGGATTGTTCTCCTCCTTCTGCTGTTCATTCCGGCGTTTGCCGCCGAGACGATCCACCGCTTTCGCGCCGAGCTTTGGCTGGACGAAACGGGCACCCTCGAGGTCCAGGAAACCATCGAGCTCACCGCTTTGGGCCAGAAAATCCGCCACGGCATCTACCGCGACCTGCTTCTCCGCCCCGACGATCCCTTTGCCCGGGGGCGGATCCAAGTGGAGGTCCTCGAGGCCCAGCTCGACGGGGAACCCGTGCTCTACCGCACCGAGCGTACTTTTAAAAGCCTGCGGGTCTACCTCGGCGACCCCGCCCGCTACCTCGCTCCGGGCCGGCACATCTTTTCGCTTCGCTACCGGGCCGAAGGCGCGGTTTTGCCCGGGCCTAAGCTCTTCTGGAACGTCACTGGTAATCGCTGGGCCTTTCCCATCGAACGCGCCGAGGTGTTTTTTTGGACCCCGGTCGAACCCCTTGAGATCGCCGCCTACGTCGGAGCCTACGGCAGCACCGCCGAGGTCACGGTTCGGGAAGTGGAGGGAGCCTACTTCGCCGAAGCCCGTGACCTACCGCCCGGGAGCGGGCTCACCCTGTTCGCCCGCTTCCCCAAAGGAAGCCTTCCCGAAAACGCGGGCGGCGATCCCTTTGGGCTTTACCTTTTCGGTGCCTTTCTTTTGCTTTTCGTCTACTACTTTTACGTCTGGCGCTGGCGGGGGCAGGACCCGCCCGGCCCCCCGGTGATTCCGCGCTTTCACCCGCCTGAGAAGGTAAGCGCCCCCCTCGCCCGCTACCTGGTGGAGCTGCGCCAGGACGACCGCACGCTGGTCTCGGCCCTCTTCGACCTGGCGCATCGCGGTCACCTGGTCATCGAGAAAACGCCCGGGGGCTACCGCCTCATCCCCCAAAAACCGGACACCGCCCCGCTCCCCCTGGAGCTCCGGCGGCTCTACCACGCGCTTTTTCCAAGCCCCCGCCCGCTCGAGCTCGGCAAAGAGGCAAAAACCGCCCTCCTCGCCGCAAAGGGCGCGCTCTCGGACGCCATCGACCAGCAATCGGCCCGCTACCTCCGCAAAAACGCCCGCACCTTTGCGCTCGGCACCGGGATCACCGCCGTTCTTCTCGGGGGCCTCGCTTACTGGACCAGCGGGGGCTCCTTTGGCTACGCCGTCGCCGCCTTCATCTACGCGCTGCTCGTGGCCTTCTTGGGCCAGGAGCTTTTGAAGCGGGCAGCCCGGGCCTTCGAGGCCTACCGGCTGATCCCGGGGCTCGCTCCTTTGGGGCGGCTACTTTCCGGGGTTTTTAACCTTTTCCTGCTTTTCTTGCTCCCCCTTCCCGGGGCGCTTTTTACTTTTCTTCTCGTAGGGCCCTGGAGCGCGGTCTTCGTCTACGGGCTCTTGCTCTTAAACGCCGCCTTCGGTTACCTGCTCCCCGCCTTCACCCGGAAGGGGGTCGAAGCAAGGAACCACCTTCTGGGCCTCGCCCGCTACCTCGCGGTCACCGACGAGGCCGAGCTCAAGCGGATCGGAGCCCCCAAAGACACGCCCGCCGATCTCGAGGCCCTCTTCCCCTACGCGGTGGCGCTCGGGCTCGAGGCCCCGCTCGCCCGCCGCCTCGCCCGGGCCCTCGCCCGCGCAGGAGAGGCCGAGCACAGCGAGCCGGGCCCCAGGCCGGTCCTCACCTGGTACCGCGGCCCCGAGCTCGCCGGCGCCGACGCCGCCAGCCTGGCCCGGGTCCCGAGCCTCCTCACCCAGGACCTCACCCGCGGCCTCCTCGCCGCCTACCGCCACGTCCTCGCCCCCGAAGGCGGCAGCGGCGGGGGCTTTTCCGGCGGCGGCCTCGGCGGGGGCGGGGGCGGAGGGTGGTAAAAGCCTTGACACCGCCGCCGGCACTCGCATAAGCTTGCAGCCAAGATGGCGAGGTTCGCGAAAAAATCCGGAGCCGGAGGGGCGACCTAGTCGCCTAAGCGCGCGACTGCCCCTCCGGCCCGGTTTTCGCGGGCCGGTTTTTTTTGGAGGTGAGGAGGATGCGAGCGGAGATCGAACCCAGCTGGACGCGGCACCGGTGGAACCTCATCGACTCCACCCTGCGCGAGGGAGAGCAGTTCGAAAAGGCCCATTTTTCCACCGAGGACAAGGTGGAGATCGCCAAGGCCCTCGACGCGTTCGGGGTGGAGTACCTCGAGGTCACCACCCCGATGGCCTCCCCCCAGTCGCGAAAGGACGCGGAAAAGATCGCGAGCCTCGGCCTCAAGGCCAAGGTCGTCACCCACATCCAAACCCGCCTCGACGCCGCCAAGGTCGCGATCGAGACCGGCGTCCAGGGGATCGACCTCCTCTTCGGCACCTCCAA
>JAMOVS010000011.1 GCA_027061845.1 Thermaceae bacterium
GCCGAGCAGGAGCTCGTCGCCGGCTTCCACACCGAGTACTCCAGCATGAAGTTCGTCGCCTTCTACATCGCCGAGCTGCTCCACTGGATCGTGGGCTCGGCGCTGATCGCGACCCTTTACCTCGGCGGCTGGGACGCCCCCTTCGGCCTCCCCGACCTGCCGGTGGTCTGGCTATTCCTGAAGTGGGCGATCTTCATCTTCCTGGTGCTTTGGATCTGGGCCAGCTGGTTCAGGACCCGCTACGACCAGATGATTCGCTTCGCCTGGGGCGTGCTCCTGCCGGTGGCCACGGTCTGGTTCTTGATTACCGCCTACTTCGTGGTGAAGGGAGGGATGGCATGAGCGTGATGGCACTGGCCAAGGCGCTCGGGATTACCCTCCGGCACTTCTTCTCGCGGCCGGTGACGATCCCTTACCCCGACGCGCCGGTGCCCTTAAAGCCCCGCTTCCACGGGCGGCACGTGCTCACCCGGCACCCGGAGTCGGGGCTGGAGAAGTGCATCGGGTGCAGCCTCTGCGCCGCCGCCTGCCCGGCCTACGCGATCTACGTCGAGCCGGCCGAGAACGACCCCGAGAACCCGGTCTCGATCGGCGAGCGCTACGCCAAGGTCTACGAGATCAACATGCTGCGCTGCATCTTCTGCGGCAACTGCGAGGAGGCCTGCCCCACCGGCGCGATCGTCCTCGGCTACGAGTTCGAGCTCGCCGACTACCGCTACGCCGACTTCGTCTACACCAAGGAGGACCTGCTGGTAGACGCGGTGGGCTCCAAGCCGCAGCGCCGCGAGGCCAAGGAGAAGAAAAAGCCGGTGAAGCTCGGCTTCGAGGTGCCCTACGTCCGCCCCGAGCTGGAGGGGGTGAAGTACGAATGAACCTGGTGCACCTCTTTCTGGGCGCGCTGCTTTTAGTCACCGGCTTCCTCGCCGTCCGGCTCAAAAACGCCGTCCACGCCGCGCTGGCCCTGGCCGCCAACTTCATCCTGATGGGCGTCGTCTACATGCTGCTCGAGGCCCGCTTCCTGGGCTGGATTCAGATCATCGTCTACGCCGGCGCCATCATGGTGCTCTTCGTCTTCGTCATCATGCTGCTCTACGCCAAGGAGGCGGAGCCCGGGGTGGATCCCCTGCCGGGGCTAAGGCCCGCGGCGGCAGGGATCGCGGCGCTCGGGTTCTTGGCGCTTCTCTACGCCTTCTCGGGCTTCAAGGCGCCCATTACCGAAGAGGCGGCCCAGGCGGCCCTTTCCGGGGGGAGTGCCGAGGTCATGGGGCCGGTCCTTTGGCAGACCTGGCTCTACGCCGTGCTGCTGGTGGCCGCGCTGCTTCTGGTGGCGACGGTCGCGGCGGTGGCGATCCTCCGGCCGGGGGAAGGGGGCAAGCGGTGAACGTCTTTTACTTGATGGTCTCGGCGGCGCTCTTTGCGCTCGGTGCCTACGGCGTGCTCGCCCGCCGCAGCGCGATCCTCGTCTTCATGTCGGTGGAGTTGATGCTGAACGCCGCCAACCTGGCGCTCATCGTCTTCGCCAAGGCCTGGGGCTCGCTCTTTGCCCAGGGGGCCGCGGTCCTCTTGATCGCGCTGGCCGCCGCCGAGGTGGCGGTGGGGCTGGCGCTGGTGGTCGCGATCTATCGCACCCGCGAGACCACCCTGGTGGACGATCTTTCGGAGCTGAAGGGGTGAGGGCATGCTGATACTCGCGATTCTCCTGCCGCTCGCTGGGTTTTTGATCCTCGGCCTTTTCGGAAAGCGGTTTAAGGAGCCCCTCCCCGGGATCTTGGCCTCGGGGCTGGTCCTGGCTTCCTTCGTGCTGGTCGTCTTAATGCTCCTTTCCGGCGGGGCGAAGTTCGTCCTCGGGGACTGGCTGCCGGGGATCCCCTTTGCCCTCTTGCTCGACCACCTCTCCGGTTACATGGCGCTCGTCGTCACCGGGATCGGCTTTCTGATCCACGTCTACGCCATCGGCTACATGGAGAAAGACCCGGGATACAGCCGCTTTTTCGCCTACTTCAACCTCTTCATCGCGATGATGCTGATCCTGGTCTTCGCCGACAGCTACCCGGTGATGTTCATCGGCTGGGAAGGGGTGGGGCTTGCCTCCTTCCTCCTGATCGGCTTTTGGTACACCGACTGGAAGAACGCGAAAAGCGCCCGCAAGGCCTTTATCACGAACCGCATCGGCGACCTCGGCTTCTTGCTCGGCATGGCCCTGCTGTATTCGCTCTTTGGCACGTTGCAGATCTCGGAGCTTAGGGCCACGGTGGAGGAGAGCCTGGTGCTCCCCACCGGGCTCGCGCTCGCCGGGTTCTTGCTCTTCGTGGGGGCGGTGGGCAAAAGCGCCCAGCTGCCGCTGATGGTCTGGCTTCCGGACGCGATGGCCGGTCCCACGCCGGTCTCGGCCCTGATCCACGCCGCCACCATGGTGACCGCGGGCGTCTACCTGCTGGCGCGCTCCTCCTTCCTCTACGCCAACCTCCCCGACGTCTCCTACTGGATCGCCTTGATCGGGCTCTTGACCGCGCTCTACGGGGCGCTTTCCGCCTTCGGCCAGTGGGACATCAAGCGCATCGTCGCCTACTCGACGATCAGCCAGCTCGGCTACATGTTCCTGGCCGCCGGGGTGGGGGCCTACTGGGTGGCGCTCTTCCACGTGATGACCCACGCCTTCTATAAGGCGCTCCTCTTCCTCGCCTCGGGCTCGGTGATCCACGCCTTAGGCGGCGAGCAGGACGTGCGCAAGATGGGCGGGCTCAAGAAGTACCTGCCGAAGACCCACCTCCACGGCCTCATCGGGGCGCTATCGCTCGCCGGCTTCCCGCTCTTCGCCGGGTTTTGGTCCAAGGACGCGATCCTGGCGGCGACGCTCTCCTACCCCTTCGGCGGCATCGGCTTTTACCTGGTGGGGCTCTTTACCGCCTTCCTCACCGCCGCCTACGCGATGCGCTGGTACGTGCTCGTCTTCCTCGGCGAGTACCGGGGCAAGGGCCATCCCCACGAGGCGCCGCCGGTGATGACGATCCCGAACGACGTGCTCGCCTTCGGCGCCGCCTTCGCCGGGTTCTTGGCCCTGCCGAAGCCCTTGTGGAACCTGATCGAGCCCTTCCTGGCCCCGGCGCTCGCGCACCTGGAGGCCCACGAGCCGGAGCCGCTGGTCGAGTGGGGCCTGCTCTTGCTCTCGGCGGCGGTGGCCCTTAGTGGGCTCTACCTCGGCTACCTCTTCTTCAAGGACTACTTCAAGAAGAAGGTCCCGGCCTGGTACCGGGCCTTCGAGGAGGCGGCGCTCGAAGGGTTCTACGCCGACCGGATCTACAACACCTTCATCGTCAACCCGCTTAAGGAGCTCGCCGCCTTCCTCGGGCTCGCCGACCGCGGCCTGGACGCCGGCTACGTGCTGGCCGCGGGCGGGGTCGGGATCCTGGGCCGGATATTGGCCGGGCTGCAAACCGGCTACGTGCGCTTTTATGCCGCGTTGATCCTGGCCTTCGCCGCGATCTTCGTGCTCTGGGGGGTGGTGCGGTGATCACCTGGATGCTGGTCCTACCCTTCTTGGCGGGGCTCGCCGGGCTTTTTCTGCCCGGGCTTGCCCGCGGGCTTGGCCTTGCCGCCACCTTGGCGAGCGGGGCGATCGCCCTTTTCGCCCTCTTCCAGCCCGGGGTCGCCTTCTACCAGGAGACGCCCCTTTTGGAGCCCGCCGGCATCTACTACGCCGTGGGCTTAGACGGCGCCTCCGCCGCGCTCGCCTTCGGCATCGCGCTTTCGGTCTTCTTGGCGCTCTTTGCGGTGAAGGAGGTGCCGGGGCGGATGCTCGCGCTCGGGCTTTTGATGACCGCCGCCCTCCTCGGCATCGTCGCCAGCTTGGACCTGGTGCTCTTCTACTTCTTCTTCGAGGCGGCGCTCATCCCTAGCCTGCTCTTGCTCGGCGTCTACGGCCGGGAGGGCCGGGTGCGGGCGCTCATCAAGTTCGCGCTCTTCACGCTTAGCGGGAGCCTTTTGATGCTCGCCGCCATCCTCGCCGCCCGCTACCTCGGGGGCGCGGAGAGCTTCTTGCTCCGCGACCTGCTGGAAAATCCTCTCTCCGGC
>JAMOVS010000012.1 GCA_027061845.1 Thermaceae bacterium
ACCACCGGCAGGATCGCCATCCCCAGTGCGAGCTCGTAGCCCACCAAGGCGGCAATGCTCCTTAGCCCGCCCATCAGCGGGTACTTCGAGCCCGAGGCCCAGCCGGCCAGGAAGACGCCGTAGATCGCGAGCTCGCTCACCGCGAAGACGTAGAGCACGCCCATGTCGATGTTGGCCACCACCCAGCCGTCCGGCCCCACCGGGATCACCGCGAAGGCGGCCAGGGCGAAGGTGAAGGCCAGGAAGGGCGCGAGCCAGTAGAGGAAGCGGTCGGCCCGCGCGACCGTGATGTCCTCCTTAAAGACCGCCTTCACCGCGTCGGCGATGGGCTGGAGCAGCCCGAAGGGTCCGACCCGGTTGGGGCCAAGCCGGATCTGGAAGCGGGCCAGCCCCCGGCGCATGATCCAGGTGATGTAGGCGAAGGTGAAGAGCAGCGCCAGGATCAGCACCAGGGCCTTGACCGCGGTGACGAAAAGGGCCCAGATCATGCCGCACCTCCCAGTTTGTAGGCGACCCGCCGACCGGTGCCGCGCCCGTAGGCGGGAAGCTGCAAGAACCCGGGGGCGATGCCCTCGTCCAGGGTGACCACCGCGCGGGTGACGCCGTAGGGCGTGGCCACCTCGACCGCCGCCCCCGGGCTAAGCCCCTCTTTTTGGGCGGTCTCGGGGTGGACGTAAAGCGGGGTTTCGCCGAGCGCGCGGCGGACCCGCTCGTCTTTGAGCATGCGGGCGCGCCACATCGTGGGCCGGAGGTAAAGCGTGCCCCCTTCCGGCCGCTTCTCCCGCGGCGCGATCTTGGGCCGCGGCCTGAAGAGCAGGCCTTCTTCCGGCACCTCGAGGGGGACCTTCAACCGCTCGTGGAGCCTTGAACGGGCCTCGGCGACGCTATGGGCCGGGACCTTCTTGGAAAGGGCCTCGAGGACGAAGGCCAAGGCCTCGATCCCGTCCATCGCCCCGATCGGGGCGGTGGGCGCGGGGCGGAGCTCCAAAAGCCGGCCCTCGGCGGAGAGCATGTAGCCCCGTTTTTCGTAGAAGGTCTTGGCGGGAAGCACCAGGTCGGCCTCGGCCTCGGCAACGGCGTCGAGCGCGGGCAGGGCAAAGATTTTGACCCGGGCTTCCTTTAAGGCATCCCGTGGCGGCGTGCTTCCGTAGTAGAAGACCGCTTCGGCCCCCACCTCGCCAAAGCCCGCGCCCTTTTCGGGGAAGAGCCCGGCGAGCTCGAGGCCCTTCGCGTTCGCCGCCGGCGGCATCGCGATCACGTGGGCGCCCTTAGCCCGGGCGATCTCGGCCGCGGCTTCGGCGGCCTCGGGGTCGTCCAAAACCTCGGCACCGACCACCAGGGTGCGGGTCGTCGCCTCGAGGAAGCGCTTTGCCGCCTCCTTAATCGCCGCTTCCGGCACCCCCGGGACCTCGGGGAGGCGCTTGCCGTTCATCGCGGCAAGGAGCGCCTTAAGAAGGGCCCCCGCCGCCCCCGGCGCGTAGACGCCCTGGGTGCCGGCGAAGTCGAAGAGCATCGTGGGGTAGGCGGCGAAGGTGGCAAGGCGCTCACCCCGGCGCTTCATCCGCTCCTCGAGCCGGAGGTCGGCGATCGGGGTGCCGTGGAAGTAGCGGGGCGCCGGGGTGACGCCCTTCAAAAACTCCTGCAGCCGGAGGTAAAGCACCGGCATCTCCTCGGCGGGATCGCCGACGACGAGGGCGAAGTCCGAGGATAGGAGGTCAGTAAAGCTCGCCGCCGGCAGGCCGCTCGCCGGGTAGCGGGTGGCGTTTTCAAAGCCCTTGTGCGGGGTCTTGAAGGCCCGGGCGGCCTCGGCGAAGACGTAGCCCTCTTCCAGGGTGGCGTCCGCGGCCAGGTAGAACCCAAAGTGTTCGGGCTTGACGCCGGAGAGCTTTTCTTTGAGGAAGGCCGCCGCCTCCTCGAAGCTCGCCTCGACCAGCTGGCCGTCTTTCCGGATCAGGGGCCCTTCGAGCCTATCCTCCTTGGTCCAGCCGTGGCCGAAGCGGGCGGCGTCCGAGATCCAGATCTCGTTGACCTCAGGCAGCTCGCGGGCCCGGATCCGCTCCACCTTCCCCGAGCGGCTGTCCACCCAGATGGCGCTGCCCGAGGCGTCGTTTAAGTCGATGGTGGGGGTCTTTTCGAACTCCCAGTTGCGGGCCCGGAAGCGGGCGGTGAGGTCGAGGAGCGCCCCCACCGGGCAGAGGTCGGTGATGTTGCCGGAAAAGCCCGGGGGCAAGGGCCATTCCTCGGTGCCCACGAAGGTGTGGTTGCCGCGCTCGATGAAGTCGAGCACCTCCTGCCCCGGGATCTCCTCGAAGTAGCGGATGCAGCGCTTGCAGTGGATGCAGCGCTCGCGGTCGAGGATGACGAACTCGCTGAGCTTTTGGTGCTTTTGCGCGTGGCGCTTGGTGAACTCGAAGCGGGTGTAGACGAGCTGTTTGAGCCCGTTTTGGGTCTCCTTGTAGTACTTCTCGAAAAGCCCGTACTCGTAGGCCCGGTCCTGCAGCTCGCAGGCGCCGCCCTTGTCGCAGGTGGGGCAGTCCAGGGGGTGGTTTTCCAGGGTGAACTCGACCATCCCGGCCTGGGCCTTTTTCACCTCGTCGGCCAGGGTGTCGACCACCATCCCCTCGGAGACCCGGGTGGTGCAGGCGGCCATGAGCTTGGGGAACCAGAAGATCTTGGGACGGCCGTCCTCGTCCTTGATCCACTCGCCGTCCGGCCCCTTCCTCGGCGCCCCCACCTTAACCAGGCACATGCGGCAGGCGCCGATCGGCGAGAGGTGGCGCTCGCTGCAGAAGTAGGGAATGTCGTAGCCGGCGTGGAAGACGGCGTCCAGCACCGAGGTGCCCTCGGGCACCTCGATCTCGCGGTCGTTGATCTTAAGCTTCACCATCGCCTACCCCCAGCGGCTCCCGCCCTTGACCAGGCACGTGCCCTTTTCGATGTGGTGCTCGAACTCGTGGCGGAAGTGGCGAAGCGCGCCCCGGACCGGCCAGACGGCGGCGTCGGCCAGGGGGCAGAAGCTCTTGCCCTCGATGTTGTCGAGGAGGTCCTCGATCAGCTCGAGGTCGCCGGGCTTGCCCCGCCCGCGCTCGAGCTCGCCGAGGAGCTTCACCAGCCACCCCGCCACCCCCTCGCGGCAGGGGGTGCACTTGCCGCAGGACTCGTGGGCGTAAAAGCGGACCAGGTTCCAGATCACGTCGACCACGCAGACCGACTCGGGGATCAGGATCACCCCGCCGGTGCCGAGCATGCTGCCCTTCTCCGCCAGGTGCTCGTAGTCCATCGGGGTGTCCAGGATCTCGTCGGTGAAGGGGAGCATCGGCGTCGAGGAGCCCCCGGGGATGATCGCCTTGATCGGCTCCTTGACCCCGCCGGCCCAGTCGAAGAGGAGCTCCCGGAAGGTGGTGCCCATGGGGAGCTCGTAGACCCCGGGCCGGACCGCCGGGCCCGAGACCTGGTAGAGCTTCGTCCCCTTGGACTTGTCGTAGCCCATGGAGGCGAACCAGTCGGCCCCGCGGGCGACGATGTGGACGACGCTCGCGATGGTCTCGACGTTGTTGATCGTGGTGGGCATGCCGAAAAGGCCCTTTTGCGCCGGGAAGGGGGGCTTTAGGCGGGGGTTGGCGCGGAGGCCCTCGAGCGAGTTCATCAGCGCGGTCTCCTCGCCGCAGATGTAGGCCCCGGCGCCGCGGTGGACGTAGAGGTCGAAGTCAAAGCCCGAGCCAAAGAGGTTCTTCCCCAGATACCCCCGGGCGTAGGCCTCCTGGATCGCCGCGATCAGGCGGTCGTAGCCCTTCCGGTACTCGCCGCGAATGTAGATGTAGCCCTTGGTGGCGCGGATGGCGTAGCCGGCGATGATCATCCCCTCGATCGCCTGGTGGGGGTCGTCCTCGAGGATGTAGCGGTCCTTAAACGAGCCCGGCTCGGACTCGTCGGCGTTCATGATGATGTAGTGCTGCTTGCCGTCGTCCTTGGGCATGAAGGACCACTTCAGCCCGGTGGGAAAGCCGGCGCCGCCGCGGCCCCT
>JAMOVS010000013.1 GCA_027061845.1 Thermaceae bacterium
GTGTACACCGGCAAGCGCTTTTCCCTTGCCTCTGCCCAGATCAAGGCGTCGGTAAAGGAAACCCGGCCGGAAGGCCGAGCCAGAAGCAAGGCCACGATGGCCTCATCTTTGGAAAGGCCCACGAGGTCTACATTCTCCTTTTGCAAAAGCTCAATGAGCGCGTCCACCGCCGCCGCGCGGGGAACGCCGTAAACCTTGGTCAGCACGTAGGCGGCTTCGGCCAAGACCAGCGGGGTCAGGGCCACCGCCTCCCGGTCCAAAACCTGCGCCGCCCTCTCGGCCAGCTCCGGCGGATCGCCGGTGAGGTAACGCACGACCACGCTGGTATCGAGAAGCGCGCTCATTCCTTGGCCGCCGCTTCCCAGGCGGCTTCCCGCGCCTCGTCCCAACGCTCCGGGGGGACTTGGGCCTTTACCAGGTCCCGCAAACGTCCCTTGAGCGATCGGTGATGCGGTGGAGGAAAAAAGTACACCTCGGCCCGGTCCCCCACCACCCGCCAGACCGCGATCCAACCCGGCTTCACGCCGAGCTTTTCGCGAACCTCGCGGTCGATCACCACCTGTCCCTTGGGGCTTACCTTATAGGGCATGGTTTTACGCTCCCGGGTTTAGTTTAACAAATATTCCTCAGGGCAACACCGGCAGGTTGAAGACGTTCTCGGCCACATAGAGCGCCACCAGGCTCAAAAGGGCGGCGGTGGCCGGGGCCAGCACCCAGCCGCTGGCCACCCGCCCGAAGAGCCGCCACTCCACTCGGCTCCCGGGGATCAAGAGCCCGAGCCCCACCACCGCACCGACCACTGCCTGGGAGCTGGAGACCGGCACCAGCGGGGGCGGGGGCAGGCCCAGGGAGGCGATGAAGCGGGCGAAGCTCTGGGAGGCGAAGAAGAGCAGCACCAAGGACTGCGACACCACCACCACCCAGGCGGCGAGCGGGTTCAGCCGGGCGAGGTCGCGGCCCACCGTCATCATCACCCGGTAGGAGCTATAGATTCCCACCGCGATCGAGAGCCCGCCCAGCAGCAAAAGCTGGCGCTCGGGGGTGAAGACCAGCCCCCCGGGGAGCTCGATGGGGCGGAAGATCCGGTCCGCCAGCGGCATGAAGACGCCGACCACGTTGGCGATGTTGTTGGCGCCGAGCGAGTAGGCGCCGAAGGCGCCGGCGACGATCAGGGCGTAGCGGGTGAGCAGGTCGAGGGTCAAAAGGTGCAGCCGCACCCGCCGCAAGAAGGCCCGCAGGGGGAGGTAGAGCATGACCGCGATCGCCGCCGCCAGGAAGGGGGTCACCACCCAGGCGCCGAGGAACTTGCCGAAGGCGCCGACGTCGATGGGCCGGCCGGCGAAGAGGTTCCAGCCGAAGATGGCGCCGACGATGGTCTGGCTGGTGGAGACCGGCAGGCCGCGGCGGTTCATCAGGTAGACGGCGTAGGCCGCCGAGACCGCGATCAAAAAGGCTCCGATCAGGGTCTCGATCGAGCCCAGCTTGCCCAGGTTGCCGGCGGTCCCGGCCCCCGAGAGCACCGCCCCCAGGGTGACGAAAACGCCGGCGATGAAGGCGGCGGTGCCAAAGCGCACCATGCGGGTACCGACGGCGGTGCCGAAGATGTTGGCGCCGTCGTTGCCCCCGAGCGACCAGCCCAGGAAGAGACCGCCGGCGAGGAAGAGCCAGGACCAATCCATGCTCACACCAGCCGCTTGATCACCAGGATCGAGAGCTCGTCGCAGATGTCCTCGGAGGTATCGGCGATGTCGTCGATGCGGTCGATGAACTGCTGCAGGTGGAGCTTCTGGGCCAGCTCGAGCTCGCTCCCAAAAAGCTCGCGGCCGATCCCGGTGGCCACCTTGTCGGCCTCGGACTCAAAAAACTGCACCTTCTTCACGTGGTCCCGGACCGCGTTCAGGTCCTTGAAAAAGGCCCGGGCAGCCTTGACCATCTCCTCGGCGGTGGCCACCGCCGCCTCGGCGAGCTCCAGGATCCCCTCGCCCACCGGCCCCAGCGCCGGGCGCTGGACGTAGAAGGCGTAGACCGACTCCTCGTAGCGGTTGGTGACCTGGTCCACCTGCTCGATCAGGCTGAGCACGTCCTCGCGGAGCTCGGGGATCAGGGTGTGAAAGGTCATCTTGGTCTCGATCTCCCGGCGCAGGCGGTCGCCCTCTTCCTCCACCCGGGTGATCTCCTCGATGAAGCGTTCGAAGTCGCCGCCCACGCCCCGGCGCACGTAGACCTCGACCGCCTTGGAGAAGACCAGCCCGGCCTCGAGGACGTGGTCGAGGTAGAGGTCGATGTCGGCCTCGAGCTGGCGAACGCTCGAAAATAGCGGGGTGAGCTTCATGGTGCCCCTATCGTAGCGCGAGCCGGCCGAAGGCTCCCGCCCGCAGCTCGACCGCCAGGCCCGATTCCGCGCGGTAGACCCGCAGGAAGGGAAAGCGCAGCCGGAGCTCGAGGGGACCCTGCCGCCAGCGCCAGTCGGTGCGGAGGGCGAGCGGCACCAGCGTCAGCGAGGTTCCGGCGCGGTCGGAGAACGCGAGCGAAAGCCGGGTGGTGGCCCGCAGGTCGACCACCACCGGGCCGTCCATCACCGGGCTCAGCCAGCGACCGCCGGCCCTGAGCTCCAGCCCGGTGACCCCGGGATCCCGGCCCAGGGCCAGACCGCCCCACCAGCGGAGCTCCTCCCGGCCGCGCCGGCGCGCCCGGCCCAGGTAGCCGAGCAGCCGCCCCCGGACCCCGGGGGTCCACTCGAGGACGACCAGGGACCGCACCCGCCCCCAAACCCGGCGGTGGTAGGCCCGCAGGTTCGGGGTTCCCCGGCCGCCCTCGAGCCAGCCCCAGACCTCGGCGGTTCCGGCGTAGCCCAGGGCCAGGCCGAAGTTGCCGCTGGGGTAGTAGTAGCCCGCGAGCCCGTAGCCCTCCTGGGACAGGGCGGCGTAGGCAAACCCCCAGGCCGGCCAGCCGAGGCCGGCCCCCAGGGCCCCGTCCCGGACCGCCCCGAAGGCGTACCCCCGGACCCAGGGGACCGGGCCCGATCCCCCCTCGAGCGAAAAGAAAAGCTCCCGCCCCCCGGCCCCGCTCAGCAAGCCGGGGTTTTCCAGCAAGAGCCACCGGCTGCCAAAGAGCCGGTCGTCGTCGGAGAGCGAAAAGGGAAGGGCCCAGGCCGAGGCGGCGAGGAGGACCAGCAGCGCCGCCGCCCTCAAGCCCCGGCCCCCTCGAGGCGGAGCTCGGGGCGACCGGCGAGGAACTCCTGCACCGCGTCCGCCGCCTTGGCCATGCGGGCCCGGGCGAGCACGGCGGAAAAGCGGCCCTTGGTGCGCAACCGGAGCTCGAGGAGGCCGGGCTCGACCGCGTGCTCGGCGAGCAGGAGCTCCATCCCCGGGAGCTCGATGCGAAACCCCCAGTCGGTGCGCAGCACCCGCCCGACCCGGAAGCCGCGGGCCTCGAGGTGCTCCTTGAGCGCCCAGGCAAGCTTGGCGGGGTGCCCCCCGCCCCGCTGAAAGACGCTCCACGTGTGTTCCCGCATCCCTCCCGTTTTAGCATGGATTCATGCTCCCCGGGCGCTACCTCGCCTACTGCCCGAACTGCGGCGGCCCGATCACCGAGGAACGGCTGGAACAAGGCCTCGCCTGCGAGCGCTGCCAGCCCGACCCCGCCGCCCCGCCCCGCCCCGGCCGGCTGCAGCAGGTGGCCGGCGCCCGGGAACTCCTCGCCGCCTGGCAGGGTTTCTTCGAGCAGGCCACCGGCAACCCGCCCTGGCCGCTCCAGCGCACCTGGGCCGCCCGGGTGGTGCAAAAGCGCTCCTTCGCCATGCTCGCCCCCACCGGCATCGGGAAGACCACCTTCGGCCTGGTCACCGCCGCCTGGCTCGCCCAAAGGGGGAAAAAGAGCCACCTGGTCTTTCCCACCCGGCTGCTGGTCCAGCAGGCGGCCGAGCGGCTTTCCGCCCTCGCCG
>JAMOVS010000014.1 GCA_027061845.1 Thermaceae bacterium
GCCTGATTGGCGCCCTTGCCGCCGGGGTAGCGCGCCAGGTCGCCGCCCAAAACCGTCTCCCCGGGCCGGGGATGGCGGGGCACCGGGACCACCAGGTCCTGGTTCAGGCTGCCGACCACCAAAACCGCGTGCTTAGGCATGCCCTTATGCTACGCGGGCTTGAGACGGTAGAGCATGGCGGCGCCGAGCAGGGCGGCGGCCACCGAGGCCGAGAGCACCCCGATCTTGGCCTGGTCCAAAAGCGGGCCGCTGAATGCCAGCCCGGCGATGAAAAGCGCCATGGTGAAGCCGATCCCGGCCACCACCCCGGCGGAGGCTATGGCGTACCAGCCCACGCCGGCGGGGAGCCTGGCAAGCCCGGTCCGGACCGCCAGGTAGGAAAACGCGAGGATGCCCATCGGCTTGCCGAGGAGCAGGCCCCAAAACGCCCCCCAGGCCACCGGTCCCAGGGCGATCGCTTCCAGCGAGACCCCGGCGTTCATGAAGGCAAAGACCGGCAGGATGCCGTAGGCCACCCAGGGGTGGAGGAGGTGCTCCAGGCGGTGGAGCGGCGACTGGGCCTGGGCGGCTTCGGCCTCGAGCTGCTCGAGCTCGGCCTCGGCCTCCTCCGGGTCGGCGGGCGTCGTCTCGGGCCGCGGGATCGCCTTCCTTCCAACGACGATGGGAATGGCGAAGGCGAGCAGTACCCCGGCCAGGGTGGCGTGGATGCCCGACTTCAGGATGAAGTACCAGAGCACCAGGCCCAGGAGCAGGTAGGGCGTGAGGTTCCGGACGCCGAACCGCCCGAGCCCCAAAAGCCCGAGGTAGACGAGCCCCGCCTTAAGAAGGGCGGGGAGGCTCAGCTTGGCGGTGTAAAAGAACGCGATGACCAGCACCGCCCCCAAATCGTCCACGATGGCCAGGGCGGTGAGGAAGACCTTGAGGGCAAAGGGCACCCGTTTGCCCAAAAGCGCCACCACCCCGAGCGCGAAGGCGATGTCGGTGGCCATAGGTACGCCCCAGCCGGCGGCGCCGGGGCCGCCGGCGTTCAAGGCGGTGTAGATCAGGGCGGGGACGACCATGCCCCCGAGGGCGGCGGCGATCGCCAGGGCGGCGCGGCGGGGCTCTTTGAGCTCGCCGCTGAGCAGCTCGCGCTTGAGTTCCAGCCCCACCAGGAGAAAAAAGATCGCCATCAAGAAGTCGTTGACGAAGTGCAGGAGGTCTTTCTCCAGGTGGAAGCCGCCAAAGCGGACCGCCACCGAGATCTCCCGCAGCGCAAAGTACGCGTCCGCGGCCGGCGAGTTGCTCAGGGCGAAGGCCAAAAGGGCCGCGGCGAAGAGCAGGACACCGCCCTTCGCCTCGCTTTCCAGAAACTGCTCGAAGAGCCGCTTCATGAAGCCCGCTCGAGCCGGGCCTGGCAGGCGGGGCAGACGCCGGTGAACTCGACCTTCCTGGCCTTCACCTGCCAGCGGGCGAGCTCGCCTTCGTCGTCGGGAAAGACGGGCTCGGGGCGGATCTTTTCCAGGGGGCCGGCCGCCCGCACGTCCACCATGCGGCCGCAGACCTCGCAGATTAGGTGGTGGTGGGGGTCGGTGACGGCGTCGTAGCGGCTCACCCCGTCGGGCCCGACGAAGCGACCGATCACCCCGGCCTCGCTCAGCTTGGCCAGGTTCTGGTACAGGGTGGCGATGCTCATGGGCTCGCCCTGCTGCCGCAGCGCTTGGAGCATCTCCTCCGGGGTGTAGTGCTCGTGGGTATCGAGAAGAAGGGTGACGATGCGGCACCGGGCCGGGGTCGGCCGCAGCCCGCGGGCGGCGATGCGTTCGGTGACTTCGGGTCGTTCACAGGTCATTTCCGTTTCCATTATGGCATATGGATTTAACCTTCAAAAGGGCGCTAAGGAACCAGCCGGGCGCGGTAGTAGGCCCAGGCCAGGGTCAGCGCCCGCACCACGTTGGTGGCGACCATGCCCCACCAGACCCCGACCAGCCCCCAGCCGAAAGCGAGGGCGGCGAAGAAAAAGAGCACCCCCACCGCGGCGGCGAGCACCATCGCCCCGGCGAGAAAGCGAAACCGCTCGGCGGCCATGAAGATCCCGTCCCAGACGAAGACCAGGGCGTTTAAGGGGGTGGCCAGGACGACCAGCGGCCAGACCCGCCGGATCTCGGCGAGGACCCCGGGGTCGGGGGTGAAGAGCCGGGGCAGGGGTTCCCGGAAAACGGCGAGCAAAAGGGCGAGCAAAACGCCGAAGACCAGCCCCCAAAAGAGCAGCCGGTCGGAGGCCCGCCGGGCCAGGGCGGGGTCCTCGCCGCGGTACTTGGCCACCAGGGCCTGGGCCGCGATCGCCAGGGCGTCCAGGCCCATGGCGAGGAGCCACCAGATCTGCCAGAGCACCTGGTGGGCGGCCACCGCCACCACCCCGATGCGGGCGGCCACCGCCGCCGCGATCGTGATCGCCCCCACCAGGCTGGTGGTACGCACGAACATCTCGCCGCCGACCCGGAGGTAGGGGAGGAGGGCGGCGAGGCCGGGAAAGGGGCCGAAGGCCCCCATCGCCCGGAGCCCGTGGAAGAAGATTCCCGCCCCCAGGCTCTGGGCCAGCACGCTGGCGAGCGCCGCCCCCGGCAGCCCGAGCCCCAGGCCGAAGATGAAAAGCGGGTCCAGGAGGGCATTCAAGACGTTGGCCAGGAGGGCGACCTTGAAGGGGGTCTTGGTGTCCTGCAGGCCGCGGTAGACCCCCTGGGCGGCGGTCATCACCAGCACCGCCGGGCCCGAGAGCGCCCGGAGGCGCAGGTAAAAGAGGGCGTCTTCAAAGATCTCGGGCCCCGCGCCCATCAGCCGGACCAGGAGGGGGGCGAAGAGCTCCAGCACCAGGGTGGCGAACACCCCCAGGATGAGCGCCAGCCAGAGCGCCTCCGAGGCCCGGCGAAGGGCGGCCTCGCGGTCGCCCTGGCCCAGGGCGTAGGCGACGCGGGGGGTGGTGGCGTAGGCGAGGAAGTTGAAGACCACGAAGAAGAGCCCGAAAAGCGCGGTGGTGATCCCCAGGGCGGCGAGCGGGCCGGCCCCGAGCCGGCCCACGAAGGCGGTGTCCACCACGCTGACCAGGGGTTCGACCAAGAGCGCGCCCAGGGCGGGTACGGCGAGGCGGAAGATGGCGCGGTCGAGGGCGGTCATCAAAGTTCCACCCAGCGCAGGTGGTGGGCGGTTTCGTCGTTTTCCAGGGCGTTCTTGAGGCGTTCGAGGACCTGGTTCCGAAGCCGGATGCGGTGCCAGCCGATGAGCTGGTCGAGAAACGAGGGCGGCCGGGTGAAGGCGCGGTAGGTTCCGGGCTCGTCCTCGACCTCGCCGATCCCGAGCAGGGTGCGGCGGTGGCCGATGGCGACGGTGAGCTCGAGGCCCCAATCCATCTCCTTGGCGAGCGCGACCTTGACCCCCTCGCGGGCCAAAAGCTCCCCCAGCCAGGCGACCAGGGTTTCGGGGTCGGTGCGGGGCCTTCTGAATTCGAGCACGCGCCAGCTCACGCCGTCTCCACCGCCCTTATCCAAGCGTCAGGGTACCGCAGCTCGAGCTCCCGGGCAGCTTCCCGCGCCGCCGCTTCGTCCGGCAGGGGCAAGAGGAAGGTGGCCCCCGAGCCCGAAAGCAAAGGGGTGAACCCGAGGGCGGCGAGTTCCTTCTTGAGGTGGGCGAGTTCGGGGTGGAGGCGGAAGGCGGGGGCCTCGAGGTCGTTCCGCCAGGGGGGTGGCGTTCCCGCCTCGAGCGCGTTCAGGATTCGCTCCACCGGGAGGGCGGGACCGAAGTCCTTGGGGCCGAGGGCGCGGTAGACCGCCCCGGTGGCGACCGGGAATCCGGGGTTGAAGAGCACGAAGTGCAGTTTTCGAAAGGGAAGCGGCCGGATTTGCTCGCCCACCCCCCGGGCCTCGGCGAGACCCCCCTCGAGCAAAAAGGGCACGTCGGCCCCGAGCTT
>JAMOVS010000015.1 GCA_027061845.1 Thermaceae bacterium
AAGGCTTCGGCGGGCCCGAGGTCCTGCGCCCGGGCGAACTCGAAACCCCCGAGCCCGGCCCCGGCGAGGTCCGGGTCCGCCTCAAGGCGGCGGCGGTCAACCACCTCGACCTCTGGGTGCGAAAAGGGGTGGCGAATCCAAAACTTTCTTTCCCCCACGTCCCCGGGGCCGACGGCGCCGGGGTAGTGGACGCCCTCGGCCCCGGGGTCGAGGAAGGACTCCTCGGGCAGGAGGTGGTCTTGAACCCGGGGGTCTCCTGCGGCCACTGCCAGGCCTGCCTCTCGGGGGCGGATAACCTCTGCCCCGCCTACGGCATCCTGGGCGAACACCTGCCGGGCACCTACGCCGAGTACGTGGTGGTGCCCCGGGCCAACCTGGTGGAAAAACCCGAGAACCTGAGCTTCGAGGAGGCGGCGAGCTTCCCCCTCGCCTTCCTCACCGCCTGGCAGATGGTGGTGGACAAGCTCAAGGTCCAGCCCGGCGAGACCCTCCTGGTGATGGCGGCGGGGAGCGGGGTGGGGGTGGCCGCGATCCAGATCGCGAAGCTCTACGGCGCCCGGGTGATCGCCGCCGCCGGCAGCGAGGAGAAGCTCGCCCGGGCCCGCGAGCTCGGCGCCGACGAGATGGTGAACTACCGCGAGGAGGGCTGGCACCGCCGGGTCCGCGAACTCACCGGCGGAAAGGGGGTGGACGCGGTCGCCGACTCCACCGGCCGGGAGTTCTGGGAAGGGGTGATCAAGGCGACCCGAAACGGCGGCCGGATCGCGCTGGTGGGAGCCACCAGCGGGTACCAGGCGGTGACCCCGCTGGCCCACGTCTTCTACCGCCAGCTCACGATCTACGGCTCCACCATGGGCTCGAAGTCGCGACTTCACAAAATCGTACGATTTTTTCGCGAAGGCCGTTTTCGCCCGGTGATCGGGAAAATTTTGCCACTTGAGGAGGCCGCCACCGCCCACCGGCTGCTGGCCGGTCGAAAAGTCTTCGGCAAAGTCATTCTTCGTGTAAGCTAGGGCCCATGGAGAGGCTGGGAATTTTTATTGACGGCTCCTTCATCTACTCCGCCTCGCGCCGGATGGGCTGGAACGTGGATCACCGCAAAACGCTCGAGCATTTTCGCGAAGGATACGCCCTTTATAACGCCTTTTACTACGCACCGATTACCGATTTAAACGACGAAAGACAGAAAAAATTTCTCAACGCGCTGGTATTTATGGGATATACCGTACGTTGGCGGGAGGTCCACGCCGAGCCCCGATTCGACGCGGTGATTGCCACCGATCTTCTGCTCACCGCCCCGCGCTGGGACATCGCCCTGCTCTCCGCCGGCGCCGCCGGACTGGCCGCCCCGGTGGAGGCGGTGCGGGCGATGGGCAAGGAGGTCTGGCTCTTGGGCCTGGACGAGAGCGTGGACCTGGACCTGCGCTCCGCCGCCGACCGCTTCCTCGACCTCCGCGACTACCGGGAGGTGCTGGAGCGGGAGCCGGGCGGGCGCCGGGTCTACCCGCTGCCGGCGAACGAGGACCTGGCCGAGGAGGGCGGCGGGGAAACCTCGCCGGACGAGGCGGAATGAAGCGCGGGGGCCCGCACGGGCCCCCGCGCCTGGAATCCCGGGCCTCAGGCCTCGGCCTTTTCCTCTTCCGCCTCCTGGGCGCGGCCCACCCCCACCAGCTCGATGATCGCCAGCGGGGTGCCGTCGCCCTTGCGGCGCTTGGCCAGCTTCAGGATGCGGGTGTAGCCGCCGGGCCGGTCGGCCATGAGGGGTGCGATCTCGTCGAAGAGCTTGCGCACCACCTCCTTGTCGTGGATGTCCTCGAGCACCCGCCGGCGGGCGGCGAGGTCGCCCCTCTTGGCCACGTGGATCAGCGGTTCCACGAAGCTCCTCAGCTCCTTGGCCTTGGGGATCGTGGTCTCGATCCGGCCGTGGCGAAGGAGCTGGGTCGCCTGGTTGCGAAGCAGCGCCAGGCGGTGGCTCGAGTGGCGGTTGAGTTTGCGTCCTGCCTTGCGATGCCGCATGCTCTCACTCCTTTAGCGCAAGCCCCCGCTCGGCCAGGGCCTCCTTGATCTCCTCGACGCTGCGCTCGCCGATGCCGGGGACCTTCTTGAGGTCGCGCAGGCTCAGCGCGAGCAGGTCCTCGACGGTGTGGATGCCCTCCTCCTTGAGGTTGTGAAGCACCCGGGTGGAAAGTCCGAGCTCCTCGAGCGGCATCCGCTCCTCGGCCGCCGCCGGCTCCTCGGCCGCCACCGGCTCCGCCTCGCCCGCCTCCTCGAGGGGGGCGAAGAAGCCCAGGTGGCCTTTGAGGATCTTCACCGCCTCGGCGAGCGCCGTCTGCGGGGTGACCGAGCCGTCGGTCCAGATCCGGAGGGTCAGCTTGTCGAGGTCGGTGCGCCGGCCGAGCCGGGTGTTCTCGACGTGGTAGGCGACCCGGCGGACCGGCGAGAAGAGCGCGTCCACCGGGATCGAGTTGATCCGGTCCTTGATGTTGTGCTGCTCCGCGGGCACGTAGCCGACGCCGCGGTCCACCCGGATCTCCATCACCAGCCGGCCGTTCTCCCCCAGGGTGGCGATGTGGAGGTCGGGGTTGACGATCTCGGCGTCCGGGGGGACCTCGAGGTCGGCGGCGGTCACCTCCTTGGGTCCCTCGGCGCGGAGCCTCAGGGTCACGGTCTCGACGTCGGGGTCGAGGAACTTGACCACCAGCTCCTTCAGGTTCAAGACGATCTGCACCACGTCCTCGCGGACGCCGGGCAGGGTCTGGAACTCGTGCAGCGCGTCCTCGATGTAGACGCTGGTGACGGCGGTGCCGGGGATCGAGGAGAGCAGGACCCGCCGGAGGGGGTTCCCGAGGGTCACGCCGAAACCGCGCTCGAGGGGCTCCAGCACGAACTCGCCGTAGTTGCCCTCGACCTTGGCCTCGAACTTGGGCGTGCGAATGCGGGTGGTCTCCAAAGCCTCCATGCTCACCTCGAGTAGAACTCAATCACCAGCTGCTCGTTCACCGGCAGCGCCAGGTCCTCGCGGTCGGGGTACCGGAGGAACTTGCCCTCGAGCTTCTCGGCGTCGAACTCCAGCCAGGGCACGCCCTTCCGGCCCTTGGCCAGCTCGACGTTGGCCTGGATCGCCCCGAGGTTCTTCGACTTCTCGTGCACCGCCACCACGTCGCCGGGCTTGACCCGGTAGCTGGGGACGTCCACCCGCCGGCCGTTCACGGTGATGTGGCCGTGGCGGACGAGCTGGCGGGCCTGGCGGCGGCTCGAGGCGATGCCCAGCCGGTAAACGACGTTGTCCAGCCGGGACTCGAGCAGGTGGAGGAAGACGGTGCCGGTGACGCCCTTCTTCTTGGCCGCCTCCTCGAAGAGGTTCCTAAACTGCTTCTCGTTCAGGCCGTAGATGCGGCGGAGCCGCTGCTTCTCCCGGAGGCGCACGGCGTAGTCGGAGGGGCGGCGGGCCCGCTTCTGGCCGTGCTGGCCGGGCGGGTAGGGCCGGCGCTCGAGGGCGCACTTGGGCCCGTAGCAGCGCTCCCCCTTCAGGTAGAGTTTGATGCCTTCACGCCGGCACAGCCGGCAAACCGGTCCACGGTACTTGCCCATGCTCCCTTACCCCCGCTTTTTCTTCTTGGGCCGGCAGCCGTTGTGCGGCACCGGCGTGTCGTCGACGATCGAACGCACCTGGAGCCCGGAGGCCTGCAAGGCCCGGATCGCCTGCTCGCGGCCGGCGCCGGTGCCCCGGACGATGACGTCCACCGAGGTCATGCCGAAGGCCTGGGCCTTCTTGGCCGCGTCCATGGCCGCGAGCTGGGCCGCGTACGGCGTCCCCTTGCGGCTGCCCTTGTAGCCGATCACCCCGCCCGACGACCAGGTCAGCGGGTTGCCGTCGGGGTCGGT
>JAMOVS010000016.1 GCA_027061845.1 Thermaceae bacterium
CCGCTGTACTACGCGCGCTACCACTGGGACGAGTACGTCAAGCTCCAGGAAGCGTTCGAACAGACGGTCGAGACCCTGATGGCGGCCATCGACGCCAAGGACATGCATACCCGCATGCATTCCGAGCGCGTCGCGGCCATCGCCGAAGATCTTGCAAAAGCCCGCAAGCTGGACGAGATCGACATCGAGACGATCCGCCTGGGTTCGCGCATTCACGACATCGGGAAGATCGCGATACCGGACCGAATCCTCTTCAAACCGGGATTGCTTACCCCGGAGGAGTACGAGATCATCAAGACCCATCCCAGCACCGGGGCCGAGTTGTTGAAATTCGCCAAGTTCTTCCGTCAAGTGCTGCCGATCGTGCGACATCACCACGAGCGCTGGGACGGCAAGGGGTACCCAAAAGGTCTGGCCCAGGAGGAGATACCGCTCTCCGCCCGAATCGTCGCCCTCGCCGACGCCTACGAGGCCATTACCGCCGGTCGTCCGCACCGGGCCGCCAAATCCCCGGAAGAGGCGCTTGAGGAGATCCTCCGCCACTCGGGCACGCAGTTCGATCCGGAGCTGGTCGAGCTCTTCAAGGAGCTCTGGGCCGCCAATCCCCTTTGGCGCGATAGGGAGGTGTTTCTACGGCACTATTCGTCGCGGGCGTCCTCGCCGGTCTCCTCGCCGGACTTCTCCGAGGCGTCCGACTCCGAGACTACGCCCACGCGGAAATAAAGCACGGGTGGGCCTTCGTGCTGGCGGCGGTCCTCGAGGCCCTCACCCGCAACGCCGCCCTCGCCGGCAAGCTGGACCCCCATAGCTGGGGCCGGGGATTCGAGCTCCTGGCCCTCGCCCTGATCGCCTACGGCCTGGTTCAAAACCTCCACCTTCGCGGACTCTGGGTGGTCGCCGCCGGCTTCGCCATGAACACCTTCGCCATCCTCACCCACGGGGGGCAGATGCCGGTGACCGCCGAGGCCCTCCGGCGGGCGGGCATCGAGCGAGCGATCGCGATCCTCGCCAAACGGGGCGACGGCCTGCACGTGCTGACCTCCTCCCGGGACCCGCTCCGCTGGCTTGGGGACATCATCCCCTTGCACCACCAGGTGATCAGCATCGGTGACGTGCTCATCGTCCTCGGGGTCGGCGTGGCCACCTACGAACTCGGCCGCATCGGTCAAAGGCGTAGGATGGACGCGGTGAAACGCGATGGCTAAACCCCCCTATCGCATTACCCTGATCGAAGGCGACGGCATCGGACACGAGGTGGTCCCCGCGGCCCGCAAGGTGCTGGAGGCCACCGGCCTCCCCTTCGTCTTCGTCGAGGCCGAGGCCGGCTGGGAAACCTTCCAGAAGTACGGCACCTCGGTCCCCGAGGAAACCGTCGAGAAGATCCTCTCCACCGACGCCACCCTCTTTGGCGCCGCCACCAGCCCGACCAAGAAGATTCCGGGCTTCTTCGGCGCCATCCGCTACCTCCGGAAGCGGCTCGACCTCTACGCCAACGTCCGCCCGGCCAAGTACCACCCGGTTCCCGGCTCGGTACCGGGTACCGACCTGGTGGTGGTGCGGGAAAACACCGAGGGGCTCTACGTCGAACAGGAGCGGCTCTACGCCCGGGGCAAGGTGGCCATCGCCGACCGGGTGATCACCTACGAGGCGAGCTACCGCATCGCCGAGTACGCCCTGAAGCTCGCCGAGCGCCGGAAGGGCAAGCTGGCGCTAGTGCACAAGGCCAACGTGCTGCCGCTTTCCGACGGGCTCTTCCTCGAGGCCGCCCACGACGCCGCCAAGCGCCACCCCACGGTGGAGGTCTCCGAGGTCATCGTGGACGCCTGCGCCATGCGCCTGGTCCGGGAACCCCAGAGCTTCGACGTCCTGGTCATGGAAAACCTCTTCGGCGACATCCTCTCGGACCTGACCGCCGGTCTGGTGGGCGGTCTCGGCATCGCCCCCAGCGGCAACATCGGTGACCAGGCCGCGATCTTCGAACCCGTCCACGGCTCCGCCCCCGACATCGCCGGCAAGGGCATCGCCAACCCCACCGCCACCATCCTCTCGGCGGCAATGATGCTCGACCACCTGGGCGAACACGAGGTGGCCAGGCGCATCGAGGAGGCGGTCGACCACGTCCTCGCCGAGGGACCGCGCACGCCGGACCTCGGCGGAAACGCGACCACGGCGGAATTTACCGAGGCCGTGATCCAAGCCTTGCAAAAAAACTGAAAGTCTGAGAAGCTCATGGTAGACTTGGCATCTGCATAGGAGGCTAGGAGGCCAGCGTGGGCTCGTTATTAAGCAACCTTTTGCATAGTCGCAGCGAAGCGCTCGGGCTTGAAGTCGGCGCCGCCAACCTAAAGCTCGTGGAGCTCAGCGGGCGGTCCCCGCAGCTGCGCACGTACGCCATCCGCCCCACCCCCCCGGGGCTTCTCCACGAAGGGCTGATTGCGGATCCCAACGCGCTGGCCGCCGAGATCCGCGAGCTGGTCAAGGAAGCGCGTACCAAGAAGCGCGCGGTGGTCACCGCGCTCGCCAACGAGGTCACCATCACCCGTATCATCCGGGTACCCCGGATGGAACGAAAGGAGCTCGAGGAAGCCATTCGCTGGGAAGCCGAGCGCTACATCCCCTTCCCCATCGAAGAGGTGGTCCTCGACTTCGACCTCCTCGACGACCCCTCGGAGCTGGAGGAAGGCGAGGAGATGGAGGTGGTGATCGCCGCCGCCAAGGAAGAGACCGTGGTCCAGCTGGCCGAGGCCCTCTTCGCCGCCGACCTCGATCCGGTGGTCGTCGACCTCAAGCCCTTCGCCGGCCTGCGTACCCTGGCCCCGAGGCTCTCTCCGCCGGACGGCGAGACGCAGCCGGTCACCGTCTACCTCGAGGTGGGGGCGGAGTCCTCCTCGCTGGTCTTCCTCCGGGGCGAGCGGCCGCTCTTGGTCCGTACCCTGCGGGTCGCCGGCCGCGACTTCACCCAGGCCATCGCCCGGGCCTTCGGGCTGGAACCGGAGCAGGCCGAGGAGCTCAAACGGGAGTACGCGCTGGCCACGCTCTCCACCGAGGACGAGGAGGCCCTGATCGAGCTGGAGTCGCCCAAGGACCGCCCCAGCCCGGCCGAGATCTACGACGCCATCCGCACCATCCTCATCGACTTCACCACCGAGGTCCGTCGCAGCCTCGACTTCTTCAAGACCCAGTTCGAGGAGGACAACCTCGACCAAGCCTTCATCGCCGGCGGGGGCAGCAAGCTCAAGGGGCTCAAGGGTCTCCTTTCCGACGCCCTCGGCATCAACTTCATGGAGATCGACCCCTGGGAAACCATCAAGATCGACACCAACCGATTCGACGAAGGGCTCTTGCAGGAGCTCGGCCCGGAATTCGTGGTGCCGGTCGGCCTGGCGATAAGGGGGGTGAACCGGGTTGGTTAACCTCAACCTACTACCCAAGAAGTTGCGACGTCGGGCGGGCCCCGATTGGTGGCGAACCGCGGCCATCGTGGTACCGCTTTTGATTCTGGGGGTCGTGGCCTACTTAACCCTGCAGACCCTGGGCACCCTGAACGCGCGCATCGACCAGCGCGACCAGCTCAAGGCCGAGGTCCAGATCCTCCGTCCCTACGTCGCCGAGTACCAGAAGCTGGAGCGTCGAAGGCGGGAGCTCGAGCAGATCGCCGGGGTCGCCCGCGAGGTCCGGGCCACCTTCAAACCCTGGTCGGAATACCTGGCCAACTTCTTGAAACGCCTGCCCTCCCGGAGGGGGCGCCTGCTGGTGAGCCTGAACTCGATCAACGCCCGCAGCCTGAACCCCTCCCGGGCGGAATCGATTTACGGCATTCCCGCCCAGGTGGAGTTTTCCCTCCGAGGAGAAGCCGCCTCCGAGCAGGCCCTGGTCAACTTCGTCAAGGTCTTCGAGACCGATCCCGGATTCGGCATCAACTTCCAGAGCACCAGCCTGGACAAGAAGACCGGGATCTACAGCTTCAACGCCAGCGTGGGGATGGTAGTGACGCCGCCCAAACCAAAATCGCAGGAGGAGCAAAATGAAGGCGGCTCTTAAACGATTGGATTCCCGAACATTGGCGGTGATCCTGATCGGGCTCGCCCTGGTGATCGCCGGCCTTTGGTATTACTTCTGGCTCAAGCCGACCAAGCTGCGGATCCAGGAGCTCGATCAGGAGATTCAACGCCTGGAGGTCCAGCGTAGAAAAGGGCTGACGGCCAAGCGGCGCCTGCCCCAGTTGCGGGAACAAATCGCCGCCCTGGAGGCGGAAATTCAGAGCTTCCTGGCGGCCCTGCCGGAGGAGGAGAAGTTCTACGAGGTGCTCGACCTCCTGGCCAAGAACGCGCGTGAAACCGGGGTCACGCTCAAATCCCTCACCCGCAGTCCCTCCAAGAGCGAGATCGCGGAGGTGTCGAGCATCGACGTTTCCATGCGGGTGGAGGCGCCCTTTCCCGAACTCTACGTCTACCTGAAACGGCTGGAGTCCCTGCGCCGGTACAGCTCGATCAACGGCATCACCCTGAACGCCTCCGGGCAGAATCAGGTCAACCCCCAGATCGGCGCCAACATGACCGTTCGTTTCTACGTGTATAAGGGACCCCGTGGGGAGGAGCAACCGTGAAGCTGACGCCTGGGGTCAAAATCCTGATCGCGGTTCTCCTTTTGGCCGCCGCCGTGGCCGCCTGGTACACGCTCTACCTGCAGGGTACGCAGGAGGCGGCCGCTCCCACGCCCCCCGCGAAACAAAACCCGGCGCCCGCGACCAGCGCCCGGGCGATGACCTCGCCCAGCGCCCGGGCACTGGAAATCCTCCCCCTTCCCTTCCTGGTCACCAAGGCGCCGGAAGAGGCCCCGCCCCCGGTCAAGGAACCGGAGACCCCGGTGGCCGAACCCCCCTTGAAGGAGGAGGTCGAGGCCCCGCCCAACCCCTTCCTACCGCTACCCCAACGCCTCAAGGCCATGGCCGCTTCCTCGCCAAAACCCAAGCCCAAGCCCACACCAACCACCTCCAAGCCGGTCACGGTCAAGGTCTCCGAGGCTCCCGAGCTGATGAACGTCCCGCTGCCGCGGGTCCTGCCGCCGGCGGCGACCGAACCGGTACTTCCCCCGGAGGCCAGCGTCCGCCTCGGGGCCCTGCCGGTCCGGCTGCAGCCCCTGGAACGCCTGGTCGTCCCGGTGGCCGAGGGACAGGAGCAGCCGCGCGAGGCGGCGGCTTCCGGAAAGGCAGACAAAACCGCCGGCAACCCGCTGGAAGCCTGGGCCAAGGCCCAGGGCCTGCGGCTCTCGGGGATCGCCCTGGGGCCGGTTAGCGTCGCGATCTTCGCCACCAAGGACGGATACGTAGCGTTGCCCGTCGGGGAGCAGTTCCCCGGTACCGACGTGCAGCTGAAAGCGGTGACGGCAGAACGGGTGCTTTTGGTGCAAGGACCTCACACCCTAACCTTGGAGTACGGAGGCGGTGGATAGTATGAAGCGCTGGATCATAGCTTTGGTATTTGCCATTTCGTTTGCCCTCGCGGGCTCGTTTCCCGACGACCCGCGCTTCGACCAACCCGTGACCGTGAAGACCTCGGTCCAGGGCGATCCCCTGGACGTGGTGCTGAGCGCCCTCGCCCGGGCGGTGGGGCTCACCCCCATCGTCAAACTGCCTCCCGAGCTCGAGAAGATCCGGGTCAAGATCGCCGTCGAGGAGAAGCCCTTCAAGGAGGTCTGGGACGTCCTGATCCAGGCCTACGGCGAGGGCAGGCTGGACTACGCGCTCATCGACGGAGGCATCGTCCTGGTCGCCCCCCCCGAGGTGGTCGTCCGGGCACAGGGCAAGGCGGGGGCGACCCGCGACCTGGCGCCGATCCGGGAGTTCGTGGAGGTCAAGTACCTCGACCCGGAGGAGGCGGCCAAGCTGATCAAGGCGGAGATTCCTGAGCTCTCCGTTGTGCGGGTACCGAAACAACCGATCCTGATCCTGCGGGGAAGCCCGGAGCTGATCCAGGAGGCCAAGGCCCTCCTCGCCAAGGTGGACGTGCCCGCCCCCGAAGCCGAGGCGGCGCCGCAGGAGGAGGAGCGCAGCCTGGTCCGCCGCTTCTACGTGCTGCGCTACCTGGATCCCGCCCAGGTCATCGACTTCCTGGTCCGGGAGATTCCCGGCATCAAGGTCACCCAGGTCCCCGGCCAGAAGGTGCTGATCGTGCGGGGAACCGAGGAGCAGCAGAAGGAGGTCCGGGACATCCTCGCCAAGATCGACATCCCGCCGGAGCAGGGACCGCCGATCTACCAGCGGACCTTTAAACTCTCCAACGCCAACGCCAAGGACCTCGCCAAGGTCCTGACCGAGGCCTTGAAGGCGAAAGGGGTGGCGGCCACCCCCGGCGAGGGAGAGGGCCAGGCCACTCCCGCCGGTGGCGCCCCGGTGGTCAGCGTCGTCGCCGACGAGCGGACCAACACCCTGATCGTTACCGGCACCGCCGAGCAGCTGGCGCTGGTGGAGGAGCTGATCCCCGAGCTCGACAAACCGGTGGACCAGGTCAACGTCCAGGTCCGGATTCAGGAAGTCACCCGCACCACCCTGAACAATCTGGGCATCAACTGGGAGGCCGCCGGCGGCAACCTGGTGGCCACCCTGGCCGACGCCGGCCTGAGCCTGATCTTTGACGCCACCCGCTCGCTGGCGGCGCTGAACATTAGCGCCACCCTGAACGCCCTCGAGCAGCAGGGGCTCTCCCGCCGGGTGAACGATTCCAACATCACCGTGCTTAACAACCAAACCGGGCGGATCCAGTCGGGCTTCACCTTCTTCATCCGCCGCATCGTCGAGGGGAAGGTGGAGAAGATCCCCTACGACGCTGGCGTGATCGTCGAGGTGACGCCCCAGGTCACCAACTCCGGCGAGATCGTGCTCAAGGTGCACACTGAGGTTTCGGACATCCTCGAGCGCAACCCGGTCGACGGCGACGTGGACAAGCTCTCCAAGCAGGTCTCCGAGACGATCCTCCGGGTGCAGGACGGTCAGACGGTGGTGATCGGCGGGCTGATCAAGAACAGCACCAAGCACAGCAAGCAGGGCATTCCGCTGCTCTCGGACATCCCGCTCATCGGCGCCCTCTTCTCGCAAACCAGCCACGAGACCGAGGACAACGAGCTGATCATCGTGCTGAAGGCCCGCCGCACGACCCCCACCGAGTGCCCCGGAGCCCTGACCAGCCCCTGCAACTGACCCCGGTTCCACCGCCTCAGCCGGCCCTCTTGGGCCGGCTTTTAGCTTCGTGCTAGGCTTTTTTCATGCGTTTCCTCACCGCCGGCGAATCCCACGGACCCGCGCTCTTCGCCATCATTGAGGGGCTCCCCGCCGGCCTCCCCCTCACCGAGGACGACCTCTCCCCCTGGCTCAAACGGCGCCAGGGCGGCTACGGCCGGGGCCGGCGGATGCAGATCGAAAAGGACCAGGCCCGCATCCAGGCGGGGGTCCGCGCCGGCCGCACCACCGGAGCCCCGGTGGCGCTGGTGATCGAAAACCGGGACCACCCCAACTGGCTCGAGGTCATGGACCCCTCGCCGGGAAACGAGCCCCGGCAACGCGCCCTCACCGCCGCCCGGCCCGGCCACGCCGACCTACCCGGGGGCATCAAATACGGCCACAAGGACCTGAGGGACGTGCTGGAGCGGGCCAGCGCCCGGGAGACCGCCGCCCGGGTGGCGGTGGGGGCGGTGGCGGCCAGACTCCTCAACGAACTCGGGGTGGAAAGCGCCGCCTACGTGGTCGAGCTCGGCGGTATCCGCGCCGAGCGGGAATTTTCCTGGGAGGAGCGGGCCCGAATCGAGGCCAGCCCCCTCTACACCCCGGACCCCGAGGCCGAGGCCGGGATGATCGCCGCCATCGACGCCGCCCGGGAACGCGGGGACACCCTGGGCGGGGTGGTCGAGGTGCGGGTGCGGGGCCTGGTGCCGGGCCTGGGCAGCCACGTGCACTACGACCAAAAGCTCGACGGCCGGCTGGCCCAGGCGGTGATGAGCGTGCCCGCGATCAAGGGGGTGGAGATCGGGCTCGGCTTCGAGGCCGCCCGGAGGCCGGGCTCGGAGGTGCACGACCCCATCTTCTGGAGCGTGAACCGGGGCTTTTACCGGGAGACGAACCGGGCCGGCGGCCTCGAGGGCGGCATCACCAACGGCGAGGAGCTGGTGATCCGGGCGGCGATGAAGCCGATCGCCACCCTGATGCGGCCGCTCGCCACCGTGGACGTGGTCACCAAGGAGCCCGCCGACGCCGCCCGCGAGCGCTCCGACGTCACCGCCGTCCCCGCCGCCGGCGTGGTGGTGGAGGCGATGACGATGATCGTGCTGGCGCAGGCCTACCTGGAGAAGTTCGGGGGCGACACCCTCGAGGAGATCAAGGAACGCCTGGCCCGCTATCAAACGCGGGCGCGGGAGTACTGACGGTGCGCCGCATCGAGGTCGAACGCCCCACCACCTGGGTCGCCCTAACCGGCTTCATGGGCGTGGGCAAGACCCGGATCGGTCGGGAACTCGCCAAGGAGCTGATGCTCCACTTCGTCGACCTCGACCGGCTGATCGAGCGGGAGACCGGCCTGGCGATCCCCGACATCTTCCGCTACCTGGGCGAGGACTCGTTCCGCAAGCTGGAGCGGGAGGCGGTGCGCGAGCTGGTGGGAAAGGACTACCTGGTGGTGAGCCTGGGCGGCGGCACCTTCATCGACGAGGAAAACCGGAAGCTCCTCCTCGCCCGCGGCCCGGTGGTGGCGCTCTGGGCCCGGCCCGAGACCATCCTGGAGCGGGTGCAAAGGCGGCCCGGCAAGCGCCCCCTGCTCGAGGGCGGCGACCCCCTGGAACGGATCCGAAGGCTTTTAGAAGAGCGCGAGGCGCTTTACCGCGAGGCCCCGATCCACGTCGAGAGCGAGGGCCGGAGCCCCAAGGAGACCGCCGAGGCGATCGTCAAGGAGCTCTGGAGGTGGCGTGAAGCTCGCGGTGCGTAACCCCCCCTACCAGGTCTGGATCGGCCGGGGCGCCCCCCTGGCCAAAGAGTCCCGGCCCGCGGCGTTGCTCTACGACCGGGCGGTCGAGCCCTTCGCCCAAGCAATCGCCAAGGCGGCGGGGATCCCCCACCTCCGGGGGATCGAGGGCGGCGAGGGCGCGAAGACCCTCGAGGCCTACGGCGAGCTGCTCGCCTGGCTGGCCGGGATCGGGCTCACCCGTGACGCCGTGCTCTACCTGGTCGGGGGCGGCACCCTAACCGACCTCGGGGGCTTCCTGGCGGCGAGCTACCTGAGGGGGATCGCCTACCGGAGCTTTCCCACCACCACGCTCGCGATCGTGGACGCGAGCGTCGGCGGCAAGACCGGCCTCAACCTGCCCCAGGGGAAGAACCTGGTGGGGGCCTTTCACGCGCCGGAGGCGGTTTTTGCCGACCTCGAGGCGCTTTCCACCCTGCCCGAGCCGGTCTTCAAGGAAGGGCTGGTCGAAGCCTTCAAGCACGGCCTGATCGCCGGCGACGAGGCGCTTTTGAACCCCTTCGAGCTCCACCCCGACCACCCCCAGCTCGAGGCCTACCTCGCCCGGGCGGTCGCCGTGAAGATCGAAGTGGTCGAGGCCGACTACAAGGAGGCCGGCCGGCGCCGGCTTTTGAACCTCGGCCACACCCTGGCCCACGCCCTCGAGGCCGCGAGCGACCACCGGATCTCCCACGGGGCGGCGGTGGCCTACGGCCTGCTCTACGCCGCCCTCTTGGGCCGGGCGCTGGGCGGGGAGGACCTGGTCCCTCCCGTGCGGGAGCTGCTCGCCTGGCTCGACCCGCCGCCCCTGGAGCCGATTCCATTCGAGCAGCTCTGGCCCTACCTCGCCCGCGACAAGAAGGCCCGGGCCGGGGGGCTTTCCTGGGTGGTGCCGCGGGCACTCGGACAGCTCGAGCTCCGCCCCCTGCCCCGTAAAATGCTCGAGGAAGCCTACGAACGTTTCTGGGAGGCGCTATGATCCTGGTTCTGCACGGTCCCAACCTCAACCTGCTCGGGAAACGCGAGCCCGAGCTCTACGGCACCCTGACGCTGGAAGAGCTCGAGGAACAGCTCCAGACCTGGGGCGAGGAGCTCGGCACCCGGGTGGAAAGCCGCCAGTCCAACCACGAGGGCGAGCTGGTCGAGTGGATCCAGCGCGCCGAGGAGGAAGGGTTCACCGGCATCGTGATCAACCCCGGCGCCCTCACCCACTATTCCTACGCCCTGCTGGACGCGGTTCGCGCCCAATCGCTGCCGGTGGTCGAGGTGCACCTTTCCAACATCTACGCCCGCGAGCCCTTCCGCGCCCACTCGGTGACCGCCCCGGCGGCGAAGGGCGTGATCACCGGGCTGGGGCCGCTCGGCTACCGCTACGCCCTCGCCTACCTGGCGGCGTTGACCTCCTAGCCGGCGCGGCCTATACTCGCCCGAGGCGGGGCCCCGTGGTGTAGTTTGGTTAGCACACCCGCCTGTCACGTGGGAGGTCGCGGGTTCAAGTCCCGTCGGGGCCGCCAGCGCGCCCGCCCGAAAGGGCGGGCGGCTTCTTTTTCCCGGCGCCCCGGGGTATACTGAGACCCGGTGTAAAGAATTGCGTTCCCGTGGGAGCGCGTTCCCCCAAAAGCGAGGCAGACGATGGCTGAGGTTGTACCTGTCGAGATTACCGAGGAAGTCAAGCAGAGCTTCATCAACTACGCCATGAGCGTGATCGTGGACCGGGCCCTGCCCGACGTCCGCGACGGGCTGAAGCCGGTGCAGCGGCGCATCCTCTACGCCATGTACCAAGAGGGCCTGCTCCCCGGCCGCAAGCACGCGAAATCCGCCGGCGTGGTCGGCGAGGTCATCAAGAAGTACCACCCCCACGGCGACCAGGCGGTCTACGACGCCATGGTCCGCATGGCCCAGGACTGGAACCTGCGCTACCCGCTGGTGGACGGCCAGGGGAACTTCGGCTCGATCGACGGCGACCCGCCGGCGGCCTACCGCTACACCGAGGCCCGGCTCTCCCCCATCGCCCTGGAGCTGCTCCGGGACATCGACAAGGACACCGTCGACTTCAAGCCCAACTTCGACGGCACCGCCATGGAGCCCGAGGTGCTGCCGGCGGGCTTTCCCAACCTGTTGGCCAACGGCGCCTCCGGCATCGCGGTGGGCATGGCCACCAGTCTCCCGCCCCACAACCTCGGCGAGCTGATCGACGCCCTGGTCCAGATGATCGACCGGCCCGAGATCACCCTCGACGAGGTGCTCGCCGTGCTGCCGGGCCCCGACTTCCCCACCGGCGCCCGGCTCCACAAGGGGGGCATCAAGGAGGCCTACCAGACCGGCCGCGGCAGCCTGAAGCTTCGCGCCAAGGTCCACGTCGAGGAGAAGAAGAACCGGGTCGCCCTGGTGGTCACCGAGATCCCCTACCAGGTCAACAAGGCCAGCCTGATCACCCAGATCGCCGCCCTGGTGCGGACCAAGAAGGTCGAGGAGATCGCCGCCCTCCGGGACGAGTCCGACCGCCGGGGCATGCGCATCGTGATCGAGCTGAAGCGGGGCGCCAACCCCGAGGTGGTCTTGAACCGGCTCTACAAGCACACCCAGCTCCAGACCACCTTCACCGTCAACCTGCTGGCGATCGTCGAGGGCGAGCCCAAGGTGCTCTCGCTCCTCGACCTGATGCGCCACTACCTGGCCCACCGCAAGAACGTGGTCACCCGGCGCACCGCCTTCGAGCTCAAGAAGGCCGAGGAGCGGGCCCACGTGCTGGAAGGGCTCTTGATCGCCCTCGACCACATCGACGAGGTGATCGCCTTGATCCGGGCCTCCAAGGACGCCGCCGAGGCCCGCAAGGGGCTGGTCGAGCGCTTCGGCCTCACCGAGGTGCAGGCCCAGGCGATCCTCGACATGCGGCTGCAGCGGCTCACCGGCCTGGAGCGCGAGCGGCTGGTCGCCGAGTACCGCGAGCTGCAGGAGACCATCGCCTTCCTGAGGGCGATCCTCGAGGACGAAGGGAGGCTCTGGGAGGTCATCAAGGAGGAGCTCCTCGAGGTCAAGAAGAAGTACGCCGACCCCCGCCGCACCGTGATCACCACCTTTGCCGAGGCCTTCTCCCCCGAGGACCTGATCGAGGACGAGCCCATGGTCATCACCATGACCGCCGCCGGCTACGTCAAGCGCACCCCCCTCGAGGCCTACCGGGCCCAGGGCCGGGGCGGCGTCGGGGTCCAGGCCGGGCGCACCAAGGGCGAGGACGAGGCCACCACCGTCTTCGTCGCCCAGATGCACGACCAGCTGCTCTTCTTCACCAACCACGGCCGGGTCTTCGGCCTCAAGGTCTTCGAGCTCCCGGAGGCCAGCCGGGCCGCCCGGGGCAGCCACGTCCGCCAGCTCCTGGCCCTGGCCGAGGGCGAGCAGGTCGCCACCCTGCTGGCGGTGCGCGACCTCAAGGCGCCCCTGGACCTGGTCTTCGCCACCCGGCGGGGCGTCGTCAAGCGCACCCCGCTGATCGAGTACCAGAACCTCACCAGCTCGGGCCTGATCGCCATCCACCTGCAACAGGGCGACGACCTGATCGCGGTGGCCACCGCCAAACCGGAGGACGACGTGGTGCTGGCCACCCGCCGGGGCAAGACGATCCGCTTCGCCCTGGCCGAGGTGCGGGCCACCGGCCGCGCCAGCCAGGGGGTGCGCGGCATCCGGCTGAAAGAGGGCGACGCGGTGGTCTCGCTGGCGGTGATCCCGGCCGGCTGGGAGGGCGACCTCCTGGCGGTGGGCAGCCGCGGCTACGGCAAGCGCACCCCGGTCGGCGAGTACCCCCGCCAGGGCCGGGGCGGCCAGGGGGTGATCGGCTTCAAGACCGGCGAGAAGGTGGGCGAGCTCGTCGCCATGCTACCGGTGGACGGCGACGAGGACCTCTTGGTGCTCTCCAAGAAGGGCCAGGCGATCCGCATCCCGGTGGCCGGGATCCGGGTCTCCTCCCGGGCCACCGCCGGGGTCAAGCTGATGAACCTGGCCGAGGGCGACGAGGTCGCCTCGGCCTTCGTGGTCGAGCGCGCGGAGTAGGCTGGAGGCATGAAGGCCTACGTGGTGCTGATCACCGCCCCGGCGGACGGCGAGGCGGCGGCGAAGCTCGCCCGCACCCTGGTGGAAGAGCGGCTCGCCGCCTGCGTCAACCGGGTGCCGGGACTGGTTTCCACCTACTGGTGGCAGGGGAAGATCGAGGAGGACCGGGAGGAACTGCTCATCATTAAGACCAGCGAGGACCGGCTCGAGGCCCTCCTCGAGCGGGTCCCCGAGCTCCACCCCTACGCCGTCCCCGAGGTGCTGGCGCTGCCGGTGGAGAAGGGCCATCCCCCCTACCTCGACTGGCTCCTGGCGGAAACTCGATTTTCGTAACGAATATGTTTACAAAATCCCCGCCCCCGTGCTAGCCTGGGGGCGGGGAGGGAATCGTGAGCAAGGCCAACATCCGGGAGCGCGTCCGATACGCCGCCGGGGAGGTGGTCCTCTACCCCGGCGTTCCGGCCCCCGGGGAGCCCCTTTACCGGGTGGTCGAGGGGCTGGTACGCATCCAGTACGTGGACGAGGAGGGCAACGCGCTCACCCTCCGCTTCGTCCACCCCGGCGAGTTCTTCGGCGAGGAAGCCCTGGCCGGGCTCGAGCGCGACCACTTCGCCGAGACCATGGTGGAAAGCGAGCTCGAGGTCGTCCCCATTCCCGAGCTCGGGCCCGAGGACTACCCGGCGCTGACCGCCCAGCTGGTCACCGCCCTCAAGCGGGGCTACCGCCAGATCGAGCGGCTGGTGACCCAGCGGCTCAAGAACCGGGTGGCGGCGGCGCTGCTCGAACTGCTCAACACCCCGCTCGCCGACCGCGACGAGGAGGGCCGGCCGCTGGTCCGCCTCACCCACGACGACCTGGCGGCGGCGGTGGGCTCGGTGCGGGAGACGGTCACCAAGATCGTCGGCGAGCTCGCCCGCGAGGGTTGCATCCAATCGGGCTACGGCAAGATTACCCTGCTCGACCTCGAGGGCCTCAGGAAACTGGCCGCGAAAAAGGAGTGAGCACGACCGGCCCCCTCGGGGGCCTTTTCTCAGGAGTCAAGCGATGACCGCAGGAACCGACCTGATCATCGTCGGCGCCGGCCCCACCGGGCTGGCGGCCGCCTTCTACGCCGGCATGCGGGGGCTCTCCTCCCGGCTCGTCGACCCCCTTTCCGAGCCCGGGGGGCAGCTCGTCGCCCTCTACCCCGAGAAGTACATCTACGACGTGGTGGGCTTTCCCAAGATCAAGGCCGCCGACCTGGCCGCCCGGCTGGTGGCCCAGGTCGAACCCTTCCACCCGATCTTCGCCCTGGAGGAGCGGGCCGAGACCCTGGAGGAGGACCGGGAGGGCTTCCTCCTCACCACCCACAAGGGCCATACCTACCGCGCCCGGGCGGTGATCGTCGCCGCCGGCCTGGGGGTCTTCGAGCCCCGGCGGGTGGGCGCCGAGGGCGAGCGCGAGCTCGAGGGAAGGGGCGTCTTCTACGCCGTCAAGTACCCCGAGGAGTTCAAGGGCAAGGAGGTCCTGATCGTCGGCGGCGGCGACAGCGCGGTGGACTGGGCCTTGATGCTCAAGAACATCGCCCGGGTCACCCTGATCCACCGGCGCAAGACCTTCCGGGCCCACGAAAAAAGCGTCAAAGAGCTCCTCGAGGCCGCCGAACGGGGCGAGCTCAAGGTCAAGACCCCCTACGCCCTGAAGGCGGTGCGGGGGGACGACTGGGTCAAGGAGGCCGAGATCGAGAACCTGGAGACCGGCGCGCGCGAGGTGCTGCCGGTGGACGCCGTGCTCATCCTGGCCGGCTTCCTCACCAAACCCGGCCCCCTGGCGAACTGGGGCCTCAAGCTCGAGGGCAACAAGATCGTGGTCAACACCCGCATGGAAACCAGCCGCAAGGGGGTCTTCGCCGCCGGCGACGCGGTCACCTACCCCGGCAAGCTCAAGCTCCTCCAGATCAACTTCGGCGAGGCCGCCACCGCCGCCCACTACGCCGCCGCCTACCTCACCGGCGAACGCGCCCAACCGGGACATAAAAGCGCATAAGCCCTAGAATGGGCGATGGAGGTGATGGCAACGATGAAACGCATGGGGATCCTTCTGGTGGCGCTGCTCCTGGGCGCCCTGGCCTTTGCCGGCGAGTTCTCGATCATCCACTTCAACGACGTCTACGAGATCCAGCCGGTGAAGCGGGGCAAGTACGGCGGGGCCGCCCGGGTGGCGACGCTGATCAAGGAGCTCGGGGGTCAGGAGAACCTGATCCTCTTCTCCGGCGACGCCTTTAGCCCCTCGATCATGTCCAGCGTCTTCAAGGGCAAGCAGATGGTGGACGTCTTCAACCGCCTGGGGCTCGACTACGCCACCTTCGGTAACCACGAGTTCGACTTCGGCCCCGAGGTGGCCGCCCAGCGGGTGAAGGAGTCCCAGTTCACCTGGATCTCCACCAACCTGGTGGACAAGCGCACCGGCCAGGGCTACGTCGGCGCGGTGCGCTGGGCGCTGGTGGACTGGAACGGGGTCAAGGTCGGCCTCCTGGGCCTGATCGACAACTGGCTCGAGCTCACCAGCCCCGGCCCCAACGCCCTCTACCTCGACTTCGTCGAGACCGGCCGCAAGTACGCCCGGATGCTGAAGGCCAAGGGCGCCGAGGTGGTCATCGCCCTCACCCACATGGATATGGCCAACGACGAGAAGCTGGCCGCCAGCGTGCCCGAGATCGACCTGATCCTGGGCGGGCACGACCACGCCCCCATGTGGAAGGT
>JAMOVS010000017.1 GCA_027061845.1 Thermaceae bacterium
CCGCGGACCCGGGCGAAGTAGATCAGGCTCTTGTAGAAGACGTTGCCCACGTCGATGTTGTCGACGATCAGGACGTCGGCCTTGCCCGCCACCGGGCTCTTGATCCCCTTGATGCGGGCGGCCTCCTCGCTGACCGCGTTGTCCAGGGCCAGGGGGCCGTCGACGATCGCCCCCTTGATCTGGCCGCGGTCGGCCATCTTGGCGATGATCGCGTCCTCGACCGCGGTCTCCATGTCGGGGTTGACCACCTCGACGGCGGCGAGGAGGGCCACCTTGGGCGGGTTGATGCCGAGGGCGTGGGCCAGCGTCACCGCGTTCTCGACGATCTGGATCTTCTCTTTCAGCCCGGGGTTGATGTTCATCGCCCCGTCGGACATGAAAAAGAGCCGGTCGTAGCCCTTGGCCTCGAAGACCAGAACGTGGGAGAGCAGCCGGCCGGTGCGGAGGCCCCACTCCTTGTTCAAGGCGGCGCGAAGGAACTCCGAGGAGTGCACCAGGCCCTTCATCAGGATGTCGGCCTCGCCGGAGGAGACCGTCTTGGTGGCCAGCTCGGCGGCTTCCTCGGGGTCGCGGGCGGGGCGCAGGTCGAGGTTCTCCACCGCGATGCCCAGCTCCTGGGCGATCTTGCGCATGCGCTCGGGGTTGCCGAAGAGAATGGGCTCGATCAGCCCCTCGATGCGGGCCTCGTTGACCGCTTCGATGACGTGGGCCTCGGTGGCGGCGGCCACCGCCACCTTCTTGGGGCCCTTGACCTGGGCCACCAGCCTCGCCAGGTCGAGGAGCTGGTTCATGCTCCGAATCGGTTCGATTTCACGAAATTCGAGCTGCATAGGTCTTGGCCTCCTCGATGCCGGAGAGTACCCGGTAGACCCCCTCGGCCAGGGCTTCCGCCTCGAACTCCCCGGGAACCACCACCACCGGCGCCATCCAGCCCAGGCGTTCCTGGATGCGGCGGACCGCATAGCCAAAGCGCGCCGCCCCGCCGGTCAGGAAAAAGGCCTCGGGGCGCTCGTGGGCGCCCAGGGCGGCCATGTTCTTGGCCACCTGCAGGGCGTAGGCCTCCACCACCGTGCGCACCTCGGGTTCGTCGAGGCGTTTTTCGATCTCCTTCAGGTCGTCGGTGCCGAGTAGGCCCAGAAACCCCGAGCGCCGGCCCAAGAGGTGGCGGGTGGCGTCGAGGCCGCGCTCGCGCACCAGCTTCAAGACCCCGTGGATCGGCGTGGTGCCGGCCCGGTTCGCGCTAAAGGGCCCCTCGCCCAAGAGGGCGTCGGTAGTGTCGGCCATGCGGCCCTTTCGAAAGAGCACCACGCTGCTGCCGCCGCCCAGGTGGGCGCCCACCAGGGTGGTCTCGGCGAGCTTCTTTCCGAGGCCAGCGGCGACCCGGCGGGCGACGTAGCGCAGGTTCAGGGCGTGCACCCGGCTCTGGCGCTCGATCCCGGGGACGCCGGAGATCTTGGCCTCGGGGAGCAGCTCGTTGATCGTCGGCGGGTCCACGATGAAGGCGGGGACTCCGTACTGGCGGGCGACCTCGAGGGCAAGCGGCGCCCCCAGGTTGGCCGGGTGGTAGCCGAAGGGCGCCTTGAGGGCGAGCTCGGCCAGGCGCTCGTCGACCTTGTAGACCCCCGCTTCCAGGGGGCCGAAGATGCCGCCGCGGGCGGCCACCGCGTCGAAGGGCGCCCAGGCCTTGGCCTGGGCCAGGACCGCCGGCAGCCGGGACTCGAGGTCGCTCTTCGGGCTCGCCCCGATGCCCGCCGGCAGCTCGATGCGCTCGCGGATCTCCGGTTCCTTCGCCCCTTCGTCGATGACCGCCAAGGCGAGTTTGGTGCTGGTGGAACCGGGGTTGATCACGAAGACCCGCACGATCCCAGCATACCAGCGCCGGCCCCCTAACCCGCTCTTCACGCCCCGGGCGTAGCTTGGGGCTTGGGAGGTGCCTATGCCCAAACGGTTCTTGCTCCTGGCTATGCTGCTGGGCGCGTTCCTGGCCCCGGCGCTCGCCTATAACCCCAAGGCCTATCTGGAAAACGAGCGCAACACCATCGAGATCGTCCAGAAGGCGGGTCCCGGGGTGGTCTACGTGGCCGTGCGCACGGCCCCCAAGGTGGTGCGCCCCAACCTGCCCCCGGGCTTCGAGGAGTTCGCCCCCTTCTTCGAGCCCTTCATCGTGCCCCCGCAGGAGGGCACCGGTTCCGGCTTCGTGATCGACCGGGAAGGGCACATCCTCACCAACTACCACGTGGTCAAGGACGCCGACGAGATCGAGGTCCGGTTCAAGGGGGACCCCAAGCCCTACGACGCCAAGGTGGTGGGGGCGGTGCCGCCGATGGACATCGCGCTTTTGAAGGTGGACGCGCCCAAGGCCAAGCTCCACCCCATTCCCCTGGGCGACTCCGACAGGGTGCTGGTGGGGCAGAAGGCGGTGGCGATCGGCAACCCCTTCGGGCTTGACTTCACCGTCACCGAGGGGATCGTCTCCGCCATCCGGAAAAACCCCGGGGTGGAGTCCAGCCTGATCCCCTACCTGATCCAGACCGACGCCGCCATCAACCCGGGCAACTCGGGCGGCCCGCTGCTGGATTCCCACGGCCGGGTGATCGGCATCAACGCCGCCATCCTCTCGCCCAGCGTCCAGGCCGGGGCGCCCCAGTTCGCCGGCATCGGCTTCGCCATCCCCATCAACCTGGCCAAGGACTACCTCGACGAGATGAAGGCGGGCAAGGTGCTCACCGCCGACGAGATCATCCGGAGCCGGCCCCGGCTCGGGGTGACCGTGCTGCCGGTGGACGCCTACCCCGAGGCCATTCGCAAGCGCTTCAAGCTGCCCGAGTACGGACTGGTGATCCAGGAGGTGGAGAAGGGCAGCCCGGCGGAGAAGGCCGGGCTCCGGGGGGCCAAGGAGCACATCTACGTCTACACCCCGAACGGCGACGTGCTCGACTTTGGCGTCGGCGGCGACGTGATCATCGAGGCGGACGGGGTGCCCATCCGCAACATCAACGACCTGCGGGCGGTGCTCTTCAAAAAGCGTCCCGGCGACACCGTGACCCTGAAGATCATCCGCGACGGCAAGGAGCGCACCGTGGTGGTGCGGCTGGCGGTGGTGAAGTAGCCCACCTGCGTCGGGCGGGGGCCCTCCGGGGCCCCCGTTTCGTATGCTCGGGGGCGACGATGCCCCGGGACTGGGAGGCCTACTACCGGGAGTTTTCGGGCCCGCCGGAGCCTGCCTTCGTCGTCCGGGCCTACGCCGGCCTGCTGCCGCCGGGCCCGGTGCTCGACCTGGCCGGCGGTGCCGGCCGGAACGCCTTCTTCCTGGCCCGGCGGGGCCACCCGGTGACCCTGTTGGAAAAAAGCGCCGAGGCGCTTTTTCGGGCGCGAAAGCAGGCGCTAGAGGAGGGGCTTTTCGTCGAGGCGCTCGCCGCCGACCTGGAAGCCTCGCCGCCCCCGCTTCCGGCGGGACCCTACGCCGGGGTGGTGCTGAGCTACTTCGTGCACCGGCCCCTGCTCGAGGCCGCGGCGACGCGGCTTCTTCCCGGGGGGCTCTTTTTGGTCGAGGGCTTTACCCGCCGGGAGGCGGCGCGGCGGGGGCGGGCAACGAGCCCGCATTACTGGGAGCCGGGCGAGCTCTTTGCCCCGCCCGCGGGGCTCTCCCTGCTGGCCGCGGGCGAGGGCGAGCGCGGCGGGAAGCATCGGGCCTGGGCGGTCTGGCGTAAACTTTAAGCGTGCGCGTCGCCTTGGATTTGCTCTCGCCCTGGGCCAGGATCCTGGAGTGGGCGGGGCTGCCGCTCGGCCTCGAGCTCGAGCGGGTACCGCCGGACGCCGACCTTTCCGGCTACGACCTTTTGCTTCGTTTTTCCCCCGAGGTCTTCGAGGGGGACGAGCGGGCCCACCCGGGCCGGCGGGCGATCGAGGCCTACGCCGACCTCTTGATTCAAAAGCGGCTCTTCCGGGCGCTCGGGATCCCCACCCCGCCCTTTGGCCGGGTGACCAACCCCGCCGAGTGGGAGGCGATGGTGCGGGTGAACGGCCTGCCCGCCTGGCTGAAGGACCGCAAGGGGCGCCGGGCCGAGCGGGTGGATGCACCCGGGTTCGAGCCGCCGCCGGGGGCCTTCCTCTACGAGCGGGCGCTGCCTTTTGAAGCCGAGCTGCTGCTTTTGGCGGTGCGCGACGCCAAGGGGAGGCTCCACCTCGCGCCGGCGGCGCGGCGGGAGGGGGCGGCCTGGCGGGCGCCGGTTCCGTTTCCCGAGAAGGCGGGCCGCCACCTCGAGCACCTCTTCGGGGCGCTTTCGCACACCGGGGGCCTCGAGGTCCGGGCCGGACTCCTCGGCGACGAGGTCTACTTCCTCGACTTCGTCCCCTTTCCCACCGCCCGCTCGCTCTACCTCCCTGCCTTCGCCGAGGCCCACCTGCGGGCGGTCTTGGGGCACGCGGTGCCCGAGCTTTTGCTCTCGCGACCCGCCGCCCTGGTGCCGGCGGCCAGCCGGGAGCGGGCGCTCTCCCTTCCCTTCGCCCACCCCTTCGTGCTGGACCGGCCCTACGCCCGGGTGGTGGCGGACGACGAGGCCGCGCTCCCGGCGCGGGTTTCCCAGCTCTTGGAGGAGGCATGAGCGTCCTGGATTACTTGCAAGACGCGCTTTCGGCCCTGTTTCCGGCGCTGCCCGAGCTCCGGGTGGAGGAGCTCCTCGGCCGGGGCATCGCCCTCTTGCTCTACGCCCTTTTGCTCTACCTCTTGCGGGTGGTCCTGAGGAAGCTTTCCGACCTGGCCTTCAACCGCTTCGGGTCGCGGGTGCGCCGGGCGGTGGCTTGGCTTTGGAACCTGCTCTTTTGGACCGCGCTCTTCGCCGGCGCCGCCGCCATCTTCCGGCTGGGCAAGCCGGAGGCGATCCTGCTGGTGGGGCTGAAGCTCACCGTCGCCTACCTGGTCTGGCTGCTGGCCGAGGCGGCGATCGAGGTCTACCTGGTGCGCCGCGGGGTGGACGCCAACCTGGTGGTGCTGACCCGCTACCTGGTGCTGGTTTTGGTCCTGGTCTGGACCGCCTACATGGTGGCGGGCCGGGAGATCGCGCCCTTGATCGGGGCCTTGGGGGTGGCCGGCCTGGCGGTGAGCCTGGCGGCCCAGGACACCTTCTCCAACTTCATCGCCGGGGTGGTGCTGCTCGCCGACCGGCCGTTCCGCATCGGCGACTGGATCCGGGTGGGGGACAAGCTGGGCCGGGTCGAGGGGATCACCCTGCGCACCACCCGCATCCGCACCCCGGACAACGAGCTTTTGGCCCTGCCCAACGCCAAGGTCGCCGGCGACGAGATCCAAAACCTCTCCGCCGGCGGCCCGCTTCGGATCCACGTCCCGGTGGGGGTGGCCTACCGCTACGACCCGGCCGAGGTGCGGCCGGTGCTCGAGGCCGTCCTCACCGACCACCCCGGGCTCTTGAAAAACCCGCCCCCCGAGGTCTGGGTGCGGGAGCTGGCCGACTCCAGCGTGAACTACGAGCTCGTCGCCTGGATCCCGGAGGACGCGATTCCCCGCCTGCCCCGGATCACCTCCGAGCTGATCGAGGGGGCGAAGCGGGCGCTCGACGCCGCCGGCATCGAGATCCCCTTCCCGCAGCGCACGCTCTGGTTCGCCGAGCCCCTCAGGATCGTTCAGGAAAGCGCCTCCCAGAGCGAGAGCACCAAGGAGTGAACCCGGTCGAGCCCGGCCTCGGTGGGGGCGAGCCGGTCGCCCGTTTGTTCCAGCCAGCCGGCCTCGAGGTAGGGCCGGGCGGCTTCTTGGAGCTTTTCTTTAAAGGTGAGCCCACTGCGCCCTTCGAGCGCCGCCAGGTCCACCCCCTCGCGGACGCGGAGGCCCATCATCAGGGCCTCCCTCACGTGTTCCAGGGGGGTGATGGCCTCTTCCCGGGGGGCTTCGCCCCCGAGCCAGCGGAAGAGCGGCGGGTTGGTGCGCCTTTTCGCGTAGAGCCCGGGGGCCTCGGCCGGCTCGTGGCTCGCCGCCGCCGGGCCCAGCGCGGCCCAAAACCCCATCCGCCAGTAGACCAAGTTGTGCCGGGCCTCTTCATTCGGGCGGGCGAAGTTGGAAACCTCGTAGCGGACTAGCCCGGCCCGGCCCAGGATCTCCCGGGCGGCGGCGAAGGCCTCGGCCTCGCGGTCGGGGTCGGGGGTGATCTCCTGGGCGAGCGGGGTGCCGGGCTCGGGGATCAGGGTGTAGGCGGAGACGTGGCCCACGCCGAGGGAGGCGGCGGCCTCGAGGTCCGCCCCCACGTCCTGACCGGGCAGGCCGAGGATCAGGTCGATCGAGACCCGAAAGCCAAAAGCGAGCGCTGTTTCCACTGCCCGAAGGGCCCCCTTGGCGCGGTGGGCGCGGCCGAGGGTTTTCAAGACCGGGTCCTCAAAGCTCTGCACCCCGATCGAGAGCCGGTTGACGCCGAGCTCCTTTAAGAGGGCGAGCCGCTTTTTGTTCAGGGTGCCGGGGTTGGCCTCCAGGGTGACCTCAGCATTCTCGGCGAGGGGAAGGCCGAGGTTGAGGAGACGCACGAGCTCGGCCTCCCTCAGGTAGCTCGGGGTGCCGCCGCCGTAATAGAGGGTCTCGAGGGGCCCAAGGCGGGGGGCGAGGGCGCGGGCGTCGGCGGCGAGCTTATCCAGGAACGCCTCGACCGCGCCCTTCGTCCTTCGCACCGCGTGGAAGGCGCAGTAGGGGCAGATCGTGGGGCAGAAGGGCACGTGCACGTAGAGCGAGGTCATCCTTCCCCAGGCTAGTGGGTTTAAGCTTTTCCCGTGCGCGTGGCGTTGACCCGTCCCCCCGAGAAGGACGTGCGGCTTGCGGAAAGGCTTCGGGAAGCCGGCTTCGAGCCGGTTTCGCTGCCGGTGGTGGCCTACGAGAAGCTGGAAGACGGCTACGAGGCGCTCCAGATCGCCCTCACCGAGCCCTGGGACTGGGTGGTCCTGACCAGCCCCGAGGCCGCCCGCTACTTCCTCGGCGCCTGGTTCTTGGTGGGGGCGCCCGAGGTAAGGGTGGCGGCGGTGGGGGAGAGCACCCGCGATCTTTTGGAGTCCCAGGGGCTCGAGGTCGCCTTCCTCCCCAGCCGGGCCGAGGGCCGGGCGCTCGCCGCCGAGCTCCCGGGGAGCGGCCGGGTGCTCTGGCCCACCTCGAAGCGGGCCGGCGACGAGCTCAAAGAGGGCCTCGAGGCCCGGGGCTTTTCGGTGCGCCGGATCGACGTCTACACCCTGGTCCCGAGGACCCCGAGCGAAGCCGAGCGCCAAGCGGCCGAGGGCGCGAAGATCGTGCTCTTTGGCTCCCCCTCGGCGGTCCTGGCCTGGACGAAGGCCGGGCTTCCCAAGCTCCCCGCCGCCTGCATCGGCGCCACCACCGCCCGCCGGGCCGAGGCGGCGGGGTTTTCCCCGGTGGCCTACCCCGAGCGCCCGGGGCTTTCCGGCTGGGTGGAGGCGGTGCGCTCCCTCGCAGGGCGAAAGGCCGTGTAAACTCGGGGGCGATGGCGGAGCCGCCGATTCAGCTCGTGGGCCTTTCGCACAAGACCGCCCCCGTGGGGGTGCGGGAATGCGTCGCCGTGGGCGGCGACCGCCTCAAGCTCCTGCTTAAAGAACTCGCGAGCGAGGCCGACGAGGCGGTGTTGATCTCGACCTGCAACCGCTCCGAGCTCTACCTGGTGGGCCCCAGGCGCAGCCCCCGCCAGCTCTACCTCGAGTTCCTCGGCCACTACCCCGACCACCTCTACCGCCACCAGGGCCAGGCCGCCCTCCGCCACCTCTTCCGGGTGGCCAGCGGGCTGGACAGCCAGGTGGTGGGCGAGGCCCAGATCCTGGGCCAGGTGCGGGAGGCGCTCTTTGCCGCCCGCCAGGCCAAAACCACCGGGCCCCTTCTGGAGCAGGCCTTCCAGCGGGCGATCTACGTGGGCAAGCGGGCCCGCTCCGAGACCGCCATCGGCGCCGGCGCGGTGAGCGTGGCCTACGCCGCGGTGGACCTGGCCCGCTCGGTCTTCGGCGACTTCGCCGGCCACACCGCCCTGGTGCTCGGGGCCGGGGAGATGGCCGAGCTGGTGCTGACCCACCTGAAGGACCTGGGCGTCCGGCGCATCCTGGTCCTGAATCGCACCCGGGAGCGGGCCCAAAAGCTCGCCGAGCGCTTTGGCGGCGAGGCGCTGGGGATGGAGGACCTGGCCGGGGCGCTGGGGGAGGCCGACATCGTGATCGCCTCCGCCGCCGCCCCCCACCCGATCGTCCGCGCCGAGCGGGTGCGGCAGGTCTTGAAGGGGCGAAGGCGGCCGCTCTTTCTGATCGACATCGCCCTGCCCCGGAACATCGAGCCGGCGGTGGCAAGGCTCGCCGGCGCCTACCTCTACGACCTCGACGCCCTCGAGACCGTGGTCCAGAAAAACCTCGCCGCCCGCGCCGCCGAGCTGCCCCGGGTGGAGGAGATCGTGGACCAGGGGCTGGCCGACTACCTGGAGTGGTACGCCGGCCACCTGGCCAAGGACCGCATCCGCCGCATCGAGGCCGAGATCGAGGGCATCGTCGAGGCCGAGCTCGGGCGGCTTCTTCGCGGCAAGCTGGCCGGGCTCTCGCCGGACGCGGCCGAGGCCCTCAGGCGGCGCATCCGGCGGATGCTGGCCCGGACCGAGCACGCCCTGATCCAGCTGGCCAAGGACGAGGCGGCGGCCGAGCGGCTGGAACGGGTCTTCCTAGGGCCATGATCCCCTTTCTGGTCGGGTTCGGGGTCTTGGTCATCGCCGGGGCGCTGGCCTTCGGTTTTTCCGCCGTGGGGCTGGCCGCGCTCGCCTTCTTCCTGGCCTTCGCGCTCTCCGCCTGGGAGTCGGGGTCCTTGCTGGGCGGTCCCTTTCAAACCGGCATGCTGCTCGCCGCCGGGCTGGTGGGGTTCGGCCGGCTCTACGCCTGGCGGCCCCGGATGGCCGCCCTGGTGCGGGCGCTCTACGCCGCCGCCGCCTTGGTGGCCCTCGTTTCGCTGCACTACCTGGGCCGGGTGGCCGCCGGGCTTCCCGCCTGGCTGCTGGTCCTCCACGGCGGCAGCTTCCTGGTCGCCTACGCCCTCTTGACCGTGGCCTACCTGGCAGCGGTGCTCGGCTACCTGCAGCACCTGGCGCTGAAGCGCACTCCCTGGCAGGCCCTGAAAAGGCCGCCCCTTTTGGTGCTCGCCGGCCTCGAGCTGCCCTACTTCCGCTTCGGCTACCTGGCCTACACCGTCGGGCTCTTCACCGGCATGGCCTGGGCCTTCCGGGTCTGGGGCTCGCCGATCAGCTGGGACCCGAAGGAGGTCCTGACCCTGCTGGCCTGGTCGCTCTTCACCGTGCGGCTCTTGCTGCCCCAGACGGCCGGGCCCGGGCTCCGGCTCCTCGTTTGGACGCTCGCCTTCTTTGCGATGGCGGCGGCCTTTTTCGCCGCCCCCCTCTTCGGCGGCCGCCACCCCGTTTGAGGAATGTAAAGCTCGACTTGACATTTTAGAAAACACCCCTTACCATCTTGGCAAGGGGGAAGCGATGTTCGAGATCTGGGATCCGGAGGTGTTTGCCCGCGAGGCCGAGGTCAAGGTGAGGGAGCTCCGGGACGAGTACCGGCGCGCCAAGGAGCTTTGCCCGGCCCTTCGCCGCCGGGTTTCGCGGGTGGCGGCGCGGGCGGCCTTTGCGCTTTGGCGGCTTTCCGAGCGCCTGGGGAAGGAAGCGGAACATGGACGAGGTCTTGCGGGTGCTTCAGATGCTTAAGGCGGGAAAGATCCGCCGGGAAGAGGCGGAGCGGCTCTTGGCGGCGCTCGGGGTGGGGCCTTCCTCGGAGGAGGGGGTCCGGCGCTGGCTCCGGATCGAGGGCGGGCAGGCGACGATCCGGGTCGTCCCCGCCCCCGGCGACGCGGTCTCGGCGAGCGGCTTCGGCGCTGGAAAGACCATTCTCACCACCGACGAGACGGGCGGCCTGCTCAAGATCGAGGCCCAGGGTCCAAAACTTTTTAAAAAGGCCTTCAGGGTCGAGCTCAAGCTGCCCCGGGACTACGGGGTCGAGCTGGCGCTGGGTGCCGGGGCGCTTCGGGCCGAGTCCCTGGCCGGGCTCAAGGGCGAGCTCGGGACCGGAAGGCTCGAGGCCGCCGGGATCCGCGAGCTCGACTTCGAGCTGGGGATGGGCACGGCCCGGCTCGGCCTCCTATTAAAGGCGGGGGAACACCGGCTCGAACTCGGCATGGGCGACGTCGAGATCTACCCCCTGCCCGGGGCCAGCTTCCGCATCGAGGGGGAGGCCGGGCTGGGCCAGGTGGAGGGCCGGGTCTTCGGCGAGGGCCGGGCTAGGCTCTTGGTCGAGCTCGGGATGGGAAGGCTTAAGGTGGAGTCATGAGCCAGGCCAGGCGGCGGGTCTTGGAGATGCTGGCGGCGGGCAAGGTCTCGGTGACCGAGGCCGAGCGGCTTCTCGACGCCCTCGAGCCCCCGGCAGCTCCGCAGGAGCGGGAAGGCGGGCGGCTCCTCCGCGTCCTGGTGAAGAGCGGGGACGGCGAGGAGGTGCGGGTCAACCTGCCGCTCTCTCTGGCGAGGGTGGCCCTCGAGTTTTTGCCCGCCGAGCACCGGGCACTTTTGCAAAGGGAGGGGATCGACCTCGACGCCCTCCTCGCCGGGCTCAAGGGCGAGCTCCCCGAGGGGCGGCTGGTGGAGGTAAAGAGCCCTGAAGGGGACGAGGTCTTGATCGAGGTGGTATGAGCCGGATCGCGTTTTTGGTCCTCGAGCTGGGGCGGTTTCGCCTCGCCTTTCCGCTTTGGATCCTGGAGGAGGTCTTCGCCTTTTTGCTGGGGGCGGTGCTCTTGATGCGCGGGCAGCCGGGGCGGGCGGTTTCGCTTTGGCTCTGGCCCCGGCTCGGCCTTTCTGTGTATCGCAAGGGCGAAGAGGTTTTGTTCGTTTCGGGGCTTCGGGTTTGGGTCTGGCGACCGTTTTGAGGAGGAGGGATGCGTCCTAGGGCACCGAGCGTCTGTCCCGTCTGCGGCGGCAAGCTTTTGGTCACCGGGCTGGTGTGCAAGACCTGCGGCACCGAGATCCGGGGCGAGTTCGTGCAGAACGAGTTCGCCTCGCTGCCGCCGGAGCAGCTTGAGTTTCTGCGGATGTTTTTGAAGGCCAGGGGAAACTTGAAGGAGCTCGAGCGCCTGCTCGGGGTCTCCTACCCCACGGTGCGGGCCCGCTTTGACGCGCTCCTCCGGGCGCTCGGGTACGAGGAGGGCCCCGACCTCGAGGACGAGCGCCGCACGATCCTGGACGCGCTGGAGCGCGGCGAGCTCAGCCCCGAGGAGGCCGCCGAACGGCTCGACGCCTTGAAGCGGCGGCAGGGCTAGTCTTCGTTCACTTGGGCGCCCGCCGGGGGCTCGGCCCGGGGCAGGGCGACGCTGAAGGTGGTGCCCCGGCCGGGCTCGCTCTCCACCCAGACCTCGCCGCCCGAGGCCTCGACGATCGCCTTGACGATGGCCAGCCCCAGGCCGCTGCCGCCCTTCTCCCGGTCGCGGGCCTTGTCCACCCGGTAGAAGCGCTCGAAGAGGTGGGGGAGATGCTCCGGCGGGATGCCGGGGCCGTCGTCGGCCACCTGGACGAGGGCCCGCTTGCCCGGGGTGCGGACCCGGAGCTCGATCGTCTTCGCCCCCGCCTTGATCGCGTTCGAGACCAGGTTGGCGAAGACCTGGTGCAGCCGGTCGGGGTCGGAGAGGACCCAGACCTCCTCCTCCGGGAGCTCGAGGCGGATCTGGCCGGAGAACGCCGGCGAGAACTCCTCCGCCACCTCGATGAGGACCGGCCGGAGCGGCACCGGCCGGGGCTCGAAGCGCCAGCCGCCCTCGCTCTCGGCCAGGTCCAGGAGGTCGCCCACCAGCTTCTTCATCCGCTCGCTCTCCCGGGCGATGACCTCGAGGCTCTCGATCTGGTCCTCGCTGGGGCTGGTGCGCCGCTTGAGGTAGCCGACGTGGCCCAGGATGGCGGTGATCGGGGTGCGGAGCTCGTGGGAGGCGTCGGCGAGAAAGCGCCGCTGCGCCTGGAAGGCCTCCTCCAACCGGGCCAGCATGCGGTTTAAGGCCCGGGCCAGGGCGGCCACCTCGTCGGCCCCCTCGGGCTCGGGCAGGGGGGCGAAGGAACGGGCCGAGATCGCCTCCGCCTTCTTGGCGATGGCTTCCAGGGGCTCGAGCGTCTTGCCCACCAGGAGGTAGGCGAGCCAGCCCGCGAGCAGGAGGACGAAGAGCGCGGTGGCGGCGTAGATGCGCACCAGCTGGCTCAGGGTGGCCTCGATGGGCTCGGTGGACTTGGCCACCATCACCACCGCCGGGATGCGGTTCAAGGGTGGGGGGCCCTGGGCCTCGAGCAGCAGGGCCCGGACCATCAGCCGAATCGGCCGGCCGTGCTCCCGCGGCAGCTCGGCGTAGGTCCAGATCACCCCCTCCTTCAAGAGACGCTGGTAGTCCTTCTTGCTCAGCTTGAGCCGCTGGCCGCCGAGGGCCGGGCTCTGCACCAGGGGGACCGCCTCCTCCAGGTCCTCGGGCTTGAAGGGCGGCAGCGCCAGCACCAGGTCCACCTCGGCGTAGACGGTGGGGGGGAGGGCGACGTCGAGGAGGTTCTTGCCGCCGCTGTTGATCAGCCGCACCACCTGGCCCAGGGCGTCGTCGAGCTCGGTGCGCAGTCCCTGGTAGAGGTAGCGGGCCAAAAGCGAGTAGACCGCCACCCCCATGACGAAGAGGCTCGCGGCCAGGAGGGCGAGGGTGAGGAGGGTGATCCGGGTGCGGAGGGTCATGGTCGGGAGGTGGGGGGTAGGGTGTGGGAGGTGGGAAAACGCCTACGTCCTACCTCCCACCTCCTACATCCTAGTCTTCCCTCAGAACGTACCCCACCCCACGCACGGTGTGGATCAGGCGGCGTTCGCCGCCGGCCTCGAGCTTTTTGCGGAGGTAGCCGATGTAGACGTCAACCACGTTGGAGCCGCCCTGGTAGCCGGGCCAGACCTTCTCCTCGATCTCGAAGCGGGAAAAGACCTTGCCGGGGTTCGAGGCAAGGAGCTCCAAAAGCTCAAACTCCTTATTCGAAAGCTCGATCCGGCGCCCGCCGCGGAAGACCTCGCGGCCCTCGAGGTTGATGATCAGGTCGGCCACCCGGATCTCGCCGGTGATCGCCGGGGTCACCCGCCGCAGGTGGGCCCGCACCCGGGCCAGGAGCTCCTCGATGGAGAAGGGTTTGACCAGGTAGTCGTCGGCGCCGGCGTCCAGGCCCTCGACCTTGTCCTCGACCTGGCCCTTGGCGGTGAGGATGATGATGGGCACGTTCGAGGTCTTGCGGATGATCTTGGCGACCTCGAGGCCGTCCTTGGCCGGGAGCATCAGGTCCAGGATCACCAGGTCGGGGTTCTTCTCGCGGAACTTGGAAAGCCCGGTGACGCCGTCGTAGGCGACCTCGGTGCGGTAGCCCTCGGCCTGGAGCTCGAGCTCCAGGAAGCGGGCGATGTCCTTTTCGTCTTCCACGATGAGAATCAGGGGCGCTTCCATGCCCCAATCATATCACATGAGAATGTAAGTTTCTCATGTGAAAGTGTGGCGGTGGTAAAATCGCCGGGAAGGGAAGTGAGCCCATGCCCAGACTACGCACGCTGGCGGTGCACGCGGGTCAGCGGCCCGAGCCCGTGACCGGTGCCCTGGCGCAGCCGATCTTCCAGACCTCGACCTTCGTCTACGGCGACTTCGAGCGGGGCCGGCGGCTCTTCGCCGGCGAGGAGGAAGGCTACCTCTACACCCGCATCCATAACCCCACCACCCGGGCTTTTGAGGAGAAGCTGGCGGCGCTGGAGGGCGGCGAGGACGCGGTGGCGTTCACCAGCGGCATGGCCGCGATCTCGGCGCTGGCCTTCACCCTGCTTGCCCCGGGCGACGAGGTCGTCTACCTGGGGCCGCTCTACGGCGGTACCGAGGGGTTCTTCTACGACACCCTGGAGCGCTTTGGCGTTCGGGTGGTGGACGCCACCGACCGGCCGCTCTCCGAGGCGATCGGCCCCGATACCAAGCTGGTCTACGTCGAGACCCCGGCGAACCCCACGCTACGGATCCACGACCTGGCCGAGGTCGCCCAGCTGGCCCGGGAGCGGGGGATCCTCTCGGTGGCCGACAACACCTTCGCCACCCCGGCGCTCACCCGGCCCTTGGAACTCGGCATCGACCTGGTGGTCCACTCGGCCACCAAGTACCTCTCGGGCCACGGCGACACCCTGGGGGGCGCGGTGGTGGGGCCGGCGGAGCTCATCCAGGAGATCCGGGCCGAGGGGCTCCGGCACCTGGGCGGCGCCCAGAGCCCCTTTGATGCCTTTCTCTTGGTCCGGGGAGCGAAGACGCTGGTGCTCCGCATGCAGGCCCATTCCGAGGGGGCGATGCAAATCGCCCGCTTTCTCGAGGGCCACCCGGCGGTGCGGCGGGTTTACTACCCGGGGCTCGAAAGCCACCCTGGCCACGAGACCGCCCGCCGTCAGATGAGGGCCTTCGGCGGCATGGTGGCGCTCGACCTCGGAAGCGAGCAGGCGGCGCGGGCGTTTTTGGACGGGCTCCGTTACTTCGCCCAGGCGGTCAGCCTCGGCGACGTCGACTCGCTGGCCACCCACCCCTACTCCACCACCCACCAGCTGGTGCCCGAGGAGGTTCGCCTCCGCCAGGGGGTGACGCCGGGGCTGGTGCGGCTCTCGGTGGGCCTCGAGGACCCTGAGGACCTGATCGAGGACCTGGAGGGGGCCTTGGCCCGGGTGGCTACCCTCGAGGTGGGCTAGCGCCCGGCGCTTTTGCGCGAGCTTCCTACCCCCTACCTCCCACCTCCTACTTCCCGCCTTCACACCACCGGATTCGGCGGTTCCCGGCCGGCGAGCACCGCGAGCAGGTTCTCGGCCACCATCCGGGCCATCTTTTCCCGGGTCTTGATGCCGGCCGAGCCTACATGCGGCGTGAGGACGACGTTTTCGAGCTTGGTGAGGGGGTGGCCCTCGGGCAGGGGCTCGGGGTCGGTGACGTCGAGCCCGGCGGCAAAGAGCGGTCCCTCTTGGAGCGCCCGGACCAACGCTTCGGTGTCCACCACCTTGCCCCGGGCGGTGTTGATGAGCACCGAGCCCGGCTTCATGCGAGAAAGCCGCTTGGCGTCGAAGAGCCGCTCGGTCTCCGGCGTGAGCGGCACGTGGAGGCTCACGAAGTCGGCCTCCGGCAGGGCCTCGTCGAGTTCCACCCGGCGGGCGCCGAGCGCGGCCTCGGCCTCAGGCTTCGGAGCGCGGCTGGTATAGAGGATTTCCATGCCAAAGCCCTTGGCCCGTTTCGCGAATGCCTGGCCGATCCGCCCAAAGCCCACCACCAGTACCTTCGCGCCCGCCACCTCGGGGCCCAAAAACCCCGTGGGCAGCCAGCACTTCCAGCGCCCCTCGCGGACATAGCGGTCGCCCTCCGCCACCCGGCGGGCGGCGGCGAGCAGGAGGGCGAAGGCGAGGTCGGCGGTGGCCTCGGTGAGGACGCCGGGGGTGTTGGTCACCCGGATGCCGCGGGCCCGGGCGGCCTCGAGGTCGATGTTGTCCACCCCAACGGCGTACTGGGCGATGACCTTGAGCCCGGGGCCGGCCGCGTCCATGACCTCGGCATCGATCCGGTCTTCCAGGGTGGTGATGAGCCCCTCGGCGCCGGCGACGAGCCTCAGGAGCTCTCCTTTAGGCGGGGGGCATTCGCCTTCCCAGTAGCGGAGTTCGTGACCGGAGTCGACGATGCGTT
>JAMOVS010000018.1 GCA_027061845.1 Thermaceae bacterium
GTCGCTTCCAGGTGGGGAAGGTTCCCGGCGGAAACGTCGTACTCCCCCGAGCCCCCCACCAGGAGGGCGTCGTAAGGCTCGAGGCGGGAGGGCTCGGGCGGCCCCGCGAGCAGGTCCCAGGTGTGGATTGCGTTTTCAGGGACCTCGAGACGGGCGGCGAACTGCTGGACCTCTTCCTGGCGCACCGGATCGCCCGGGTTTCGGGCCTGGAGCAGGAGAAATCGCACGCGTCCAGTATAAATATGCAGAGGATCCGCGTCCAGCAAAAAACGCCGGGCCCTTCCGGGCCCGGGTTTGGTGGCGGTGGGCGGACTCGAACCGCCGACTCCGCGATTATGAGTCGCGTGCTCTAACCAGCTGAGCTACACCGCCGCACGCGCCCCCTATCTTAGCCAAGGGCCCGGGGGGCGTCAACCGAGCATGGCTTTTCTTCCCCCTTCTCATGGGGTACAATGGGCCTTCGGCCCGGCGGCCGGTGAAAGCCATGAAAAAGGTCGTGATTGTAGGACGTCCGAACGTGGGGAAGTCGAGCCTCTTTAACCGCCTGGTCGGCCGGCGGGAGGCGGTGGTGGCCGACGAACCCGGCGTCACCCGGGACCTCAAGGAGGCCGAAGTCGAGACCGATACCGGCCGCTTCAAGCTGGTGGACACCGGCGGCGTCTGGTCCGGCGACAAGTGGGAAAAGAAGATCCAGGAGAAGGTCGACCGGGCGGTGGACGACGCCGACCTGGTGCTTTTCTTGGTGGACGGCCGGGCCGAGCTCACCGAGTCCGACTTCGAGGTCGCGGACTACCTGCGCAAGAAGAATAAGCCCGTCGTCCTGGTGGCCACCAAGGTGGATCACCCCAAGCACGAGGACTACCTGGGCGAGCTCTACGCCCTCGGTTTCGGCGAGCCGCTTGCCACCTCGGTGGAGCACCGCCGGGGGCTTGAGGAGCTCGTTGAGAAGATCTGGGAGAAGCTTCCCGTCTACCAGGACGAGGACGAGGCCGAGGTCGAGCCCATTCGCCTTGCCATCATCGGCCGGCCGAACGCGGGCAAGTCCTCGCTTTTGAATGCCCTTCTCGGCGAGGAGCGGGTCATCGTCTCCGACGAGCCCGGCACCACCCGGGACGCGATCGACGTGGACCTCGAGTTCGGCGGCCGGCGCTTCCGCCTGGTGGACACCGCCGGTATCCGCAAGCGGCCCGAGACCGCCGTCGAGTGGTTCGCCATCCAGCGGGCCGAGCGGGTGATCAACGACGCCGACGTGGTGGCGCTGGTGGTGGACCCCTTCGAGGTCGGCGACCGCGAGCTGAAGCTCGCGAACAAGGCGCTCGAGGCCGGCAAACCGGTGGTCATCGTGGTCACCAAGTGGGACCAGGTGCCGAAAGAAGATCGCCGCCGGGTCCGCGCCGAACTCAAGGAGCGGCTCGCCCACCTTGCCCATTTGCCGATGGTCTTCGTCTCCTCCAAGACCGGGGAAAACCTCACCAAGATCCTGGCCGAGGCCGCGAGCCTCTACGAGGAGGCCCACCAGCGCGTCGACACCGGCGATCTGAACCGCCAGGTGCAGCTTTGGCTCGCCCAGACCCGGGTGCCGAACTTCCGCGGCCGGCCGCTCAAGATCTTCTACGCCACCCAGCCCGAGGTGGCGCCGCCGACCTTCGTCTTCTTCGTCAACAACCCCGAGTTCGTCACCCGGGCCTTCGAGAACTACCTGAAAAACCGCATCCGCGAGGAGCTCGGCTTCCCCCGCGTGCCCTTCAAGCTGGTCTGGCGGGGTCGCGCTCCCAAAAAGGGCCGCTAGCCGAGGAGTGCCCGGAGCCCCTCCACCGCCCCGGCCCGGAGCGAGAGGTCGGCGATCGGGGTGAGCGGGGTTTCCTCGGGGTTGATCTCGATCAGGTAGGCGCCGGCGTGCTTGGCGTAGCGGCCCAGGCTCGCCGCCGGCTCCACCAGCGCCGAGGTGCCGATCACCATGGCGAGGTCGGCGGAGCGAAAGCCCGCCAGCGCGGCCTCGAACGCCCCCGGGGGCAGGGGCTCGCCAAACCAGACCACGTCCGGGCGCATCATTGCCCCGCACTTCGGGCAGCGGGGCGGGATCTCGAGTTCTTCCGGCGGCGGCAGCTCGCTGCGGTAGCCGCAGGCAGTGCAGCGGGCGCGGTGGATGCTGCCGTGGAGCTCGATCACCCTTTTCGAGCCCGCCCGCTGGTGGAGCCCGTCGATGTTCTGGGTGACCAGCAGGAAGCCGTCGCCTTTCTTCTTTTCCAGCTCGGCGAGCAGGCGGTGGGCCTCGTTGGGCTCGGCCTCGCGGATCTTTTTATAGCGCCAGGCGTACCAGCGCCAGACCTCCTCGGGGTTTCGCGCGAACCCCTCGGGGGTGGCGTAGTCCTCGATGTTGAAGTTTTCCCAGAGCCCGCCCGGGTCCCGGAAGGTGGGGATGCCCGAGGGTGCGCTGATGCCGGCGCCGGTGAGCACCGCGATCCGGGAGGCTTCCTCGATTCGCCTTCGCGCTTCGGCCAACTTGTCCACGTTTCGTATCGTAAGCTCGGCAGAGGTGGAACGGGACGGTCAAGAGACCCTGCGCGAGCGTCTGCGCCTGCCGGTTTTCCTGGTCCTATTGGTGGCCACGATCGGAACCATCGGCTACCTGATCCTCTGGCGCGACGAGGGGGCGACCTTCCTCGACGCGCTCTACATGGTCTTCTTGACCATGACCACCATCGGCTACCACGAGGTCTACCCGGTGGACACGCCGGCCGAACGCATCTTCACCATGTTCGTGGGCACCGCCGGGATCATGAGCCTCTTTTACGCCTTCGGCGTGTTCATGGACTACCTGGTCGAGGAGGGCGCCGAGACCCGGAGGTTGAAACGTATGGAGCGGCGGATAGCACGGCTTAGGGATCACGTGATTCTGGTGGGGTTTGGCCGGGTGGGCCGGCAGGCGGCGGCGGCCCTCCGGGAAAACCACACCCCCTTCGTGGTGGTGGAGCGGAACCCGCACCGGGTGCGGCGGGCACTGGCCGAAGGAGTCTTGGTGCTCGAGGGCGACGGCGGCGACGACGAGGTGCTCAAAAAAGCCGGCATCGACCGGGCCAAGGGGGTGATCGTCGCCACCGGCTCCGACGCCGACAACCTCTTCATCGTGCTCACCGCCCGCGGCCTCAACCCCAAGGTCTTCATCGCCGCCCGGGCCGAGGACAGCGCGGTGATCCCCAAGATGCTCCGGGCCGGCGCCAACAAGGTGATCGACCCCTACGCCGTGGGCGGCCAGCGGCTGGCCAACATGGTGATCCACCCGGTGGTGGTGGACTTCCTCGAGACCACCCTCCGAAAGGGCGGCGCCCCGCTATCCATCGAGGACATCCTGGTCGAGCCTGACAGCGCGATGGCGGGCAAGAGCCTGGCTGAGCTCGACATCCGAAACCGCTTCGACGTCACCGTACTGGCGGTGATCCGGGCCGGCGAGCCGGTGGTGAACCCGCCCGGCGACTTCGTGCTCCGCCCCGGCGACCAGCTGATCGTTCTCGGGACCCGCGAGGCGCTAGCCAAGCTCGAGGAGATGGCCAAGGGGAGGCGGTCATGACGCGGCTTTTCACCGCCGAGGGCATGCGCCGGGTGGACGCCCGCGCGGTCGAGCTCGGCTACCCCAGCCTGCTCTTGATGGAGGCAGCGGGCCGGGCGGTGGCCGGGGTGGCGAGCCGCCTCTTCCCCGCCGCCCGGGTCCTGGTGCTCGCGGGCAAAGGGAATAACGGCGGCGACGGGCTGGTGGCCGCCCGCTGGCTGGCCGAGTTCGGCCACGAGGTCGCGGTTTGGGCGGCGGAGGGGCAAAAGGGGGACGCGGCAAAAATGCGGGAAGCCCTCTTGGCCTACGGCATC
>JAMOVS010000019.1 GCA_027061845.1 Thermaceae bacterium
TGGAGTCGGCCCACGCGGTGGCCTACGCCACCAAGGTGGTGCCAAAGATGGACCGGGACCAGGTCGTGGTCATCAACATCTCCGGCCGCGGCGACAAGGACGTCGCCGAGGTCAAGCGCATCCTGGAGGAAAGGCAGTGAACGCGGTTCGCAAGGCTTTTGTAAAAGCCCAGGCCGAAGGCCGCCGGGCGGTGATCCCCTACCTCACCGCCGGCTACCCGAGCCCCGAGGGGTTTTTGAATTTCGCCCAGGGGCTCGCCGAGGAAGCGGATCTCTTCGAGGTCGGGCTTCCCTTCTCCGACCCCTTGGGCGACGGCCCGGTGATCCAGCGGGCGAGCGAAGCCGCCCTTCAGCAGGGGGTTCGCACCAAGAAGGTCTTGGAGCTCGTCGAAAAGCTAAGCGGGAAGACCGACGTCCCCCTGCTCCTCATGACCTACACGAACCCCGTCCTCGCCTACGGCAAGGAGCGCTTTTTCAAGGACTTTGCCGAGGCCGGCGTGAAGGGCGTGATCCTCCCCGACCTGCCCCCGGACGAGGACCCCGAGGTGGCCGAGGCGGCCCGGGAAGCGGGCCTCGCCACCGTCTTTCTCCTCGCCCCCACCTCCACCGACCGCCGCATCGAGGTGGTCACCGGCTACACCACCGGGTTCGTCTACGCGGTGAGCGTCACCGGGGTGACCGGCGCCCGCGACCGGCTGCCCGAGGAGATCGGCGCCCTCGTTCGCCGGGTGAAGGCCAAGACCGAGCTCCCGGTGGCGATCGGCTTTGGCATCTCCGGCGAGGAGACCGCCCGCCAGGCGGCCCTGGCCGGGGCCGACGGCGTGGTGGTGGGCTCGGCGCTGATCCGGGCGATCGAGGCGGGGGAGGACCCCCGCCGGGTGCTCCAAGCGGTCAAAAAAGGGGCTACGCTCTAGGTATGAAGCCCCTCAAGGTCGGCCGCTTCGAGGTTTACCTCCTTTTGGACGGGAGGTTTTGGCTCGACGGCGGGGCGATGTTCGGCATCGTCCCCAAAGCCCTTTGGTCGAAGAAGACTGAGTCCGACGAGCAAAACCGCATCCCGCTCGTGATCCGCCCGATGCTTATCAAGGCCGGGGAACGCTGGGTCCTGGTCGAGACCGGCGTGGACACCAAACCCGGGGAAAAGCACCGGAAGATCTACCGCATCGAGGAGGCGGGGAGGCTGCTCTCGGCGCTCAAAGAGCTGGGACTTGGCCCCGAGGACATCGACCTCGTCGTCAACACCCACCTCCACTTCGACCACGCCGGGCTGAACGTGGTGCGGACCGAAGAGGGCCTCGTTCCCCTATTCAAAAACGCCCGCTACCTGGTCCAGCGCCAGGAGTTTTTCGAGGCCACCCACCCCCACGAGCGAAACCGCGGCAGCTACCTGCCGGAAAACGTCGAGCCGGTGGCCGAGGCGGGGCTCTTTGAGTTCGTCGAGGGCGAGGCCGAGGTCCTGCCCGGGCTTCGCCTTGTTCCCCTCCCCGGGCATACCCTCGGGCAGCAGGGGGTGGAGCTCGAATCGGAGGGGGAAAAGCTCGTCTATACCGCCGACCTTCTCCCCACCTTCGCCCACGTCCCGCTTCCCTACATCATGGCCTACGACCTCTACCCGGTGACCACGCTCGAGACGCGGAAAACCCACTACCCCCGCTGGGCCGAGGAGGGCTACCTCGTCGTCACCCCCCACGACCCGAAGGTTCCCTTCGCGCGGATACGCGAGGGGGAGCGGGGGTGGGAAGCCCTTACCTAGGCCCGTGGCTTGTGGCTTGTGGCCTGTGGAAAAAATCCACAAGCTACAGGCCACAAGCTATGAGCCATTTTCTAAATGTCGTTAGGTTCTTCGCGTCGTCCGCCTTCGGCGTTTCCATGATGAAGGGAAGCGGGCGGACGCGGGGGTCTTTGAGGAGTTCCAGAAGGGCCTCGCCCATCGTCCCCTCACCGAGGGAGGCGTGGACGTCGCGCCGGCTTCCTTGCTCGTACTTGGCGTCGTTGAAGTGAACGAGGGCGAGGCGGGGGAGAAGGCCCAGTCTTTCGAGCTCGTCCAGAAACTCGACCGGGCGGTAGCCCATCACCCAGGCGTGGGCGGTGTCGAGGGCGAGGCCAAAGGGGGTGCCCTCGAGGATCGCTGCGAGCTCCTCCGGCGTCGCGCCCCGCTTTTTGCCTCCCCCTGCTGCGTTCTCGACGAGGAGACGGGCCGGGCTCGGGGCAAGCTCCGCCGCCTTGAAAAGCCCCTCTCGAATCTGCTCAATCTTTCCCGAGCCCGGGTGCACCACCACCGCCTCGGCCCCGAGAAGCCTCGCCTTTTCCAGGTCGTCGGCGAGGGAGAGCACGCTTTTCTCGAAGAGCTCCCCCTCGGCGCCCAGGTTCACCAGGTAGCTCGCGTGGATCACGAGGCTTTGGACGCCCTGGAGCTCCCGGGTCGCCCGGAAGTTCTCGGCGAGGGAGGGGGGAAGGGTCTTCTTTCGCCAGGCCCTTGGGCTTTTCGCGAAGATCTGGACCGCGTTCACCCCCAGCGCCTCGGCCTCGCGGAGCGCGGTGAGGTAGCTCTCCTTACCGCCGACGGAGAAGTGAAAGCCGTGGATCATGGCAGGATGTAGAGTGAAACCAGTGCAGTTCCACTATGATCCAGCCCGATGGCCCGGGCGGCGGCGTAGGAGAGGTCGATGATCCGGCCTTTTTTAAAGGGCCCGCGGTCGTTGATCCGCACCACCACAGTCTCGCCGGTGTCCTCGCGGCGGACCAGCACCTGGGTGCCAAAGGGGAGCCGGGGATGGGCGGCGGTCAGCGCCTCCTGGTCGAAGATCTCGCCGTTCGCGGTGCGCCGCCCGTGGAAGCCGGGGCCGTACCAGCTCGCCTCCCCCCGTTCGTAAAAGCGCGCCTCCTTGGGCCAGGGGTAGACGAGTCGTTGCCCGGGGACGATCCGGGTGTCGGTCAGGCCGTTTGCCTGCATCAGCGCCTCCACCGAAACGCCGAAGTAAAGGGCGACCCGGTACAGGGTGTCGCCCGGACGCACGAGGTGCAAAAGCACCTTCGGGGGTTCGGAGACGGCGGCGGGCTCCGGCCGCGCCTTGGGCGCCGGGGCGCAGGCGGCAAGTACGAGGATGAGCAAAAGCGAAAGGCGGACCCTCATAGGTCGCCTGAGAGTATCAAAGTGCCGTCTTCGGTGATGAGAACGAGCTCCTCGACCCGGGCGCCCCCGAGCCCGGGCACGTAGACCCCGGGCTCGATCGTCACCACCATGCCGGGCTCGAAGACGCCCTCGCTCTGGTGGCTGATGCGGGGGGCCTCGTGGACCTCGAGCCCCACCCCGTGGCCGAGGGCGTGGGGGTAGTAGCGAAGGAGCCCTTCGGTCTCGAGCACCGCCCGGGCGGCGCGGTCGGCCTCGGCGATCGGCCGGCCCGGGCCTACGCGCTCGAGCGCCGCCGCGAGCGCCGCCTCGACCGCCCGGAGGATGCGGGAAAGCTCGGGGGAGACCTCCCCGAGCGCCAGGGTGCGGGTGACGTCGGAGTGATAACCCTGGTAGCGGGCCCCGAAGTCGAGGGTGACGAGCTCGCCCTCCTTGAGCGGCTTTTCGCTCGCTCCGGCGTGGGGGAAGGCGCCGTTTTCGCCGGAGGCGACGATGGTGGGAAACGCCCGCCCCTCGGCGCCCCGCCGCCGCATGGCGCACTCCAGGGCCGCCGCCACCTGGATCTCGGAGACCCCGGGCCGGACCTCGGGAAGGGCCTCCCGGTAGGCGTCGCGGGCGATCGCCATGGCCCGGCGGATCTTTTCCACCTCGTCGGGCCGCTTTTTGAGCCGGAGCGCCTC
>JAMOVS010000020.1 GCA_027061845.1 Thermaceae bacterium
TCTACCCCCCAGAGCCGAGCATCAAGCTGGTGATCGATACCTTCGAGTGGGGGCCGAAGAACGTCCCCAAGTGGAACTTCATCTCGGTCTCCGGCTACCACATCCGCGAGGCCGGGGCGACCGCGGTACAGGAGCTCGCCTTCACCCTGGCGGACGGCTTCGCCTACGTGGAGGCGGCGCTGAAAAGGGGCCTTCCCATCGACTACTTCGCCCCCAGGATCAGCTTCTTCTTCGACGTCCACAACGACTTCTTCGAGGAAATCGCCAAGTTCCGGGCGGCCCGCCGCATCTGGGCCACCGAAATGAAGGAGCGATACGGGGCGGAAAACCCCCGGAGCTGGATGCTCCGCACCCACGCCCAGACCGCTGGGGTCAGTCTCACCGCGCAGCAGCCCCTCAACAACATCGTGCGGGTGGCGATCCAGGCGCTGGCTGCGGTGCTCGGGGGTACCAATAGTCTGCACACCGACTCCTACGACGAGGCGCTCGCCCTGCCCACCGAAGAAGCGGCCACCATCGCGCTCCGCACCCAGCAGATCATCGCCTACGAGTCCGGCGTCACCCACACCATCGACCCCCTGGCCGGGAGCTACTACGTCGAGTGGCTCACCGACAAGGTGGAGGAGGAGGCGCGGAAGTACATCGAGGCGATCCGCAAGATGGGCGAGGGCACCCCGTACCCCACCCTTTATGGGGTCATCCGCGGCATCGAGAACGGCTACTTCCAGCGGGAGATCGCCGACGCCTCCTACCGCTTCCAGCAGGAGGTGGAGTCGGGCGAGCGGATCATCGTGGGAGTCAACGCCTTTACCGACGACAAGGAGATCGAGGTGCCGATCCTCAGCATCGACCCCGAGGTGGAACGGGTGCAGGCCGAGCGGCTCGCCCGGGTGCGCCGGGAGCGCGACGAGACCCGGGTCAAGGAGGCGCTCGAAGGGCTCCGTCGGGCGGCGGTGAGCGGTCAGAACACCATGCCCCACTTCGTCGAGGCCGCCCTCGCCTACGCCACCCTGGGTGAGATGATGGACGTGCTACGGGAGGTCTACGGCATCTACGAGGAGCCGGTGATGGTGTGAGGGAGGTGGGAAGTAGGACGTAGGAGGTAGGAAATCCTTTTACCCACCCCCCACCTCCCACACCCCACCCCCTAAAATGGAGGTCAAATGGACCGCAAGATACGCGTACTGATCGCCAAACCCGGGCTCGACGGCCACGACCGGGGGGCCAAGGTGGTGGCGCGGGCGCTCCGCGACGCGGGGATGGAGGTGATCTACACCGGGTTGCGCCAGACCCCGGAGATGATCGTCTCGGCCGCGCTGCAGGAGGACGTGGACGCGATCGGACTTTCGATCCTCTCCGGCGCCCATATGCACTACTTCTCGGAAGTAAAGCGCCTCCTGGACGAGCAGGGAGCTTCGGACATCCTGCTTTTCGGCGGCGGCATCATCCCTGACGAGGACGTTCCCAAACTCCTGGAGATGGGGGTGGCCGCCGTCTTTGGCCCGGGAACCCTGACCCAGGACATCGTGGAGTTCCTGCGCCGCGAGGTTCCGAAGAAGTGGGCGAAGGCGGGCATCTAGCCTTAAACGGCCTGGTTCGCGCGGCGATCCTCGGCTACCTTCTGGGCGCGGTTCCCTTTGCGGTCCTTTTTGGTTTTTTACAGCGGAAAAACCTGTTGCGCGAGGGCTCGGGCAACCCCGGCGCGGTGAACGCGTTCCGGGTATTGGGGCCGGTCCCGGGACTCATGGTCCTCGTCTTGGACCTGGCTAAGGGGTTCATGGCGGTGGCCTTTGGCGAGGCCGTGGGCGGCGTTCCCGGCGCGCTCGCTGGCGGGGCGGCGGCGGTCTGGGGCCACGCCTACTCTCCTTTCTTGCTCTTCCGGGGCGGCAAGGGAATCGCTCCCGCGGTGGGGGCGGGGCTGGCGGTAGACCCCTTGCTCGTGGGCTTGGCGTTCTTCGTTTTTTTGGTTTTCTGGGGCGCGACCCGAAGGCCCTACCGCTCGGCGCTGCTCGCCGCCTTGCTTTTCCCCCTTCTGGCGCTGGCCTATACCGGTAGGCTGGATCTCTTTGCCTTCTCCTCGATCGCGATGATCCCGGTGGTGCAGCGCCACCTCAAGGACTGGAATCGCTAGCCGGCTAAACTTGGATCGTGGACGCCCTACTGGGAGCCCTCTCCATCTTCCTGCTCCGGCTCGTCGACGTGCCGCTTTCGACGATCCGGGTGGTGATGATGGTGCGCGGCCAGCGGAGGGTCGCGGCCGTGCTCGCCTTTTTCGAGGCATTGGTCTGGATCGTGGCGATCAGCCAGGTCTTCGCCCGGGTGGACTCGCCCCTCAACATGTTCGCCTTCGCCGCCGGGTTTGCCAGCGGCACCGCGCTGGGCATGGCGCTCGAGGCCTGGTTCGCCCCCGGGCAGGTGCTGATCCGGGCGATTGTTCGGGAAGGAGCGGATGCCCTTGTTCGCCGCTTGCGCGAGGAGGGCTACGGCGTCACCGTGGTTCACGGCGAGGGCCGGGAGGGGGAGGTGCCAATCCTTTTCATCGTCGTTCCCCGCCGCCGGGCGGAGAAGGTGCTCGCCATCATTCGCGAAGAGGCCCCCCGCGCCTTCGTCACCGTGGAGGGCGTCCAGCGCGCCATCGGGGGCCATCTTCCCAGCGTGGGCTTTTTCCCCTTGGTTCGCAAGTAATCTTTTGTAAAACGTCCGGTTGCAAGGCTTTGGGGAATTTGGCTTGCCGAAAAGTGCCCGGGCTCTCGTTTCCGATTAGTGAAGTATTGCGTTATTCGCGGGTTGTATAATATGCGGCAATGGCGACCCGAATCCATTGTGGGTTTATGGAACCCCGGAAAGGAGCAGTTATCGATGCGTCCACTCGGGCATTCGCGACCATTGAAGGTTCCCTTTTACATTCTCTGGACCATCGCCGTTTGGTTGTTGGCATCTCCGGTTTTGGCCTGGGACTTATGGATGGTCACCAGCCAAGACTTTTCCGACGGGGTAGACCGTGACCGTTTCCGCATTCTGGTAGTCCGGAATTTGCACGACCCCGAGGTCGCGCCTTCGCAAGAATTCATCGCCAACTACGAGCCCGTTCCCGGGACGATGGATTATTACGGTTACAAAAACGCGCTGGGCGACATCGCCTTTGCCCCGGACGGAAACTTGTACGGCGTCTCGGTGACGTTGGGGGAAAACTCGGGCCTGTACCGCCTGGACCGGAGCGGCGACCCTTACTCCCTAAATTACCTGGGGGACTTTCCATTTCAGTGGGGATCCAGCCTATATTTCGACCCGCGCAACGGCCGCGGCTACACCGGTGGCGGGCTGGAGAGCTGGCAACCCTATGAGTGGTCCCACGGTTTCTACGTTTTCAACAACTACGACCCCTCGACCACGGTGCTGTGGCACGACATGCGCTCGGACTATCCCCAAGGGGGGACCGTCATGGGCTACGCCCACCACGACGGCTACCTCTACACCTTCTGGGGACCGGGGCACTGGTATCAGCACACCACCTATTTGCTGCGAATCACCGAGGACTCCAGCGGCAACTTCGTGAGCTACGACAACCTCGGCGACGTCGAGAGCCAGGGCTTGACCGAGGGGGCTTGGAATATCATCAGCGACGGCGTCAACCTGTACGCGCTCTACCCCAATGCCCTCTACCGAATTGAAAACTATCAGGGCAGCGGTCCGGCGAGCTACGTCAAAATTTTCGATTTTGACCTGCTGGACGACGAAAACGTGAACGGGGTCACGGCCCAGTGGGCGGACCTCGAGCTCGAGCTGGAGGCTCGGCC
>JAMOVS010000021.1 GCA_027061845.1 Thermaceae bacterium
CTCCCCTGGCCGACGTCGAGGTCGAGGAGGAAGGCCCGGCCAAACTTCGCCGCCGCCCGCCGGGCGAGCGCCCAGGCCAGGGTGGTCTTGCCGCGGTCGGTGGGGCCGACGAGCACCAGCTTCATGAATCCACGGGCACCGGGCGCCCCTCCTCGTCCACCGCCACGTAGACGAGCTCGCCGCGGGTGGCCAGGGCGCGGTCCTTGGAGCCCACGAAGCGCTCCTTGTAGACCTCGACCTGGACCGTGAGCGAGGTACGCCCGACCCGCTCCACCCGGGCGACGACCTCGAGCAGGTCGCCCACCTTGATCGGCACCTTGAACTCCACCCGGCCGATGGCCACGGTCACCACCGGCTTCTTGGCCCGGCGCACGGCGGCGTAGGAACCCACCTTGTCCATCAGCCCTACGACGAAGCCGCCAAAGGCGTTGCCCATGGGGTTGGCGTGCGAGGGAAAGACGAGCTCGAGGGTGCGGGCCTCCATGGCCCCAGCTTACCCCCGCCCCAGATTGACACGGGTAATATCAAGCTTTATGATAAACCCCAGAGGAGGGGAAGGTATGAACCTCGAGAAGTGGACCGAAGCCGCGCGGCAGGCCCTGGCCCAGGCGCAGGTCTTGGCGCGGGAGATGAAGCACCAGGAGATCGACCTCCCGCACCTGCTCCTGGCCATGCTCAAAGACCCCGGAGGCCTGCCCACGAAGCTGATCGTCGCCGCCGGCGGCGACCCCGAGGCGATCCAGCGCGAGGCCAACCGGGAGCTCTCGCAGCGGCCCCGGGTGGAGGGGGTCGAGGGCGGCACCCACCTCTCCTCCCGGCTCCACCAGGCCCTCGAGCGGGCGGAAAAGCTCGCCGCCGAGTGGGGGGACCAGTTCGTGGCGGTGGACATCCTTCTTTTGGCCATCGCCGAGGTGGGCTTCCCGGGGCTGCCCAGCCCGGAGGCGCTCAAAAAGATCATCCAGGAAGTACGAGGAGGGAAAACCGTGCAAAGCGAACACGCCGAAGAAACCTTCAACGCGCTCGAACAGTACGGCATCGACCTGACCAAGCTGGCGGAAGAGGGCAAGCTCGACCCGGTGATCGGCCGCGACGAGGAGATCCGGCGGACGATCCAGATCCTTCTGCGCCGGACCAAGAACAACCCGGTCCTGATCGGCGAGCCCGGCGTGGGCAAGACCGCCATCGTCGAGGGCCTGGCCCAGCGCATCGTCAAGGGTGACGTGCCCGAGGGGCTCAAGGACAAGCGCATCATCGCGCTGCAGATGGGCTCGCTGCTGGCCGGCGCCAAGTACCGCGGCGAGTTCGAGGAGCGGCTCAAGGCGGTGATCCAGGAGGTCATCGCCAGTGAGGGCAAGATCATCCTCTTCATCGACGAGCTGCACACCATCGTCGGCGCCGGCAAGGCCGAGGGCGCGGTCGACGCCGGCAACATGCTCAAACCCGCCCTGGCCCGCGGCGAGCTCCGGGTGATCGGCGCCACCACCCTCGACGAGTACCGGGAGATCGAGAAGGACCCGGCGCTGGAGCGCCGCTTCCAGCCCGTTTTGGTGGACGAGCCCAGCGTCGAGGACACGATCACCATCCTGCGCGGGATCAAGGAGAAGTACGAGGTCCACCACGGCGTGCGCATCACCGACCCGGCGATCATCGCCGCGGCCACGCTCTCGCACCGCTACATCACCGACCGGCGCCTGCCCGACAAGGCGATCGACCTGATCGACGAGGCGGCGGCCCGGCTCCGGATGCAGCTCGAGAGCCAGCCGGAGGAGATCGACCAGCTCGAGCGGCGGCTCCTTCAGCTCGAGATCGAGCGCGAGGCCCTCAAAAAGGAGACCGATCCCGACTCCAAGGCCCGGCTCAAGGAGATCGAGAAGGAGATCGAGGAGCTCAAGAAGAAGATCGAGGAGATGAAGGCGGAGTGGCTCGCCGAGCTCGAGATCTTGAAAGAGCTCCGCGAGGCCCAGAAAGAGCTCGACGAAGTCCGCCGCGAGATCGAGATCGCCGAGCGCAACTACGACCTGAACCGGGTCGCCGAGCTCCGCTACGGCAAGCTCCCCGAGCTCGAGAAGAAGGTCGAGGAGCTGACCGAGAAGCTGAAAAACGCCAAGTACGTGCGGCTCGAGGTCACCGCCGAGGACATCGCCGAGATCGTCTCCCGCTGGACCGGCATCCCGGTTTCGAAGCTGCTCGAGGGCGAGCGGGAGAAGCTGCTCCGGCTCGAGGAGGAGCTCCACAAGCGGGTGGTGGGCCAGGACGAGGCCATCCGTGCGGTATCCGACGCCATCCGCCGCGCCCGCGCCGGCCTCAAGGACCCCAACCGGCCGATCGGCTCCTTCATGTTCCTGGGGCCCACCGGCGTGGGCAAGACCGAGCTGGCGAAGGCCTTGGCCGAGACCCTTTTCGACACCGAGGACGCGATGATCCGTATCGACATGACCGAGTACATGGAGAAGCACTCGGTCGCGCGGCTGATCGGTGCCCCTCCCGGGTACGTCGGCTTTGAGGAGGGCGGTCAGCTCACCGAGGCGGTCCGCCGCCGGCCCTACTCGGTGATCCTCTTCGACGAGATCGAAAAGGCCCACCCCGACGTCTTCAACATCCTCTTGCAGATCCTCGACGACGGCCGCCTCACCGACTCCCACGGCCGCACCGTGGACTTCCGGAACACGATCATCATCATGACCTCGAACCTGGGCAGCCACCTGATCCTCGAGGGAATGAAGGAGGGCCTGCCCTACGAGACCATTCAGGAAAAGGTCTTCGCCGTCCTGCAGCAGCACTTCCGCCCCGAGTTCCTGAACCGTCTCGACGAGATCGTCGTCTTCAAGCCGCTCACCAAGGAGCAGATCGTCGAGATCGTCGACCTCCTGGTCTCGAAGGTGGCCGAGCGGCTGGCCGAGCGCAAGATCAGGCTCGAGCTCACCCAGGAGGCCAAGGAGTGGCTGGGCGAACGCGGCTACGACCCGATCTTCGGTGCCCGCCCGCTGCGCCGGGTGATCCAGAAGGAGCTCGAGACCCCGCTGGCCAAGAAGATCCTCGCCGGCGAGATCAAGGAAGGCGACACCGTGGTGGTCAAGGTCGGCGAGCGGGGGCTCGAGTTCGAGGTCAAGCCCCGCGAGGAGCAGGCCGAAGAGGGCGAGAAGAAAGAGGAGCAAAAGTCCTAACCCAAAGCAGAAGTCCCAGGCCCCCGGGGTTCTCCCCGGGGGTCAACCTTTCAGGGTTGAAAAAGAGTATATCAACCCGTTAAGGTTTAAGTATGGGCTATGCCGCCATCAACGGCGACCTCGTCCGTTCCCGCGAGCGGGGGGCTTCAGCTCCGAGGCGGTTAGAAAAAGTCCTCCACGAAGCGAACGATCGCTATCGGGATGCGCTTGCTGCCCCCTTCACCTTGAGCAAGGGCGACGCCTTTCAAGGGCTCCTTAAAACCCCAAGCCTATTCCCCAAAGCCCTACTTTGGTTAGAGGCAAGGCTCCAGACCGAAAAGCTATCGGCCCGCTACGGGGTAGGCCTGGGCGCAGTAGAGGGTCTTTATAGGGGCCAATCCCCGAGTCCCGCTAGGCTCACCGGCGAGGCCTTCTTCCAAGCCGAAGCCGCGCTCGAAGAAGCCCGCAAACGCCGGGTGCTGGCCGCCGTGCGCTCGGCCGACCTCCGCTGGGACCAGGCAGCCAACGCGGTGTTTTCGCTCCTGGACTACGTCGTCTCCCGCTGGCCCCCGGAGGTCTGGCGGCGAGTTCTCACGTACCTGGATACCGGCGACCTCAAGGCGGTGGCCCGGGCGGAGGGAATAAGCT
>JAMOVS010000022.1 GCA_027061845.1 Thermaceae bacterium
CCGCTCGGGGCCGACCGGGTGCGCTTCGTCAGCCACCGCGACCTGCCCGAGGACGCCGCCGGGGAGGCCTTAGGCCGGGTCGCCCGGATCCTCGAGGCCGGCCCGGTCTAAAAACGCCTGCCAGGGGGCGTGCCCAGCGAGCGCGGCCTGGTGGCGGGCGGCCGCGAGCTTCTCCGGATCCCCCGCCGCGACCGCCCAGGCGTAAAGCGCCCGGCTGGCGGCGTAGGGGCTCCGCTCCTGGACCGCCCGGCGGTAGGCCTTCTCGGCCAGTTCCAGCGCCCGGGCCCGCCCCTTGCCCCAGCGGGCCTGGGCCTCGGCCAAGAGCGCCAGGCTCTCGGCGCTAAAGGGCCTTCGCAAGAGCTCCTGCAGGCCCATGGCCGCGGGCAGCGGCCCGGTGGCCGCCTCCTTGGCCCGGCCCAGGCGAAGGAGCGCCTCGCCCTCGAGCAAGAGCGCCCGCAAAAGATGTTCGGCCTGGCCCGCCTCCTCGGCCTGCCGGCGGGCCTCCCGGGCGCGGGAGCGCGCGAGCTCCGCCTCGCCGGAGAGGGCCTCGAGCTCACCCAGGGCGAGCAGGGCGGGAAGGGCCTCGGGGCCGCCCTTTGCGAGCAGGGCGGCGAGCCTTTCCCGACCCTCCTCGATCCGCCCCGAGCGCAAAAGCGCCTGGCCCAAGACCCGCTCGGCGCGGGGAAGGAGCTCCTCGGGGAGCTGGGGGAGGACGGCCTCGAGCACCCGCGCCACCGCCTCGGGCCGGTGGAGCCGCCAGTAAAGGTCGGCCAGGTCCAGCGCGGCCCGGGGCTCTAAGGGGTAGGCCCGTTCCATCTCCTCGAGCAGGGCGAGCGCCTCGTCCTCCCGGTGGCTGTCGAGGAGCATCCCCGCCCGGCCGACGGCGGTGGCCCAAAGCGCCCGTAGCACCTCGGCGCGCTCGGCCTCGAGCCAGGCCTGGAACTCGGGGAGCGGGCTTTCAAACCCGGGGGCGAGCTCGCCGTAGAGCTGCCGCAGCCGGTCCAGGTCGCGATAGGCCTCCTGCCAGTACTCGACCAGGTCGCTCTCCAGGTCGAGCCGGAAGCGGCTGCCCTGGGCCTCGAGGTGCTCGCCGTAGGGACTTTGGTTCACCTGCTCGATCGCCCGGGCGAGCGGCGGGATGACCCGCCGGAGCTCCTCGAGCTCCCGCCAGCCCGGGCGGGCGGCCAGGTAGAGGAGGAGCTCGGCCCCGGGCGAGGGGGGCAGGTCCTGGGGCAGGGCGCCGAGCAGGCGGAGGCGCGTTAGTCCCGCCACGGCTCGACCTGTTTGTAGACGATCAGGGCCGCCAGCAGCACCCGGCTGCCCTCGCCGGCGGCGCTGAACTTCACGTCCACCAGGACCGCGTCCTTGGGCAGCTCCTCCACCGCCCGGTTGATTCGCTCCTGAAACAGGTCCGGGTCGGTACCGGTGACCAGGCGAAAACGGATCCCTTCCATCCTTTCCACGATACCAGCCGGTTTTGCGTACAATGGGTCCATGAATCTGGAAGCGCGGCTCAAGGAGGTCACCCAAGAGCCGATCCTGAGCGAGCTCAAGGGGAGCGGGGGGCTGTTCGCCGTGACCCCGAGCGAGCTGCTCTTCGTCGGCCCCGAGACGGTTCAGCGCGCCCCGCTCAAAGAGGTCCGCCGGGTCGCCAGCACCAAGGGCGGCCTTCTGGTCATCGCCGGCAAGGAGGAGACCTTCATCGAAGCCCCGGTGGCCGGCTTCGACGTCGGCGAGCTCAAGCTCTTCTTCGAAGGGGTCAAGGGCTACGTGGCCAAGGCCCGCCGGGGCGAGCTGGCTCCCCCCGAGCCGCCGCCGGCGCCGGAACCGGCGGCCCCGGAGGAGACCTTCGCCGCCATGCCCACCCAGGAGACGCCGCCGGTGGTGCCCGAGGAGGAACCCGCCGCCCCCCCGCCGCCGCCCGAGCCGGAACCGGCCCGGCCCGCCCCGACCAGGGAGCCGGCGGCGCCGGCGGTGGAGCGGGCGCCGGCGCCCCGGAGGAGCCCCCTGCGGCTGCCCCTCAAGCTGCTCGCGCTGGTCAGCTGGGGCTACACGGCGGCGCTGGTCTACCTCTTCCCCGGCCTCGACCCCCTCTGGCAGGGAGCGCTGGTGCTCGGGGGGCTGGGGCTGGGCCTGGTCGAGTGGCGGGTGGCCGACCTCTAGAAGACCGCCTCTTCGTCGCCCTTCTTCTGGCCATCCTGGCGGCGGGGGCCTGGGCGCTTTGGCCCCGGGTCGCGGTCCGCTTCGCCCCCGCCCGTTTGGAAGCCAACCCCTACCTTGAGACCCGGGTCTCGCTGAACCGGGCCAGCCTCGCCGAGCTCGAGGCCCTGCCCGGCGTCGGCCCCGAGCTGGCCCGGCGCATCGTCGAGCACCGCCCCTACCTCGAGGTGGAGGACCTGCTCGCGGTGCCCGGCATCGGGCCGGAAAAGCTCGAGGCCCTGAGGCCCTGGGTGGCGCCGTGAGCCCGGTCTACGCGCTCGCGGCGGGGGCCCTCCTGGGAGCGCTGCTCGGCCTTCCCTACGGATTCCTCGGGCTTTTGACCCTTCCCCTCCTGCCCCGGGGGAGCCGGGGCTACGGGGCGCTCGGCCTTTTGCTGGTGCTCCTCTCCCTCGCCCTTCATCCCGACCCCTGGGCGGGGCAGCTGGGGAAGCGGGGGGTCCTCGAGGGCGGCTATCGAAACGGGATCCTTCACACCCCCAAAGGCCCGATCTACCCCGAGCTCTACCCCCGGCCCGACGCGGGCCGGCTCCGGGTCTCGGGGCGGGTGGCCCGGCCCAAGCCGCCGCGCAACCCCGGGGCCTTCGACCTTCCCGGCTGGCTTCGGGGCAAGGGGGTCACCGCCGTGCTCGAGGACGCCCGGGTGCGCGCCCACCGGCCCGAATCCGGCCTCCGCGCCCGGGCCCAAGCCCGGCTCGCCGAGGGGCTCTCGCCGGCGGCGGCCCGGCTCGCCCGGGCCCTGGTCCTGGGCGACCGCAGCGCCTTGGCAGGGGACGAAAAGGCGGCCTTTCGCCGGGCGGGGCTGGCCCACCTGCTGGCGCTCTCGGGGCTCCACGTGGGCATCCTGGTGGGGTTTTTCCTCCTCCTTCTCTACCCCCTGGGCCGGGGGCGCTACCTGCTGGCGCTGGCGCTCACCCTCGGCTACCTGGCCCTGGTGGGGCCGAGCCCCAGCCTGGTGCGGGCGACGCTGATGGCCGGGGTGCTCTTGCTCCTGCTCTTCTCGGGCCGGGGCACCGCCGGCGCCGGGCCGGCGCTGGCCCTGGCGCTGGCGCTCCAGCTGGCGCTCACCCCCCACGCCGTCTTCGACCTCGGCTTTCGGCTCTCCTACCTGGCGGTGCTGGGGCTCCTCGTCTTCCTGCCGCCGCTGATGGCTCCCCTCGGCGGCGTCCCCCGGGCGCTCCGCTACCTCCTGGGGGCGGCCCTGGCCACCCTGGCCGCCCAGGCGGCGACCCTGCCGCTTTTGCTCGACGCCTTCCACGAAGTGCCGCTTTTGAGCCCGCTCGCCAACCTGCTGGCGCTGCCTTTGGTCACCCTCTTCGTGCCGCTCGGGTTTTTGAAGCTCTTGGGCGCCGCCTTCCTGGCGCCGGCGCTCAACCTTTTGGGAAGCGGCCTCCTCGAAATCGCCGGGCGCTTCGCGAGCGGCCCCAAGCTCACCTGGGGGGCGATCGGCCCGGCCGGGTTCTCGCTCTACTACCTCGCCCTTCTCGCCCTCGCCCTCGGGCTTTACCGCCGGCTCTCCCGGCTCCGGGCCGCCCTTTTGATCGCACTCGCCGTCCTGCTCTCGCTTTTGCCCCGGGCCTTTCCGGTGCTCGAGGTCTGGCAGCTCGACGTCGGCGAGGGCCACGCCACCCTGATCCGGGCCCCGGGCGGGGTCGAGGTGCTCCTCGACGCCGGTCCCCCCTGGGCCGAAGGGCGGGTGCGGCGGGCCCTTTCGGCGCTCGGGGTGGACGAGCTCGACCTCCTCGTCCTCAGCCACCCCGACCGCGACCACGCCGGCGCCGCCCCTGGGCTTTTGGCGAGCGTCCCGGTGGGGGCGGTGCTCACGAGCCGCTTCTACCCCGAGGAAGACCCCGCCCTGCAGGCCGCCCGCGAAGGAAACGTCCGCCACCTCGCCGCCGGCTACGGCGACCGGGTGCGGCTGGGGCCGCTCGTCCTCGAGGTCTGGAACCCGCCTCCGGCGGCGCCGCCGGAGGAAAACGCCCGCAGCCTGGTGGTGCGCGTCCGCTGGCAAGGTCGGGCGGTGCTCGTCCTCGGCGACCTGCCAAAGAGGCTCGAAGACGGCCTGCCGCCCCTTCCCGCCGACGTCCTGGTGGCCAGCCACCACGGGGCGGAAAACGGCACCGGGGAGAGGGTCTTGGAGCAAACCCGGCCCCGCGTGGTACTCGTCGGGGTGGGGAAAAACCCCTTCGGCCACCCGAGTCCGAAGACCCTAAGGCGCATCCAGGCGGCGGGGGCCCGGGCCTTCCGCACCGACCTTTCCGGTGCGGTGCGGGTCCGGCTTTCCCCCTAGTCCTCGCCGCCCAAGAGCTCGAGAATGCCCTCGAGCTCCTCTTCGCTGGCGTAAAAGAGTTCGACCCGGCCGCGGCGCTTGCCGGTGATCCGCACCCGGACCCCGAGCCGCTCCTCCAGCGCCCGGGCCAGCTCGGGGTGGGCCTCCCGCGGCCTTGGGGCGCGGGAAAGCCGGTCTTTCAGGCCTTCGGCCTGGCGCACGCTGAGGCCTCGCCTCAGGATCTCGCGGAGGCCCCAGAGCCTCTTTTCCTCGGGGAGCATGAGGAGCGCCCGGGCGTGGCCGGCGCTGATCTGGCCCTGGTCCAGGGCCTCGAGGACCTCCTGGGGCAGCTGCAAGAGCCGGAGCGCGTTGGTCACCGCCGCCCGGCTCTTGCCCACCTTCCTCGCGATCTCCTGGTGGGAAAGCCCCATCTCGGCGAGGCGGGCGTAGCCCCGGGCCTCCTCCACCGGGGAGAGGTCCTCGCGCTGGAGGTTTTCCACCAGGGCGGCCTCGAGGGCGGCCTGGTCGTCGAGCTCGCGGACGATCGCCGGCACCTCGGAGAGCCCCGCCCGCTGGGCGGCGCGAAAGCGCCGCTCGCCGGCGACCAGCTCGTAGCCATCCCCCTTGGGGCGGACCACGATCGGCTGCAACAGCCCCTTCTCCCGGATCGAGGCGGCGAGCTCCTCGAGCGCCGCCTCGTCGAACCGGCCCCGGGGCTGCACCGTCCCCACCTCGATCAGCGCCAGGGGGATCTTCAATAGCCGCTCGCCGCCCTCGGCCGAGGGCAAGAGGGCATCCAGCCCCCGCCCCAGCCCGCTACGCCGCTTCGACACGTCGAATCACCTCCCCCGCGAAGTCGTGGTAGGCCCAGGCGGCCGGGCTCTTGGGGGCGTAGTGCACCACCGGCAGCCCGAAGCTCGGGGCCTCGGCCAGGCGCACGCTCCGCGGAATCACGGTCTCGAAAACCTTCTTGCCAAAGTGCTTTTTGACCTCTTCCATCACCTGCCGCGCGAGCACGGTGCGGCGGTCGTACATGGTGAGCAGGATGCCGAGGAGCCGGAGCCGGGGGTTCTGCCTCAGACGCACCTCGTCGAGGGTGCGCACCAGCTGCGCCAGCCCCTCGAGGGCGTAGTACTCGGTTTGCAGCGGCACCACCACCCCCTCGGCGGCGAAGAGCGCGATCAGGGAGAGCGGCCCCACGCTCGGCGGGGTGTCCAAAATGACGTAGTCGTAGTCCGGCCCCAGCGCGGCCAGCCGCCGGGCCGCCTCCGGCTCGGGGGGCGCCGCCACCATCGCCAGCAGCCGCTCGCCGGCGGGGGCCAGGTCGAAGCCCAGGTCCTTGAGCGGCAGCCGGACCTGGGAAAACGCCGCCTCACCCAGCAGGTAGTCCCCGAGGTCGGGGTCCCCGGGCACCGCTCCCAGCCCCGAGGTGGCGTTGGCCTGGGGGTCGAGGTCGGCGAGCAACACCCGCCGTCCCTTCTCCGCCAGGCTGGCGGCCAGGTTGATCGCGGTGGTGGTCTTGCCCACCCCGCCTTTCTGGTTGGCGATCGCCAGAATCACCGCTTCGCCACCTCGACCGCTACCAGCGTACCCCCCTGGCCCAGGGGTTTCACGTGAAACACCCGCCCCCCGAGCGCGGCCACCTCCTCCTCCCAGCCCGGCCCCTTGACCGAGACCAGGACCCCGGGGTCGGCGAGCAGGGGGCGGACGACGCGGTAGACCTCGGGGAAGGGGGCCACCGCCTGGGCGGTGACGTAGGGAAAGGGCCCTTCGAGCTCGCGGGCGTCGCCGGCGTGGACCCGGACGTTTTTAAGCCCCAGCCGGCTTTTGGCCAGGTCCAAGAAGGCCGCCCGCTTCTTCCGCCGCTCGGCCAGGGTGAGCTCGAGGTCGGGCCTCAGGATCGCGAGCGGGATCCCCGGCCAGCCGGCCCCGGCCCCGAGGTCGAGGACCCGCGCCCCCTGGGGCAGCACCTCGGCGTAGGCGCGGGCGGCCTCGAGCAAGCGCTCGGGATCCGCGAGCACCCGCTCCGAGGAGAGGTCGGCCACCGCGCCGTAGGCGCGGAGCAGCTCCAGGTAGCGCTCGAGTTTCTCCTTCACCCTCACCCCGCCTTCCGGCGCTCGCGCGCCAGGTGCACCAAGAGGGCGGTGACGTCGGAGTCCCGCACGCCGGGCAGCCGCGCCGCCTCGGCGAGCGTCCTCGGCCTGGCCCGGGTGAGCCGCTCGGCGGCCTCCCTGGAGAGCGAGGGCACCCGGAAGAAGTCCACCCCCGCGGGAACCGGGTGCTCGGCGAGCTCCTCCAGCCGCTTCCGGAGTTTTTCCTGGCGCTCGATGTAGCCGGCGTACTTGGCCCGGAGCTCGACCTGGCGCATCTCCTCCGGGGTTAGCGGCTCCTCGGGCGGTCCCACCCGGCGCAGGACCTCCTGGTAGGAGGCCTCGGGCCGGCGCAGGTAGTGGAGCGCCGAAACCCCCTCGAGCCTCACCCGGGAAAGCCGCTCGAGCTCGCGGGCGACGCGGGCGTACTTCTCCCGCACCCGAAGGCCCTCCTCCT
>JAMOVS010000023.1 GCA_027061845.1 Thermaceae bacterium
TCATGGGTGGTCCGGGTCATCCAGGTGGGAAGGGCACTGGCGTGGGGGCCCGGCTCGCCGGAAAAGGTCGCCGGCGGCAGGTCGGGGGGCACCTCGGTGAGGGCGTCGTAGTCGATGGTGTCGGCCCGGATCCGGGGCGGGGTCCCGGTCTTGAAGCGAAGGAGCCGGTGCCCGACCCGGGAAAGCGCGTCCGAGAGCCAGCGGGCGGGCGGCTCCCCCTGCCGGCCGGCGGGCCGGGACTTGAGGCCGTACCAGATCTCGCCCCGCAAAAAGGTTCCCGCCGCCAGCACCCCGGCCCGGGCCCGTATCTCCCGGCCGTCCGCGGTCCGCACCCCGGCGAAGCGCCCCTTCTCGATCAGGAAGTCGACCGCCTCGCCGCGAACCGGCACCACGTTCGGGTGGGCGAAGAGCAGCTCCTGCACCGAAAGGGCGTAGAGGTCGCGGTCGGTCTGGACCCGCTCGCTCCAGACCGCCGGACCCTTGGAGCGGTTCAGGACCCGGGTGTGGATCGCCGCCCGGTCGGCAGCCCGCCCGATCAGCCCCCCGAGGGCGGTGACCTCGTGGACCAGCTGGCTCTTGCCCGGTCCCCCGACCGCCGGGTTGCAGGGCATCGCCCCCACCCGGGCGGGGTCCAGGGTCAAAAGCGCCACCCGCGCCCCCAGGCGGGCGGCGGCGTAGGCGGCCTCGACGCCGGCGTGCCCGCCGCCGATCACCACCACGTCGAACGTTTCACGTGAAACGTTCATCCCTACGAGCATAGCCCCCGCCCCCGGCGATTAAAATAGGGGGCCCTGGGGGTGGAAGGTGACCACCGAGACCGAGATTTGGCAAGAGGCCCTGGATCAGATCAAGAAGCGAATCAGCGAGGTGGAGTTCCACACCTGGTTCGAACGCGTCCGCCCCCTGGCGCTGAGCGACGGGGTGCTCGAGCTCGGCGTCCCCACCAGCTTCGCCGCCGAGTGGATCCAGAAGCACTACGCGCCGCTGATCAAGGAGGCCCTGAGCCGCCTGGGGGCGGCGGCGCCCCGCTTCACCCTCAAGGTGGTCCCTGGCCAGGCGGTGCAGACCGGCATCTTCCCCCCCGAGCCCGAGGAGAAACCGGAGCCGGTGGAGCGCCCCCAGCTCAACCCCAAGTACACCTTCGAGAACTTCGTCGTCGGCCCCAACAACCAGATGGCCCACGCCGCCGCCCTGGCGGTGGCCGAGTCCCCGGGCAAGGCCTACAACCCGCTCTTCATCTACGGCGGGGTGGGTCTGGGCAAGACCCATCTGATGCAGGCGGTGGGCCACTACGTGATGCGCACCAACCCCCGGGCCAAGATCGCCTACATCTCCACCGAGACCTTCACCAACGACCTGATCAACGCCATCCGCGAGGACAAGATGAGCGCCTTCCGGGAGCGCTACCGCTCGGTGGACCTGCTCCTGGTCGACGACATCCAGTTCATCGCCGGCAAGGAACGCACCCAGGAGGAGTTCTTCCACACCTTCAACACCCTCTACGAAAACCACAAGCAGATCATCCTCTCCTCCGACCGGCCGCCGCGGGAGATCAAGACCCTCGAGGAACGGCTCAAGAGCCGCTTCGAGTGGGGGCTGATCACCGACATCCAGCCGCCCGACCTGGAAACCCGGATCGCCATCCTGAAGATGAACGCCGAGTTCCGCGGGGTGGAGATCCCCGAGGACGTGCTGGAGTTCATCGCCCAGCGCATCACCTCGAACATCCGCGAGCTCGAGGGCGCCCTGGTGCGGCTGATCGCCTACGCCTCGCTGAACGGGGTGCCGATCACCAAGGCGGTGGCGATGCGGGCGCTCTCCCACGTCTTCACCCAGGAGCAAAAAGAGCCCACGATGGAGGAGATTCTCTCCGCCGTGGCCGAGAAGTTCGGGGTCCGTCCCGAGGAGCTCAAGGCCAAGGGCCGGGCCAAGGAGGTGGTGGTGCCCCGGCAGGTGGCGATGTACCTGATCCGCGACCGCCTCGGCGCCTCGCTCCCCGAGATCGGGCAGTTCTTCGGCGGCCGCGACCACACCACCGTGCTCTACGCGGTGCAGAAGGTGCAGAAGGCCCTGGAAACGGACCCCGCCCTGAGGGCGACGATCGCCGAGCTGCGCGAGGGGCTGGGGTAGCCTGTGGAAAAGTTTGTGGAAACCCCTGGGGATAAGGTTGTGGAAAGGCTGGGGAGAAAGCCGATGATCATCGCAAATGTGGATAAGAGACCGAGATTTCCACAAGTTTTCCACAGGCGGGCGGCGGGTTATCCACAGCCCCGTCCCCAGCCCGAACCCCGCCGGCATCGGCCCCCCGGGGCTTCTCCCCAAAATCCCCAGCCCCTACGACTTCGACTACGGAATCTTTTAAAAGAGAAAGAGCACTCAAAGTCTTTAAGGAGGTAAGGATGCGCGCAGGCGTACCGAAGAAAACCCTGGCCGACGCGGCGGGCGTGCTCGAACGCATCGCCCCCAGCAAGCCCAGCCAACCGGTCCTGGCCCACGTCTACCTCGAGGCCGTCCCCGGTGGGCTCGTGATGCGGGCCACCAACGGCGAGGTGGACCTCGAGCTCTTGGTCCCGGCCGAGGTCGAGGGCAGCGGCGCCGCCCTGGTGCCGGCGGCGCTCTTCGGCCAGCTGGTGCGCTCGCTCCCCGGCGAGTACGCCGAGCTCCGGCTCGGCCCCGAGGGGCTCGAGCTCGAGGGCGGCAGCTTCTCGACCCGCATCGCCGTCGCCGACCCCGAGACCTTCCCGCCCTTCCCCGAGCCCGAGGGCGAAAAGGGCAAGGTGGCGGCGGAGGCGCTGGCCAAGGCCCTCTCCCGGGTGCGCTACGCCGCCGCCCAGGAGGAGTACCGGGCGATCTTCCGGGGCATCCAGCTCGAGTTCGACCAGGACCGCTTCCGGGCGGTGGCCACCGACGGCTTCCGCCTGGCGCTTTACGACGTCCCCGAGGGGGCGGGGTTTTCCGCCAAGCGGGTGCTCCCCGCCCGCAGCGCCGACGAGCTGGTGCGCCTGGTCAAGGACACCGCCGGTCCGCTGGAGCTGGCCGCCGGCGAGGGGCGGCTCTGGGCCAAGGGGGAGCGCTTCCAGATCGCGCTGGCCCTGATGGAGGGGAGCTTCCCCGACTACGAGCGGGTGATCCCCGAGCGCTTCGTGCTCGAGGCCACCCTCGACGCCGAGGCGCTGCGCCAGGCGATCGAGCGGCTCCGGGTGCTGGCCGACCGGCAGAGCCAGCGGATCGACCTGGCCTTTTCCGAGGACGGCTTGGAGCTGGCCGCCGAGGGCGAGTACGGCCGCGGCCGGGAGCGGGTCCCCGCCGAGATCCAGGGCGAGACCCCGCTGGTCGCCGCCTTCAACGCCCAGTACCTGGCCGACGCCCTGAAGGGGCTCAAGGGGGCGCTGCGATTCCGGCTCTCCGGCCCCGCCACCCCGAGCCTGCTCGAGAGCGAGGAAGAGCCCGGCTACCGCGCGGTGGTGGTACCGCTCAGGGTGTAGACTCCGGGAGGAGGCTGCCATGACCACCATCGTCGAAGTTCGAGCCAGGGAGGTGCTCGACTCCCGCGGGAACCCCACCGTGGAGGCCGAGGTCGAGCTGGAGTCCGGCGTCGTCGGCCGGGCCATGGTCCCGAGCGGGGCCTCGACCGGCAAGTTCGAGGCCCTGGAGCTCAGGGACGGGGGTCCCCGCTACCTGGGCAAGGGGGTGCTGCGGGCGGTCGCCAACGTCAAAGACCGCATCGCCCCCGAGGTGGTGGGGCTGGATGCCCTGGACCAGGCGGCGGTGGACCGCACCATGCTGGCCTTGGACGGGACCCCGAACAAGGCCTCCCTGGGGGCGAACGCCATCCTCTCGGTCTCGCTGGCCACCGCCCGGGCGGCCGCCCTGGCGCTTGGGATCCCGCTTTGGCGCTACCTCGGCGGGGTCCAGGCGGCGGTGCTGCCGGTGCCCCTGATGAACGTGATCAACGGCGGGGTGCACGCCGACAACAACCTCGACGTGCAGGAGTTCATGCTGGTGCCGCTCGGCTTCCCGAGCTACTCCGAGGCGCTCCGGGCCGGCGTCGAGGTCTTCCACCACCTGAAGAAGGTGCTCAAAGAAAAGGGCTACGCCACCAACGTCGGCGACGAGGGCGGCTTCGCCCCGGCGCTTGAAAAGAACGAGGAGGCGCTCGAGCTTTTGCTCTTCGCCGTCGAGAAGGCGGGCTACCGTCCGGGGCGGGAGGTGGCGCTCGCCATCGACGCCGCCGCCAGCGAGTTCTACCAGGGCGGCCGCTACCGCTTCGACGGCCGCGAGCTCTCCGCCGAAGAGCTCGTCGGCGTCTACGAAGATTGGGTGAGCCGCTACCCCATCGTCTCCCTGGAGGACGGCCTGGCCGAGGACGACTGGGCGGGCTGGAAGGTGCTCACCGAGCGGCTCGGGGAGAAGGTCCAGCTGGTCGGCGACGACCTCTTCGTCACCAACCCCGAGCGCTTGAAGCGGGGCATCGAGGAGGGGGTGGCCAACGCGATCCTGATCAAGCCCAACCAGATCGGCACCCTGAGCGAGACCCTGGAGACGATCCGCCTGGCCCACCGCGCCGGCTACCGCACGGTGATCTCGCACCGCTCGGGCGAGACCGAGGACCCCTTCATCGCCGACCTCGCGGTGGCGGTGAACGCGGGACAGATCAAGACCGGCTCCGCCTCCCGCTCGGAGCGGATCGCCAAGTACAACCAGCTCCTTCGCATCGAGGAAACCCTCGGCGAGGGGGCGGTCTTCCTGGGGCGCGATGCTTTCTAGGCGGACCAAGATCGTCGCCACCATCGGACCCAAAAGCCGCGAGCCCGAGGTCTTGAAGGCGTTGCTCGAGGCCGGCGTCAACGTGGTGCGTTTCAACTTCAGCCACGGCAGCCACCAGGACCACGCCCGGGCCTTCGAGCTCGTCCGCAGCTTTGAAAAGGAGCTCGGCCGCCCGGTGGCGGTGCTGGCCGACCTGCAGGGGCCGAAGATCCGGATCGGTCGCTTCAAGAGCGGCAAGGTGCGCCTGGTGCCGGGACAGACCTTCGTGCTCACCACCGAGGAGGTCGAGGGCGACGAACACCGGGTCTCGGTTTCCTACAAGGGCCTGCCCCAGGACCTCGAGGAGGGCCAGGAGCTGCTTTTGGACGACGGCAAGATCGTCCTGGTGGTCAAGGAGCTCACCCCCACCGAGATCGTCACCGAGGTCAAGGTGGGCGGCGAGCTCTCCGACCACAAGGGGCTCAACATCCCCGGGGCCGACCTCTCGATCCCGGCGCTCACCGAGAAGGACATCGAGGACCTCGAGTTCAGCTCCCAGCTCGGGGTCGACTGGGTGGCGATGAGCTTTGTCCGCAGCCGGGACGACCTCCTGCTCGCCCGGCATTACATGAACCGTTTCGGCTCCCGGGCCCGGCTCATCGCCAAGATCGAAAAGCCCCAGGCGGTGGAGCGCTTCGACGAGATCCTGGAGGAGGCCGACGGCATCATGATCGCCCGCGGCGACCTCGGGGTCGAGCTGCCGCTGGAGGAGGTGCCGCTGGTGCAAAAGCGGCTGATCCGCCGCACCCTCCACGCCGGCAAGCCGGTGATCACCGCCACCCAGATGCTGGAGTCGATGGTCAAGAGCCCCTTCCCCACCCGGGCCGAGGTCTCCGACATCGCCAACGCGATCTTCGACGGCACCGACGCGGTGATGCTCTCGGCCGAGACCGCCACCGGCGACTACCCGGTCGAGGCGGTGCAGGTGATGGACCGGGTGGCGAAAAGGGTGGAGGAGAGCCCGGAGTACGCCGAGAAGATGCTCTTCTTGCGCCCCGAGCCCCAGCACACCTCGCCGGACGCGATCGCGCTGGCGGCGGTGGACGTCGCCGAGTCGCTCCCCGCCGACGCCATCGTGGTCTTTTCCGCCAGCGGCAACTCCGCCTGGCGGGTGGGTCGCTACCGGCCGCGGGTGCCGATCCTGGCGCTGACCCCCGAGGAGCGGGTGATGCGCCAGCTGGTGCTCACCTGCGGGGTCTACCCCCGCCTGGCGCCGGATCCCAAGGACACCGACGACATGGTGACGATCGCCCTTTCCGAGGTCAAGGCCTCGGGGCTCTTGGAACCGGGGGCCAAGCTGGTCATCACCGCCGGGGTTCCCTTCGGGGTCTCCGGCACCACCAACATGCTCCGGGTGGAGCGGCTCCGGTAAACTGGGGCGGTGGCGAAAAGGCGCAAAAAGCGCCGGCTCAAGGCCTCGCTAAGGCGTCGCTACGAGGCCGAGCTGATCCGGCTTTTGGGGGAGCTCTCGCTGCCCCTGCTCTTGCTGCACGCCGCCCTGACCGTGGGAACCCTCGGGTACATGGCGCTCGGGGGCGATTTTTTAAACAGCTTCTACATGACCGTGATCACCATCGGGACGATCGGCTTCGGCGAGGTCCTGCCCCAGTTCTCCACCCCCCAGGCCCGCATCTTCACCTCGTTCTTGGCGCTCGCCGGCATCGGCATCTTCACCAGCTCGGTTACCATGATCGTGCGGGTCTTTTTGCAGGAGGACTTGATCGCGGTTTGGAGGCAGATCCGGATGTTTGACGCCATTTCCGAACTCAGGGAGCATTACGTCGTCGCCGGCTACAACCGCACCGCCCTCGAGCTCTTTCGCATCCTGAAGCGCCGGGGCATTCCGCTGGTGATCGTGGACGGGCGAAGAGAGCTCGACCGCGAGCTCCGGGCCCACGGCATCCCCTACTACGTCCTCGAGGACCCGATCCAGCGCACCGCCCTCGAGGCCGCCGGGATCAAGCGCGCCCGGGGCCTGATCGCCAACCTCAAGGAGGACGCCAAGAACATCTCCCAGGTGGCGGTGACCCGCCTGCTGCGCCCGGAGGAGAGCTTCGAGGTCTTCGCCTTCGCCTCCAGCCCCGACGCCGCCGACCGCATGGAGGCGCTCGGGGCCACCCGCGCCTTCCTCCCCAACCGCATGCTCGCCGGCCGGCTCGCTGCCTTCATCCTTCACCCCGAGTCCGCCTACGTCGGTCAGCTCCTCGACCGCATCGCCTTCGGCGAGGAGACCGAGGTCGACCTCTTGGAGATCGTCGTCGACGAGCACCACCCCTGGGCCGGCAAGACGATCGAGGAGATCAACCGCAGCTTCCTCGGCAGCGTGATCGCCATCCGCACCGCCGACGGCCGGCTGGTCACCGAGCTTCGCTTCGACCGCCGGGTGCAGCCCGGCGAGGCGCTCATCCTCTTCGGCCCGGTCCGGAGCCTCAGGAAGCTAAAGGAGGAATACGGTGTCGGTCAATCTTAAAAAGCTGCTCACCGACTTCTTCATCCTGATGGCGCTCACCACCAACATCAGCTTCATCGTCAGCCCCAACATGGTCGAGCTGGTGATCGTGGTGGCGATGAACCTGGCGGCGACGATCCTGAAGATCGGCGAGAGCCGCATGCTCTCCGCCGAGCAGATGGCGGCCAGCCTGGCCGCCGACCTCCACCTGGTGCCGGCGCTCTTTTTCTTCGCCCTGGGCGACGCCCCCGAGGGCGTGGGGCTGGCCTGGGGAGCGCTCGCGGCCAACGTGGTCTCGGTGATTTTGGCGATCGTAGACGTGGTTCTCGCCACCCAGACCGAGCTCGAGGAGTATTGACAGCTTGGCCTTCCTTTGGTACTTTAGACTTTGCGCCACGGGAGTGGCGGGGGACCTTGAAAAGGCGGCCAAGCAGCCAAGCGTCTTGGAGCTAACGGGACGTAGTCCCGTGAGTGAGACTTTGGATGGTCAAGGTAGTAAGGGCGCACGGTGGATGCCTCGGCACCCGAGCCGAAGAAGGACGTGGCTACCTGCGAAAAGCCAGGGGGAGCCGGTAGCGGGCTTCGATCCCTGGATGTCCGAATGGGGGAACCCGGCCGGTGGGAACACCGGTCACCGCTGCTTTTGCGGCGGGGGGAACCTGGGGAACTGAAACATCTCAGTACCCAGAGGAGAGGAAAGAGCCATCGACTCCCTGAGTAGCGGCGAGCGAAAGGGGAAGAGCCTAAACCGGGGTGCTTGCACCCCGGGGTCGTGGGGCGCGACCGGGGATTATCCCGGGGAGTTAGAAATCCCGCGTCTAGCCGAGTCCTGCTGGAAAGGGGAGCCGGAGAGGGTGATAGCCCCGTAGGCGAAAGATGCGGGACTCCCTGGGTCGCGTACCCGAGTACCCTGTGGTTCGTGGAGCCATGGGGGAATCTGGGCGGACCACCGCC
>JAMOVS010000024.1 GCA_027061845.1 Thermaceae bacterium
CCTGGTCCTGAAGGGCCCCCTCGACGAGCTCGACCACGCCCCCGCCGCCGTCGCCTTTGGCGGCAAGCTGATCCTGGACGGCACCACCAAGCTTCCCGCCGAGGGCGGCCCGCCGCCGCCGCCGGGCACCCCGGGGGAGGTCCGCCACCCCGAGCTCCGCCGCCAGGCCGCCTGGCCCGGCCTGCTGGCGGTGACGCTAAAAAAGACCCGCCCCCGCCAGGCCCGCGAGCTGGCCCGCGCGCTGCTCGCGGCCCCCGAGGCCGCGGGCACCCGCCTTCTGCTCCTCACCGACGACCGCGTCGACCCCCAAGATCCCGAAGCGCTGATGTGGCTTTTGCTCGCGAACCTCGACCCCGCCCGCGACGCCTGGGTGGAAGCGGCGCCCCATGGACCGGTGCTGGTTCTGGACGGCACCCGAAAGCTCCCCGAGGAAGGCCACCCCCGTCCCTGGCCCGAGGTGGCCGAGCTGCCCCCCGAGATCGAGGAGCGGCTCCGGCCGCTGCTGGCACGTTACCGGCTGCTTTAGGGCATGTGCCCTTGACTTCCGCAAAGATTACCCCGCAAGCTAGGGGGGTAAAGGAGGTGATTGGAAATGGCTCACATCATCGCCGAGCCCTGCATCGGGACCAAGGACCGGGCCTGCGTCGAGGTCTGCCCCGTCGAGTGCATTCACCCCACCGAGGAGGAGGATAAGGGCGAATTCATGCTCTTTATCAACCTCGACGAATGCATCGACTGCGGCGCCTGCGTGCCCGCCTGCCCGGTGTCGGCCATCTTCCCCGAGGAGGACCTCCCCGAGGAGTGGCAGTTCTACATCGAGGTCAACCGGGACTACTACGAGATGGATTACGACGCCTTCATGGAGAAGTGGGGGCACCTGGCCCAGAAGGCCTAACCCAGCGAACCCACGGCGCCCGGGGCCAACCCCCGGGCGCCTTCTTTTGCTAGGCTAGATGCCATGACCGTGAAGTGGGGAGAAGAGGCCCGGCTGGCGGGCACGCTGGAGCTGCCGCCGTTTCCCGAGGAGCAGTTTGCCAAGCTGCTCGCCTTCGCCGGCGTCGACGACCAGGCCAAGCGGCAGATGTACCTGGATTCCGAAGGCCTCCTCGAGCACGCCGCCGACTGGATCAAGGCCGCCTACGACGCGCTCTCCCGTTACCCCGACACCGCGAGAGCGCTGGGCTGGGAGTCGCGGGTGCCCGAGGACGAGCTCAAGATCCGCCGCACCTTCTTCTCCGCCTGGATGGGCCGGACGATCGGGGTGGACACCAGCCGCGAGTTCGCCCGCTACCTGCACCTGGCCGGCCGGGTCCACGCCGGCTACGGCCCCGACCGCCGCTTCGTCCCCCCGGAATGGGTCTCGATGGCCTACGCCTACGTCCTGAACGCCTTCGCCAGCGTGGTGGACAAATCCCGCGTCGGCCTCTGGGCCGCCTACCTCACCGCCCAGGAGGAGGTGATGCGGCGGGGGTTCGAGGCCGCCATGGAGCTCAAGAAGGGCCGGGTGGCGGTGGAGTTCGAGGCCCTCGGCATCGCCCGGCCGGCGCTCAAGGAGCGGCTCGAGGTCCGTCTGGTCCACGGCACCCTACGCGAGCTCCTCGAGAAGGTCTTCGCCTTCGAGCCGGCGCTTTCCGACCTCGCCCTCGAGGCCGAACCGGTCGCCGTCGAAGAGGGCCTTTGGATGGAGGAGGGCTTCGTCTACCGGCTCAAGCCCCGCTGGACCCTGCTGGTCGGGGGACGCGACGCCCGCTACCTGAAGGGGCTCGAAACCCGGCTCAAGACCGGCGATCGCGTCACCCTGCTTCCCCCCGGCCGTTAGCGGTCTCGTATCATGGGGGCCGTATGCGCGCGGTCATCCTAGGTACCCGCGGGAGCCAGCTGGCGCTCACCCAAACCCGCTGGGTCGTCGAGCGGCTCAAAGAGCAGTGGCCGGAGACCGAGTTCACTATCCGCACCATCACCACCTCGGGCGACCGCGGGGCCGACCCGCGGGAGCGGGGCATCTTCGTCAAGGAGATCGAGCGGGCCCTCTTGGAGGGCGAGATCGACATCGCGGTGCACTCGCTTAAGGACCTGCCCACCAAGACGCCGCCCGGGCTCAAGGTGGCCTCGATCCCCCGGCGGGTGGACCCCCGCGACGCCCTGATCGGGCGGAACCCCTACAAGAGCCTGGACAAGCTGCCCAAGGGCGCCCGCGTCGGCACCGGCTCGGTGCGGCGCAAGGCCCAGCTGCTCGCCCACCGCCCCGACCTCGAGGTGGTGCCCATCCGGGGCAACGTGGACACCCGATTGAAGCTCCTGGGTTCCGGCGAGTTCGACGCCATCGTGCTCGCCGCCGCCGGGCTCTTGCGCCTGGACCAGCGCAACCGCATCGACGAGTTCTTGGACCCCGAGCTCGTCCTCCCCGCCCCCGGGCAGGGGGCGCTGGCGCTCGAGGTCCGGCTCGGCGACGACCTCGCCGAGGAGCTCGCCTACTCCCTGAACCACCGCGAGACCCAGCTCCGGGTCACCGCCGAGCGGGCGTTCTTGGCCAAGCTCGGGGCCGGCTGCCTGGCCCCCGCCGGGGCGCTCGCCTACCTGGAGGAGGGCGAGCTCCGGCTCGAGGGCGTGGTCGCCGCCCCCGACGGCAGCGAGTTGATTCGCGGCGAGATCTACGGCCCGCCGGAGGAGGCGGCGGAGCTGGGCGAGGAGCTCGCCGCCGACATTCTGGAGCAAGGAGGCGACGCCATCTTGAAGGAGGCCCTCGATGCCGATGCGTAGAATGACCCGACAACGTAAAGCGGTATTGGAAGTATTGCAAAGCACCCGCAGCCACCCCGACGCCGCCTGGATCTACCAGGAGGTCAAGAAGAAGGTGCCCTCGATCAGCCTGGGCACGGTCTACCGCACCCTGGACGCGCTGGTCAAGGAGGGCCGGGTGCTGGCCCTGCACACCGGCGGGGCCACCCGTTACGACGCCTTCACCGACCCCCACCCGCACCTCTTTTGCACCTCCTGCGGCGCGGTGGTGGACCTCACCCTGGAGCTTCCCCACCTTTTGGAGAAGGCCCAGGCGCAAAACCCCGGGGTCGAGATCACCGGGGTGCGGCTGACCTTCGAGGGGCTCTGCCCCCGCTGCGCCGCCCAAAGCCTTGCCAGCTGAACTCGACTGGCTCTACGCCCGGCGGCGGATGGGGCTCCGCCCCGGCCTCGGGCGCGTGCGCGACCTGCTCTCGCGCCTGGGCAACCCCGAGCGGCGCTTTGCCCCCGTCCTGGTCGCCGGCACCAACGGCAAGGGCAGCACCGCCCGGGCACTCGCAAGCATCCTCACCGCCGCCGGCAAGAAGACCGGGCTCTTCCTCTCCCCCCACCTTTCCCACTACAAAGAACGCTTTTTGATCGACGGCCGGGAGATCGACGAAGCCACCCTCCTCCGCCGTATCCAAGAGCTCAAGGACCCGATCGAGCAAAGCGGCGCCACCTTCTTCGAAGCCAGCGCCGCCCTCGCCATGCACCACTTCGCCGAGGAGGGGGTCGAGGTCGGGGTGCTCGAGGTCGGCCTCGGCGGCCGGCTCGACGCCACCAACGCCGCCGATCCCGTGCTCAGCCTGGTCACCGCGATCGGCTACGACCACACCCACTTCCTGGGCGAGACCCTCGCCGAGATCGCCGGCGAGAAGGCGGGGATCTTCCGCCCCGG
>JAMOVS010000025.1 GCA_027061845.1 Thermaceae bacterium
AGGATCTCGGAGTGCTGCTCGCTCATGTCCTCGACCTTGGTGCGGCGCATCTTGCCGAAGCGGGCGACGGCGGCGAGCAGGCCGTCGGGGTCGTTGGTGTGGATGTGGCCCTTGACGAAGCCCTCGGCCCCCACCACCAGCAGCGAGTCGCCGAAGGGGGCCACCGTCTCCCGGATCGTCTCGATCGGGACCTCGACCCCTTCCATCAGGAACTCGGTGCAGTAGCCGTACTCCTCCTCCTCGAAGGCCTCCTGGGCGTAGCGCTCGACCTTGGGCGGTTCGGGGAGGGGTTTGCCCTCGAGGTAGCCGAGGATGCCCTCGAGCAGGCGGAGGTAGCCCATGCCGCCGGCGTCCACCACCCCGGCGGTCTTGAGGACGGGCAGCAGCTCGGGGGTCTTCTCCAGCGCCGCCCGGGCCTCCTTGATGGCGGCGGCGAGGACGCCCTCGAGGGTGTCCACCCCCAGCTCCACCGCCTTCTTGGCCCCCTCGGCGGCGGCCCGGGCCACCGTCAGGATGGTGCCCTCGACCGGCTTCATCACCGCCCGGTAGGCCTCCTTGGCCCCCTGCTCCAGGGCCCGGGCGAGCACCCTGGGGGTGAGCGTCTTCTCGTTCTTGATCGCCTCGGCGATGCCCTTCAGGATCTGGGAGAGGATCACCCCCGAGTTCCCCCGGGCGCCCAGCAGGCTGCCGTAGGCCAGCGCCCGGGCCACCTCCGACATGCGGCTGGTGTCGGTGACGTCGAGCTCGCGCCGGACCGACTGCAGGGTGAGGTGCATGTTGGTGCCGGTGTCGCCGTCGGGGACGGGGTAGACGTTTAGGGCGTTGGTCTCCTCGACGTAGACCGCGAACCAGTCGGTGGCGTAGCGGATCGCCTCCGCCAGCTTCTCTGGGGTGAGCTCGGTCATGCGCCCCCCTCGCCGCGGCTGACCCCGGTGACGTGCACCACCACCCGGGAGAGCTCCTTGCCGGCGAGCTCCTTGGCTGCCCAGGTGACCCGCTCGCCGATGGATTCCACCACCGCCGGGATGTTGACGCCGTAGGCGACCACCACGTAGAGGTCGGCGGTGTAGGCTCCCGGCTGGTCGGGGTCGGGCTTGACCACCACGCCCTCCTTGGCCTCACGCTTGCCCAGGATGCGCGAGAGCCCTTCCTTGAGCCCCACCGGGCTCATGCCCACGACCCCCGGCACCTCGTGGGCGGCGAGCGCCAGGATCGCCGCCAGCGCCGGTTCTTCTACGTGAATCTTTCCTTGCATGGCTGGTCCTCCCAAGGGCCCACGGGGCCGCCGCCCGGGCTTGCCCCGGCCCCTCTAGGCCGGCGGGGTGAAAGCCCCCCCGCCGGTACGCGAGCGTTTCCTAAAGTTTCCAGGCGAAGCGGGCCCCGCACGATTCCGTAGAGCCCCCAACAGGCAGCGTTTTGCGCGACGGGCCGCACCCGCCTATGGTACACCAGCCAACCGGGCCGTCCGCGTCCGCCTTACTGGAGCGCTTCCTCCGGCGGGGTGTAGGGGAGGCCGAAGGCCTCGGCCACCGCCGGGTAGGTGAGCTTGCCCCGGTGGACGTTCAGCCCCTTTAGGAGGGCGGGGTCCTCTTTAAGCGCCTCGAGGCCCTTCTCCGCCAGCTTCAGGACGTAGGGGAGGGTCTGGTTGGTGAGCGCGAAGGTGCTGGTGCGGGGCACCGCCCCCGGCATGTTGGCGACGCCGTAGTGGACCACCCCGTCGACCAGGTAGGTGGGGTCGTCGTGGGTGGTGGGGTGGATGGTCTCGACGCAGCCGCCCTGGTCCACCGCCACGTCGACGATCACCGCCCCCTCCTTCATCGTCGCCACCATCTCGCGGGTGACCAGCTTGGGCGCCTTGGCCCCGGGGATGAGCACGGCGCCGATCAGGAGGTCGGCGAACTGTACCGCCTTCTTGATGTTGGCCTCGTTCGAGGTCAGGGTGATCAGCCGGCCGCCGAAGACGTCGTCCAGGTACTGCAGGCGCTGGTGGTTGATGTCCAGGACGTAGACCTGGGCCCCCATCCCGAGGGCGATCTTGGCCGCGTTGGTGCCCACGGTGCCGCCCCCCAGGATCACCACCGAGGCCGGGGCCACGCCGGGCACCCCGCCGAGCAGCACGCCGCGGCCGCCCATCGGTTTTTCCAGGTAGTAGGCCCCGACCTGGGTGGCCATCCGGCCGGCGACCTCGCTCATCGGCACCAGGAGGGGGAGCGAGCCGTCCTCGAGCTGTACCGTCTCGTAGGCGATGCCGGTGACCCCGCTCGCCAGCATGGCCTCGGTCAGCTCGCGGCTCGCCGCCAGGTGGAGGTAGGTAAAGAGGATCAGGCCCGGGCGCAGGTACTTGTACTCGTGGGGGAGGGGCTCCTTGACCTTGACCACCAGCTCGGCCCCCCAGGCCTCGTCGGCGCTCACCATGCGGGCGCCGGCGGCCTGGTACTCGGCGTCGGACATGCCCGACCCGGCCCCGGCGCCCTTTTCCACCAGGACCTCGTGGCCCCGGCGGACCAGGCTCTCGACCCCGCCCGGGGTCATCGCCACGCGAAACTCCATGGGCTTGGTTTCCTTGGGAACGCCGATCTTCATTCCAACCCCCTTGGCCCTTACGTTAGGGGGGTGAGCCCGGGAAAGCCAAGGCAAAAACGAAAGGTGATCCCCCCTCCTTCTTGCCATTCGAAGGTATTTTGCCGAGAATGCTTTGCATGCGAAGGCTACGCCTGGACGCCCGCGACCGCGCGATCCTCGACGCGCTGCAGGAAAACGCCCGCCTCTCCTTCGCCGAGATCGGCCGGCGGCTGGGGATGAGCGCCCCGGCGGTGGCGGAGCGGGTGCGGCGGCTGGAGGCCGAGGGGGTGATTCGGGGCTACGGGGTGCGGCTCGACCTCGAGGCCCTGGGCTTCCCCGTCACCGCCCTGGTCTCGGTGGCCGCCAAGCCCGAGCGCTACCCCAAGGTCTGGGCCTACGCCGAGGCCACCCCCGAGGTGCGGGAATGCTACTTCGTCACCGGCGAGGCCAGCTTCGTGCTCCGGGTGGTGGCCCGCTCGATCGACGACCTGAGAAGGGTGATCGAGGACCTGGGCGCCTTTGGCAGCACCCGGACCTCGGTGGCGCTTCGCTCCCCCTTGATCAAGCACCGTCTTCCGCTGGCCGAAAGACCCGGCGGATCCGAAGCTTGAAGCCGTCGCCCTCGGCCACCGCTAGGAGCCGGCCGCGCTTGTCCACCAGCCCCACCAGGCCCTTGGCGGGGATCGGCAGGGGGACGCCCTCGAGCACCCGTCGGGCCTCGGTGTGGTCGAGTTCGACGGTGGGGAAGGGGAGGGCCTCGACCTCGGGGATCCGGCCCTCCAAGAGCCGCTCCGGGGGCACCGCCCGGGAGAGATCCACCCGTCCCACCCGGGTACGCACCAGCCCCGAGAGGAAGGCCTTGGTCCCCAGCATCTCGCCGAGGTCGCGGGCGAAGGCGCGGACGTAGGTTCCCGGCCCCACCACCAGCCGGATCACCGCGGTGGGGTAACGGCCCAGGGCCGGGGGCAGGGTGACCTCCCGCCCCCGCTCGGCGATGCGCCAGCCCTGGGGGCCGGGGGCGATGGGATGGGGGACGGGCTCGGGGTCGAGGGCGAGCAGCTCCAGCTCCTGATAGCGCACCGGCCGGGGCGCGAGCTCCAGCGCCTCCCCCTTGCGGGCGGCCTCGTAGGCCCGCACCCCGCCGACCTTGACCGCCGAGTAGGCCGGCGGCACCTGCTCGGTCATCTCCAAAAACCGCCCCAGCGCCTGCCGGATGGCGGCCTCGCTGACCTTGGCCGGGGCTTCCTCGATGACCGGTCCCTCGGCGTCCAGGGTGGGGGTGGTGGCGCCGAAGCTGATCCAGGCCAGGTACTCCTTCTCGTCGCCGGAGAGGAAGGGGATCAACTTGGTGTGGGGGTGGCTGGCCACCATCAGCACGCCGGTGGCCAGCGGGTCCAGGGTGCCGGTATGCCCCACCCGGCGGACGCCGAGGACCTTGCGGGCGACGTCCACGACGTCGTGGGAGGTCATGCCGAGGGGCTTTTCGACGGCGAAAAGCGGCATCTTCCGGCATTCTCGCCCTCCCGACCGGCGAATGCAAGCCGCGGTAGGGTGGAGGGGGATGGGCGAGCGGCTGCAGAAGTACCTGGCCCGTGCCGGGGTGGCCTCGCGGCGCAAGGCCGAGGAGCTGATCCGGGCCGGCCGGGTGACGATCGACGGCCGGGTGGCCCGGCTCGGCGACCGGGTGCCGGAGGGGGCCGAGGTCTTGCTGGACGGCCGGCCGGTCGCCCCCGCCGGGCCGCCGGTGGTGCTCGCCCTTCACAAGCCCCGGGGCTACACCACCACCAAAAGCGACCCCCACGCCGAGCGCACCGTCTACGAACTCCTCCCCGAGATCCCCGGGCTGGTGGCGGTGGGTCGGTTGGACCGCGACTCGGAGGGGCTCTTGCTCTTCACCAACTGGGGCGAGCTGGCCCACCGCCTGGCCCACCCCCGCTTTCAGGTTCCCAAGGTCTACCGCGCCTACTCCCGCCGGGGCACGCCCCCGCCCCGGCTCTTGAAGCGGCTGGAGCGGGGGCTCGTCGAGGGCGGCGAGCGGCTTTTCGCCCAAAAGGCCCGGCCCGCCCCCGGCGGGGCGGTGCTCACCCTGACCGAGGGCAAGAAGCGCGAGGTGCGAAGGATGATGCGGGCGATCGGCTACCCGGTGGAGCGGCTGGTGCGGGTCAAGTTCGGCCCGGTGCGGCTCGCCGGGCTCGCCCCCGGCCGCTGGAGGAAGCTCGACGAAGAAGAGCTCGCCGAGCTCGCCCGGGCGGTCCGGCTGTCCCTAAAGGAGGAGGCGTGGCCGCGCTCCTGATCGTCCTTGGCGTCGCGCTGCTCTATATCGGGGGCGAGCTCCTCGTCAAGAACGCCGCCCTCCTCGCCCGGGCCATCGGCATGAGCCCGCTGGTGGTGGGGCTCACGGTGGTGGCCTTCGGCACCTCGGCGCCCGAGCTCGCCGCCACCCTGGCGGCGGCCCTCAAGGGTACCCCGGAGGTGGCCTTCGGCAACGTGGTGGGCTCCAACGCCGCCAACCTGGGGCTGATCCTGGCGCTGGCGGCGCTGATCCGGCCGATTCGGGCCCAAGCCCGGTTCTTGAGGCGGGAGCTCCCCTTCATGGTGGCGGTGGCCGTGCTGCTCGTCGTCCTGGCGGCCGACGGCCGGGTGACCCGGGCCGAGGGGCTCGGGTTGCTGGGCCTGCTCCTGCTCTACCTCTTCGTCCTGTTGCGGGACCGGGAGCCCCCCGAGGTCGAGGCCGAGTTCGCCGCCGAGTACGGCCGGCCGGCCCGCTACGTCCTTCGGCGGCTTTTCTTCCTTTCGCTGGGGGTGCTCTTCCTGGCCGGCGGCTCCAGCGCCCTGGTCGAGGGGGCGGTTCGGATCGCCCGGGAGCTCGGGGTGGGCGAGCGGGCCATCGGCCTCACCGTGGTGGCGGTGGGCACCAGCCTCCCCGAGCTCGCCGCCGCCCTGGTCGCCGCCCTCCGCCGCGAGGGGGACATCCTGCTCGGCAACGTGGTGGGCTCCAACGTCTTCAACGTGCTCGGAATCCTGGGCACGGTGGCGCTGGTGCGGCCGCTAACCCTTCGCCCCGGGGTGGGGCCGGATCTCCTGGGGATGCTCGCCCTTTCCTTCGTCGCCTGGCTCTTCCTCTGGACCGGGATGCGGCTGGGGCGCCGGGAGGCGGCGGTGCTGCTCGCCTTTTACGTTTTTTACGTGGTGGTGGCCTTCGGATGAAAAGAGCCGGGCCGTGGCCCGGCTCTTTTTTCCGCGTCTCGCGTTAGCGCCGCTCGGTGGGGCCCACCTCGCGCTGGTGCGGGGTGGGGACGTACTGCACGCTGGGGCGGCCCATCTGGGGCTGGGGGTAGAGCTCCATCAGCTCGTAGACCTCTTTCGGCATCTCGGTGGAGACCGGGAGACCGAGGTTCTTGGCGAAGTCGGAGAAGATCGGGTAGTCGTGGGTCCAGGTGCCCTGGGAGAGGACCTCGGCGATCTCCTCCGCCTTCCCCTCGCCCATCTTGTCGGCCAGGAGCTCCTGGACGAACTCCTTGACCTGCTTCAGGGCCTTCTTCGAAACGTCCGCGTAGATCAGGGTCTGGTCTTCGATGTCCTTGGGTTCCTTCTGCTCCAGCACCTTGACGATCGAGGCCGCCGGGTACTGGCCGAGCTGGGGGTCCACCGGACCCAGGACGGCGTTTTCGTCCATCACGATCTCATCGGCGCCGAGCGCGATCAGGGTGCCGCCGGACATGGCGTAGTGGGGCACGAAGACGGTGACCTTGGCCGGGTGTTTCTTGAGCGCCCGGGCGATCTGCTCGGCGGCCAGCACCAGCCCCCCCGGGGTATGAATGATCAGGTCGATGGGTACGTTGTCGTCGGTCATCCGGATGGCCCGGAGGACGTGTTCGGAGTCGTCGATGGTGATGAAGCGGGTAAAGGGGATGCCCAGGAAGCTCAGGGCTTCCTGGCGGTGGATCAGCGTGATCACCCGCGACTTACGTTTTCTCTCGAGTTCCGCGAGTTTTCTCGCCCGAGCGGCGTAAAGCGCCTGTTGCTGCATGTAGGGCGAGAGCATGGAAAAGACGATGAAGAGCCAGAAAAGCATCGAGATGGGGTCCATATCCCTACCTCCCTTCCCCTAGCTTAACCGGGGCGGTGGCGTAGCTAAACCAGGCCGGGGCCTCGTGGTAGGCCCGTCGGCTGGCGAGCAGCGGGGCCAGCGCCGCCCCCACGACGAAGCCGCCGATGTGGGCCCACCAGGCCACCCCGGGTACCCCGAGGAGGCCGTAGACGAACTGCAGGAGCAACCAGTAGAGGGCGTAGGTGGCGGCCGGGAGCCAGAAGAAGAAGGGCAGGATGAACCAGACCAGGGTGAGGATCCAGGCCCGGGGAAGCAGTACGTAGTAGGCTCCGAGCACCCCCGAGATCGCCCCCGAGGCGCCCACCATCGGTACCGGGCTCGCCGGCATCACCGCCGCCTGGAAAAAGGCGGCCCCCACCCCGGCGACCAGGTAGAGGAGCAGGTAGCGGGCGGGGCCCAGCCGGTCCTCCACCCCGGGGCCGAAGACCCAGAGGAACCACATGTTGCCCACCAGATGGGAGACGCCGCCGTGGAGGAACATGGCGGTGAAGACGTGGGGGAGTTCCCCCAGGGGATCCTGGAAGAAGCGCGCCGGGACGAAGCCCAGCGCTTGGATGCTCCAGGCGAAGTGGGCCGGGCCCCCGGCCGCCTGCCAGAGGAAGACCAACACGTTGGCCAGGACCAGCAGGCGGGTGGCGATGGCGGGTCCGTGGGGTTGGTCGTCGCCGAGCGGAAACATGGCCTAGGCCTCGCGGGCGAGCGCGGCGACCCGGGCAAAGGCGGTGAGCTCGAGGCCGAAGACCAGCACGGTGGGCACCGCCGCCCCCCAGAGCACCCCGGCCAGGGCGCCGGCCCAGGCGAAGCCGCCCCCGACCAGCTGGGGTGCCAGCGCGATCAAGAGCAGCAGGAGGAAGAAGCCGTAGTAGGCGTAGCGGTAGGGGGCGAGCTCCCGGATCCAGAAGGCGGCGAGCGCCAGCCCCCCGAGCCGCTCCAGGATCTCCACCGGGGTCCGGGTGGCCTCGGCCACCGTCTCGGGCTTGGCGGTTCCCGCCTGCACCTCGGCCAGAAAGCCCAGCAGTCCGGCGTAGCCGAAGATCAGGGGGTTCGCCAGCAGGAGAAAGCCGAAGAGCCCGAGCGCGAAGGCGAGCTCCTCGGGGGTGGCGCTGGCGAAGAGGACGGCGCCAAAAAAGAGCAGCAGGGCGAGCAGCAGGAACCAGAGCCAGGCCAGCGCCTTCCTCATTTCTTCTCCTCCTGCCCGAAGGTGAAGAGGTGGGTGACCGCGTAGAGGTCGGGGGAGAGCGGGTGGCTGTAGGTCAGCGTGCCGGCTACCACGTCGCCGGTCTTGAGCTCCTCGCTCTCGGGCTTAAGGGCCAGGGTCACCCGCACCGTGCCCTGGGCGGGAAGCGAGAGGTTCAAGGGCACCGCCGCCAGGGCGTAGGCCTTTTCCTGGGACTCGGGGCCGGGGGTGAAGACGACGCTCTGATCGACCAGCAAGAGCGGTAGGTAGCCGGGGTTGTAGACCTCCAGCACCACCTGCTTCTTCTCCCGCTGGTACTCGGCGGAGAGCACCACCGGCGAGGGCGGCACCGAGGTCAGCGCCGCCCGGGTGCGGGAGGACTGGATGTAGACGCCGGCGCCCAGCCCCACCAGCAGGGCAATGAGCATCGAGATGATTAGACTACCTGCAGGATTCCTCATAAAGACCACCTCATCTTTCATGCGCATTTTAGGTGATGAACATGAGAAGTCAATAGATAAATTGCGCCCCTCGGACTAAAGGGGCGCCGTCCGGGACCGGCGGCCTACTCTCCGAAGAGCCGGTCGAAGGCGTCGCGGGCGCCCGTTTTCGGCTTGATTCGGTAGAGCTCGCCCCTTTGCTCGATCGCGCCCTCGGCGAGCAGGGACTTTAGGGCCTCCGTGAGCTCCTTTTTCGAGAGCTCCTCGCCGGCCTCGTCCAGAAACCGGCGGATCTCCCGCTCGCCGGCCCAGCCGAGCCGCTCGATCGCGTGCTTGACCCAGCCCTTGGCGTCCATGCCGGGATTCTACCCGCGCTATGCTGAGGGGGATGGAAAAGGACTGCCGGGTGGGAACCTCCGGGTACTTTTACCGCGGCTGGCGGGGGGTCTTTTACCCCGAGGACCTGTCTCTCTCGGAGTACTTCGACTACTACCAGGAGCACTTCGACACCGTCGAGATCAACGCCAGCTTCTACCGTTTTCCCACCCGCGACGCCGTGCGCCGCTGGTACCGGGAGGCCAGGGAGGGCTTTCTCTACGCCGTCAAGGCCCACCGGGAGATCACCCACCAGACGCGTTTTAAAAACCCCGAGCGAGTGCGGGACTTTTACCAGGTGGTGGCGGGGCTCGGAGAAAAGCTCGGCCCGGTGCTCTTTCAACTGCCGCCTTCGTTTCGCTATTCCGAGGAGAACCTCGAGCGGCTCCTTTCCACTTTGGACCCGAATTTTAAAAACGCGGTCGAATTTCGCCATTCCTCCTGGTGGGACGAGGCGGTCTACCGGGCGCTCCGCCAGGACAGGGTGGCCTTCGTCTCGGTGAGCGCGCCGGGGCTGCCCGAGGCGTTCGTGGACACCGCCTTCGCCTACCTGCGCTTTCACGGCCGCACTGCCTGGTACAAGGACGACTATTCCGAGGAGGCGCTTCGTTCCTGGGCCGAGCAGGCAAAGGCGCACCGGCCGCTTTTCGCCTACTTCAACAACACCGACCGGGGCCACGCGCCCAAGAACGCCCTTCGCTTCAAGGAGCTCGCGTGTCGGTCGTAAGGGAACGCTCCGCCGGCGGGATCCTCTTGGACGGGGACCGGGTGCTCCTGATCAAGACCAGGAACCTCAAGGGGGAGGAGGTCTGGACCTTTCCCAAGGGCCTGGTCGAGCCCGGCGAGACCCCGGAGCGTACCGCCCTCCGCGAGGTGCTCGAGGAGACCGGCTTTGAGGCCGAGATCGTGCGCCCCTTGGGCGAGGTCACCTACTGGTTCGTGCGCGACGGCAAGCGGGTGAAGAAGACCGTGCACTGGTTCTTGATGCGGCCCCTGCGCCGGGTCAAGGACCCCGACTGGGAGGTGGAGGCGGTGGAGTGGGTGCCGCTCGAGGAAGCCGAGAAGCGGCTTCGCTATCCGAGCGACCGCGAGCTTTTGAGGCGGGTGCGGGAGGCTTCGGGTGCCTAGTTCGACCTGGGTCTGGCGCTTTCACCTGCCGCCCGGGCCGGGGCCCTTGGAAGGGGTTCCGGTGGCGGTCAAGGACAACCTGGCGGTGGCCGGCCTGCCCACCACCGCCGGCTCGGCGGTTCTGCGCGCCCGGCCGCCGGCGGCCCGGCACGCGACCGCGCTCAAGCGGCTTCTCCGGGCGGGGGCGCGGGTGGTGGGCCGGACCAACATGACCGAGCTCGCCTACTCCGGCCTGGGCCAGAACCCGCACTACGGCACCCCGGAAAATCCCCTTTTTCCCGGTCGTCTGCCCGGGGGGTCCTCCTCGGGCTCGGCGGCGGCGGTGGCCGGGGGGCTCTTGCGCCTGGCGGTGGGCACCGACACCGGCGGCTCGGTGCGGATCCCTGCCGCCTTCCAGGGGATCTTCGGCTTCAAGCCCACCAACGGCCTGGTGCCCACCCACGGGGTGGTGCCGCTTTCGCCCACCCTCGACGTGGTGGGGCCGATGGCGGCGGACCTTCCGGGGCTCTGGGGGCTTTTCGCCGCCCTCCTGGGCGCCCCCGGCGAGGCCTTCCCCGCCTTTTCCCGGCGGCTATCCCTGCTCGTTCCCGGGGACCTGACCGAGGGGCTCGACCCCGCCGTCGGCCAAGCCTTTTGGGCCCTGGTGGAGAGGCTCCGGGCGCGGGGGCACCGGGTGGAGGTGGGAAGGCCGGCGGTGTTTCAAAGGATCCTTGAGCTCTACCGCGCCCACGGCCCCCTCGCCGCCCACGAGGCCTACCGCCTTTGGGGCCCGCTCGCCCAGGAGGAGGGCCGGCGCATGGACCCCCGGGTGGTGGAGCGGATCCTCGAGGCCGAGCGCTTTAACGAGGCCGACTACCGCGAGACCCTTTCGGCCCACCGCGCCTGGCCGCCGGCCTTCTGGCGCGAGGTGGCGGAGTACGACGCCCTGCTCGCGCCCACGGTGGCCACGTTGCCGCCCAAGAGAGAGGTGCTCGAGGACCCCGCCGCCTTCCGCCGGGCCAACGCCCGGGTGCTTAGGAACACGATGTTCTTCAACTTCCTCAAAGGTCCGGCGCTCTCCTTCCCCATCGCCCCCGGGGTGGGGGCGATGCTGGCCGGCCCGCCCGGGAGCGACCGGGGGCTCTTTGCCTGGGCCCGGTCGCTCGGGGCATAGACTAGACCCGTGCGCAAGACCACCCGCAAGCTCGAACCCGGCGAGAAGCTCGGGAAAAAGGAGCTCCTCGCCATCGGCGTCGGCGGCATGATCGGCGGCGGCATCTTCTCGGTGCTGGGGCTCACCGTGTTGCTCGCCGGCAACGGGGCGCCGGCGTCGTTTCTGGTGGGCACCCTGGTGGCCCTGGTGGCGGGCTACTTCTTCGTGCGGCTGGCGCTTTTCTTCCGCGACGACGGCGGCATCTTCACCTTCGTCAAGGGGGCCTGGCCCGAGCGGCCGCAGCTGGCCGGGCTGGTGGGCTGGGTCCTGCTCGCGATGTACGTGGGCACGATGGCGCTCTACGCCTACACCTTCGCCGCCTACGGCGCCGACCTTCTGGGTGAGCCCGACCTGCACCTGTTGCGCATCTTCCTGGCCCTTTTGGTGCTCGCGTTCTTCGTTTTGGTCAACCTCGAGGGCGTCCGCGCCAGCGGCACCACCGAGGACCTGATGGTCTACACCAAGCTGGCGGTGCTCGGGCTCTTCGGCATCATCGGGCTTTTCCGGGCCGACTTCTCGCGCTTCTCGCCCCCCTTCGACCACGGCATCCTGGCGGTCTTTTTGGGGGCGGCGGTGATCTTCGTCGCCTTCGAGGGGTTCGAGCTGGTGGCCAACGCGGTGGAGGAGACCCGGGACCCCGAGCGCGACCTGCCCTTTGGCATCTACGGCTCGATTTTGGTCACCGGCACCGTCTACGTCCTGCTCGCGATCGTGGCGGTGGGGGCGCTCTCGCTTTCCGAGATCGAGGCCGCCAGCGACTACGCCCTGGCCAAGGTGGCCGAGCCCATCCTGGGCAACGCCGGCCGGCTCTTGATCGCGCTCTCGGCGTTGCTCGCCACCAGCTCGGCGATCAACTCGACGCTCTTCGGCGCCAGCCGGATGATGGCCGAGATGGCCGAGGAGGGCAGCCTTCCCGCCGTCTTCGCCAAGCGCGACGCCAAGGGGGTGCCCTGGGTGGGGGTGGTGGCGCTGGCGGCGGTGGCCGGGGCCTTCGCCACCCTGGGGACGCTCTCCCTGATCGCCGAGTTTTCGAGCCTCACCTTCCTCCTGGTGGTGCTCTTCGTGGTGGTCGCCGGCTACCGCCTGAAGGACCGGGTGGGCATTCCGGCGGCGATGGCCCTTTTCGGGGTGGCGCTCGTCCTGGTGGTGGCGCTTTCCCTGGTCGGCTACCTGGCCGACCAGAGGCCGCACGAGCTCCTTTGGCTTCTCGCCTTCTACCTGGTGCTCGGGAGCGCCGCCTTTTACTACCTCAGTCGAGCGCGGGCAGGCGGAAGGCTTCGTTGAGGATTCCCGCCCAGGGGTCGCCCCCTTCTTCGAGGCGCGGGGGCACGGTCCGTAGGTTCAGCGCCTCGGGCCGCACCTCGCCCCGCTCGACCTCTTCCCAAAAAAGCGGCGCGCTCACCGGCGCCCCGGGCCGGGCGCGGACGCTGTAGGGGGCGGCGGTGTTGCGGCCGTAGCCGTTTTGGGCGTAGTCGATCTGGACGCCCGGGCCTTCGTGGGAGCGGCCCTTGGGCAGGCGGATGAAGCCGTGTTTCGCCTCCACCCGCTGGGCGAAGGCCCGGGCCCAGGCCCGCACCTCGGCGTGGCCCTTTTCCGGCTCTAGGGGCACGAAGAGGTGGAGCCCCCGCCCGCCGGAGGTCTTGGGCCAGGCGGCGAGGCCGAGCGCCTCGAGCTCCTCGCGGACGAGCAGCGCCGCTTCCAATACCCGGGCAAACCCGACCTCGCCGGGGTCGAGGTCGAGCACCAGCCGGTCGGGCCGCTCGAGGACGGGTAGCCGGGCGTTCCAGGCGTGAAACTCGATCGCCGCCTGGTTGGCAAGCCAGAGGAGCTGGGCCTCGTCCTCCACCAGAATGAGCGGCACCTGGCCGGTTTTCGTCTTCGGGTTATGAAGCACCCGGGGAAACCAGTCGGGGGCGTAGTCGGGAAGCTTGCGGCGGTAAAAGCAGTAACCCTGGATGCCATCCGGGCAATGGTAGAGGGTGAGCGGCCGGCCTTCGAGGTGGGGGAGCATCACGGGGGCCACCCGGCGGTAGTACTCGAGCAGCTCGCCTTTGGTGATTCCTGACTCAGGGAAAAAGACCTTTTCCAGGTTCTTGACCCGGATCTGCCGGCCCGCGAGTTCCCAGGTGGCTTCCATTTCCTAAAGCATAAAGTGGAGGCGTGGCCGAGGCCTTCCGGGCGGTCTGGAAGAACCCCTACGTGCGGGCGGCGACCGGGCTCTTGCTCGCTTTTTTCGCGCTTTGGTTCCTGGCCGCCACCTGGCGGGTGGGCCGCTTGGTGCTCGCCGCCGGCCTCCTCGCCGCCTTGGTGCACCCCTTGAAGCGGCGGCTTATCGGCCTCGGGCTTCCCCCCGCCCTGGCCTACGCCCTGGTGGGGGTGGCGGCGGTGCTCGCGATGGCGCTCTTTTGGGCCGGGCTCTTCGCCGTGGTCGGCCAGCTCCTGGGCTCGCTCAAGGCGCTCCCCGAGGATCTCGCCGCCGGGGTGCGGGCGCTCGCGGGGTTTTGGGACCGGCTGGTGGCGGCCGCCCCGGCCTGGGCCCAGACCGCCCTTTCCGACGTGCCCAGGGAGCTCTCCGCCGACTTCTGGTCGGTGCTCTCGGAGGCGCTTTTTGCCCTCGAAGTCTGGCTCAAGACCGGCCTCGTGCCTGCTCTCGTCGCCCTCCTGGGCAGCGCGATCGACGTGGTGGTGGGCTTCTTCCTCTTCCTTTACTTTCTCTGGGACGGCAAGGGGATGCTGGCCTCCCTGCTTCGCCTGGCGCCCGCGAGCGTTCGGCCGGCATTGCTTTGGCTTGGGGAGGCGGTGGAGGCCGCGGTCCTCGGCTACTTCCGCGGCCAGGTGATCGTCGCCGCCAGCATGGGGTTTTTGGTCGGGCTCGGGCTTTACCTTCTGGGTCTCCCCATGCCGGCGGCGGTGGGTTTTTTGGTGGCGGTCTTCGAGCTCATCCCCATGCTCGGGGTGACGATCGGGGCCGGGCTGACCCTGCTCGCCGCCCTGGGCCAGGGCCTGGGTACGGTGCTCCTCGCGCTCTTGCTCTTCACCCTGGTGGCCGAGCTCGAGGGCCACGTCCTCGGCCCCCTGATCATGGCCCGCACCACCCAGCTCCACCCGCTCACGGTGCTGCTCGCCCTGATCGCCGGGGCCGAGCTCGGGGGCCTGGGCGGGGCGCTGGTGGCGGTGCCGCTCGCCGCCTTCTTAAAGCACGTCTTCCTCGAGCTAGTAGCAGTCCGGACCGGGCGGGAAGATCTCGTCGATCGCCCGTAGCGTCTCCTCGTCGAGGGTGATCTCGAGCGCCTTCAGGTTTTCTTTGAGCTGCTCCGGCCGGGTGGCGCCGGTGATCGCCGAGGAGACCTCCGGCCGCCGGAGCACCCAGGCGAGCGCCAGCTGGGCCCGGCTGACCCCGAGCCGGTCTGCGATGGCTTTGAGCTTCTTGACCTTCTCGCGGTTTTCCTCGGTGAGGAGCTTCTCCCTGAGCCCCTCGTACTCGGCGAGGCGGGCGCCCTGGGGCAGGCCGTCGTCGTACTTGCCGGTTAAAAGCCCCATCCCCAGCGGGCTCCAGACCACCACCCCCATGCCGAAGCGGGTGGTTTCGGGGAAGATCTCTTTCTCCACCCGGTCGCGGTAGACGAGCGAGTACTGGGGCTGCTCCACCACCGGCGGGTGCAGGCCGTGATCCCGGGCGAAGGTCACCGCCTCGGCGATCCGCGCCGGCGGCCACTCCGAGGTGCCCCAGTAGAGGATCTTGCCCTCGTCGACCAGCTGGCTGAAGGCGGAGACGATCTCCTCCATCGGCACCTCGGGGTCGT
>JAMOVS010000026.1 GCA_027061845.1 Thermaceae bacterium
CACCACCGGCCCCGGCGGCGGGTAAAGCCGCACCCGCTCCACGCCTTGGAGTTTGGCCCAGGGCGAGCGCATCCTACTTCTTGACCCCGGGCACCGGGTAGGTGGGGATGGGGAAGAGCCCGGAGTCGTAGGGGACGATCATGAAGGTGTTCGAGGGCGACTGCCCGAGCTCCTTGATCGCCTGGATCTGGTACCACTTGAGGTAGTTCTCGGTCAGCGAGCCGGCGATCAGCCGGTTGGCCTCGGCGATGCCCTGGGCCTCGATCTTCTTGCGCTCGGCCTCTTTCTTTTCCTTCTCCAGCACGAACTGCATCCGCTCGGCCTCCTGCTTGGCGACGATCTTGCGCTGGATCGCCTGGACCACCGAGTCGGGAAGCACCACGTTGCGGATGTTGACCTGCACGATCTCGAAGTAGGGGTTTTCGAGCTCCTCCAGCGCCATCACGATCTTGGCGTCCACCTCCGAGCGCTTTTCGTAGTACTCGGTGGAGAGGAACTGGGAGGCCACCTTCCTTAGCGCCGAGCGGATCTCGGGGACGACCAGGCCCCGCTCGATGTCGGTGTACTGCAAGAAGGCGTCGCAGGCCATGTTGGGCCGGATCTTGTAGCCCACGGTGATGTCCATGTGGATGCGCAGGCCGTCCTTGGCCAGGACCTCGACCCCCTTGTAGTCGAGGATGCGGGTGTGGATCGGCACCGTGGCCAGGGACTCGATCGGCACCATCACCCAGTGGACCCCGGGCGGGGTCTCGTTGGTCTGGATCTGGCCCAGCCGGATGCGGCAGCCGACGTGGCGGTTGTCCACGATGCGGATCCCGGCCGCCGCCCAGGCGAGGATGAGGGCGAGCAAGATTCCGAGCCCGCCGGCCGCGATCTGACCCCGGTCGCTCATACGCGCAGTTTACTCGCTTTTCTTCTGGCGCCTTAGCTCCTCTTCCCGGAGCCTCCGCCTCAGGATCTTGCCCACCGCGGTCTTCGGGAGCTCGTCGCGGAACTCCCAGAGTTTCGGCACCTTGTAGGGGGCGAGGCGTTCCCGGGCGAAGGCCTCGAGGTCACCTTCGGTCACCTTGCCCCTGTACTCGTCTTTGAGTACGACGAAGGCCTTCACCGTTTCGCCGCGGTAGGGGTCGGGCACGCCGGCCACCGCCGCCTCCCGCACCGCCTCGTGCTGGTAGAGCACCTCCTCGACCTCGCGGGGGTAGATGTTGTAGCCGCCGGCGATGATCATGTCCTTCTTGCGGTCGACGATGTAGAAGTAGCCCTCCTCGTCCATGCGGGCGATGTCGCCGGTCAGGAGCCACCCTTCCCGAAGCGCGGCGGCGGACTCCTCGGGCCGGTTCCAGTAGCCCTTCATCACGTTGGGGCCCATTACCGCAAGCTCCCCGGCCTCGCCCGGGGGCAGAGGGCGGAACTCGGGGTCGAGGACGCGGGCGTCCACGCTGGGGAGCGGCAGCCCGATCGAGCCCTTCTTGCGCTTGCCGTAGATGGGGTTGCAGTGGGTCACCGGGGCGGCCTCGGAAAGGCCGTAGCCCTCGACCAGCTTGGCGCCGGTGAGCTTCTCGAAGCGCTCCTGGACCTCGACGGGCAAAGGCGCCGCCCCCGAGATGCAGACCTTGATCGAGCGGATGTCGCGCTTTTCGATGCCGGGAAAGGTGTTGAAGGCGACGTACATTGTGGGCACGCCGGGGAAGAGCGTCACTTTGTGGCGCTCGATCGCCTGGATCACCTGCTTGATGTCAAAGCGCGGCAGCAAGACCAGCTTGGCCCCGAGCGCGATGCCGAAGTTCATCGAGACGGTCATGCCGTAGACGTGGAAGAAGGGGAGCACCCCGAGCATCACCTCGCGGCCCGGTTCCAGCCCCGGGGCCCAGGCCAGCACCTGGTGAACGTTCGCCATCAGGTTGCGGTGGGTGAGCATGGCGCCCTTGGGGGTTCCGGTGGTGCCGCCGGTGTACTGCAGCAGGGCGAGCTCGTCGATGTCGGGCTCGGCGGGGGTGGGCTCGGGGGGCGTGTTCCGAAGGAGCGTCTTCCAGTCGCGGCGCTTTGGATGTTCCGGGACCTCGACCCACTTGCCCTCCCGCTTCATCTTCAGGGGGTAGAGGAGGTTTTTGGGGAAGGGGAGGGCGTCTTGGATGCCGGTGGTGATGACGAGCTCGGTGGGGACCTCGCTTTCGACCTCGGCGAAGCGAGGCCAGAGCAGATCGAGCATGACCAAGAATTTCGCCCCCGAGTCCCGGAGCTGGTGGGCGAGTTCGTGAGCGGTGTAGAGCGGGTTGGTGTTCACCACCACGCCGCCCGCGAGCAGGGTGCCGTAGAAGGCGGCGAGGTACTGGGGGCTATTCGGGAGCATGATCGCCACCCGGTCCCCAGGAGCAAGGCCCAGGTCCTGAAGCGCACGGGCGAAGCGGCGGGTGCTCTGCCAGAGTTCCTGGTAGCGGATGCGGCGGCCGAGGAAGTCGACCGCGGGGTGCTCCGGGAAGCGCTCGGCTTGGGCCTCGAGGAGGTGATAGAGGGGCTTTTTCGGGTAGTCCACCTCGTGGGGGACACCGGGGTCGTAGTGGGCGTACCAGGGCCGATCCATCGCGAACCTCCTTGGCTAAGGTTAGCCTCGGTATAAGTTTTTACCGAGTCTAGTATAACGCTTTTCCTCCGGGGTACCTTGAACCCGTGGAACTGGTGTACACCGTCGACGCGGCCCGCTTGCCGCAAGCTTCGAACCGACTTCTATCCCTTGACGACGATCTTTGGCGGTTTCTGAACGCGGAAGGCGCCTTTCGCCCCCGGTCTTCGGTAGAGGAGGACGAACGCTACCGCCAGCCGATTCCCTACGCGGTTCTGGTCTATGGGGGGAAGGTCTGGCGCATGCAGCGAAAGCCGAAAGGCGGCGAGAAGCGCCTGGTGGGCCGGCAGTCGATCGGGGTCGGCGGCCACGTGAACCCCGAGGATCTCTGCCGCGAGCCCATCACCTGGGCGCTCTACCGCGAGCTTTTTGAGGAGGCCGGGGTGCGGGCGAAGAAGGTGCGCCGCCTGGGGCTCATCCTCACCGACGCCACGCCGGTGGAGCGGGTGCACGTCGGGGTGCTCTACCTCGTCGAGCCCGACAAGGAGCCGGCGGTGCGGGAAGCGGAGAAGCTCTCCGGGGAGCTCGTGCCCCTCGCCCAGGTAGAGGCGGAGGCCGAGCGGCTCGAGGGCTGGTCGCGGGTTGCCCTCGAGGCTCTACGCGGTATAAATTTATACTCGGTATAAGGAGGTGGGCATGCGCATCCGAAAGATCGGCGTCGTCGGCGCGGGCACGATGGGGGCAGGGATTGCCGCCCTCGCCGCCAGCGCCGGAATCCCGGTGGTCCTCCTCGACATCCCCGCCGAAGGGGAGGACAAGAACGCCATCGTGAAAAAGGGTCTGGAGCGCGCCTTGAAGGCGCGCCCGGCCGCGTTTATGGACCCCGATCGGGCACGTCTCATCGAGATCGGGAACACCGAGGACGACCTGGAAAAGCTTAAAGACGTGGACTGGGTCGTCGAGGCGATCATCGAAAAGCCCGGTCCCAAGCAGGAGCTCTTCGCCCGGCTGGAGAAGATCCTGAAGCCGGGCGCGATCGTTTCCTCGAACACCTCGGG
>JAMOVS010000027.1 GCA_027061845.1 Thermaceae bacterium
GCATGGTGTTAAAGGCCTCGTCCTCGGTGATGCCCCTCGGGCTGCCAAAGTAGATGCCGCCGGTGAGCTCGCGGACGATCAGAAGATTCACCCCGCGGGCGAGCTCGGGGCGGAGGGGGGAGAGGTGTTCCAGGCCCTGCATCACCTTGGCCGGGCGCAGGTTGGCAAAAAGGCCAAGCGTCTTCCGAAGGGCGAGGAGCCCCGTTTCGGGGCGCTTCTCCCGGGGAAGCGCGTCCCACTTAGGCCCGCCGATGGCGCCGAGGAGTACGGCGTCGGCCTCAAGCACGCCCCGTTTCGTTTCCTCGGGAAAGGGGTCGTCAAAGGCGTCCACCGCCTCGCCGCCGAAGGCGAAGCGCTCAAAGGTTAGGCCCAGCCCCTCGGCCGCGTCCAGGGCCTTAAGAACCCTTACCGCCGCTTCGGTGACCTCGGGCCCGATGCCGTCGCCGGGAAGGAGCGCGATCTTGGGCATGGGATGGTTTTACCAAATTGGGGGGTGGGAGGTAGGGGGTAGGAGGTAGGAAAAATCCTCTTTCCCACCTCCCACATCCCACCTCCTACTCCCCGTACTTCCCCCTCTTCCCCGGCCCCGCCCGCCGCGCGTCCAGGGCGCGGACCTGGTCCATGGCCTCGAGCAGGAGGTCCAGGGGGTCGTAGCGGCCCGTAAGGAAGGCCTCGCGCACCGCCTCGGGCAGAAAGACCGGAATCGCCCGGTCGCCGGCGAGGAGCTCCATCTTCTCGAGGTCGAGGACGAGCTCGGTCTCGGGGTTTTGCTCGACCAGGGCGAAGAGGTAGCCAAGGTCCTCGGGGGCCACGGTCACCGCCACCAGGCCGATCTGGGTGGCGTTGTTGAAGAAAATCTCGGCGAAGGATTCGCCCACGAGGGCCTTAAACCCTGCCCGCTTGATCGCCTGGGGCGCGTGCTCGCGGGACGATCCCGAGCCAAAGCCGGCCTCGACCAGCATCAGGCTGGCCCCGGCGAAGCGGGGGTCGTTTAGGGGGTGGTCCTTCGGGTTTCCCGCCTCGTCAAAGCGCTCGTCGTAAAAGAGCGCTTCCCCCAGCTTTTCGAAGGTGACGGTCTTCAAAAAGCGCGCGGGCACGATGCGGTCGGTGTCGATGTCGCGGCCTTTGATGGGCACCGCCCTTCCCTGGATCTTCTTGATCGGCGGCATGCTACCCTCCCATCCCGAAGACCTCGCGGGGGTCGGCGATATGGCCGGCGACGGCGCTCGCGGCCACGGTCAGGGGGCTCGCCAGCACGGTACGGCCGGTAGGGCTTCCCTGGCGGCCCTTGTAGTTGCGGTTCGAGGAGCTGATGGCGAGCTCGTCGCCCACCAGGCGGTCGGGGTTCATCGCCAGGCACATCGAGCAGCCGGGGGCCCGCCACTCGAAGCCGGCCTGGCGGAAGACGTCGGCGATGCCCTCTTTCTCGGCGGCCTCCGCCACCAGCTGGCTCCCCGGGACGGCCAGGGCCCGCACCCCCTTCGCCACCTTCTTGCCGGCGAGGTACTTCGCCACCTCCCGGAGGTCGGAGAGCCTGCCGTTGGTGCAGCTGCCGATGAAGGCAACGTCGACCTTGACGTCTTTAAGGGGCATCCCCGGCTTTAGCTTCATATAACGAAGGGCGTCTTCCACCTGGGCCCGCTCGGACTCGGGGAAGTCGGCGGGGTCGGGCACCCGGCCGTCCACCGGGGCCGACTGCCCGGGGTGGACGCCCCAGGTGACGGTGGGGGCGATCGCCTCGCCTTGGATTTCCACCCGGTCGTCGTATTTGGCGTCGGGGTCGGAGGCGAGCGCCTTCCACTCGGCCACCGCCCGCTCCCAGTCCTCGCCTTCGGGGACGTAGGGCCGGCCCTTTAAGTAGGCGAAGGTGGTCTCGTCGGGGTTCATGTAGCCCACCCGGGCGCCGCCCTCGATCGACATGTTGGCGACGGTCATGCGCTCTTCCATGCTCATTCGCTCGATGACCTCGCCGCCGTACTCGTAGGCGTAGCCGATCCCGCCCTTGACGCCCAGGGTGCGGATGATATGGAGGATCACGTCTTTTGCCGTGACCCCGGGGAGGAGCCGGCCGTTTACGTCGATGCGGCGGACTTTGAGCTTTTCCACCGCCAGGGTCTGGGTAGCGAGCACGTCCCGGACCTGGGTGGTGCCGATGCCAAAGGCAACGGCGCCGAAGGCGCCGTGGGTCGAGGTGTGGGAGTCGCCGCAGACGATGGTGAAGCCGGGCTGGGTGAGGCCGAGTTCGGGGCCGATCACGTGGACGATGCCCTGGCGGCCGCTTTTCAGATCGAAGAAGGTGATGCCGTGCTCCTTGACGTTTTGCCGGAGGGCGTCCAGCATCTCCTGGGCCAGGGGGTCGGGAAAGGGCTCCTCCCGGCGGTCGGTGGGGACGATGTGGTCCACGGTGGCGAAGGTGCGGTGGGGGAAGGCGACGTTGAGACCCCGCTCTTTGAGCATGGCGAAGGCCTGGGGGCTGGTCACCTCGTGGATCAGGTGCAGGTCGATGAAGAGCTGGCTGCGGCCGTCCGGGAGGGTGCGCACCGCGTGGGCGTCGAAGACCTTCTCATAGAGCGTTTTTCCCATGCTTCCTCCTAAAAAGCCCCCCGGTACGGCCGGGGGGCGGGTGGCCAAGGTATGCCCTACCCCCGGGGCGCGGGGGTTAGGGAAAGGCCTTTGCCGGTCGGCATCTTGCCGGAAGTATACGGGCCGGGCCCTCGCGTTGACAAGGCAAAGGGCGCTCGATAGACTAAAACGTGCTGCGGGGCGTAGCGCAGCCAGGGAGCGCACCTGAATGGGGTTCAGGTGGTCGGAGGTTCAAATCCTCTCGCCCCGACCAGCAGGCCCCGGCCGGAAGGCCGGGGCGAATGCTTTTTCCGGTTGCGGTAAGGTGAGGGCATGAAGCCGGTCAGCCTGCTCGATACCACCCTGCGCGACGGGGCGCTCGCCGAAGGGGTGAGCTTCACCCCCGAGGACAAGCTCGAAATCCTAAAGCTCCTCGACGAGCTCGAGATCGACTACCTGGAGGCGGGCTGGCCCTACCAGTTTCCCGAGGACCTCGAGGTCTTCGCCCGCGCCAAGGAGCTGGGCCTAAAGGGCAAGCTCACCGTCTTCGGCTCCACCCGCCGCCCCGAGACCCCGCCCTCCCGGGATCCCAACGTCCGCGCCATGCTCAAAGCCGAGACCGACGTGGTGCACGTCTACGGCAAGGCCTGGGAGCTCCACGTCGAGAAGGTGATCCGCACCAGCCTGGAGGAGAACCTGCGCATGGTGCGGGACACGGTGGCCTTCTTCAAGGACCAGGGCAAGGAGGTGCTCTTCACCGCCGAGCACTTCTTCGACGCCTGCCGGCGGGGCAAGGACTACCCCCTGGCGGTGGTGCAGGCGGCCCTCGAGGCCGGCGCCGACCTCATCGACCTCGGCGACTCCAACGGCGCCGCCCTCCCCCGCGAAGTGGAAAAGAGCACCCGCACGGTGGTGGAGCTGGCGGGGGAGGTGCCGGTGGGCTTCCACGGGCACAACGACTCCGGCCTGGCGGTGGCCAACGCCCTGAGCGCGATCGAGGCCGGGGCCCGCCACG
>JAMOVS010000028.1 GCA_027061845.1 Thermaceae bacterium
CGTCTTCCTTGCAGGCGTACTCGACGCCGGCGCGGTAGCCGGCCTCGAACTTGTGGATCAGCGGGATGTCCATGCCGCCGATGAAGCCCACCACGCCGGTCTGGGTGAGCTTGCCGGCGATGTAGCCCACCAGGAAGGAGCCCTCGTGCTCCCGGAAGACCAGGCTGGCGACGTTGTCCTTCTCCGGGCTCACGGCGTCGATCACCGCGAACTTGACGTCCTTGAACTCCTTGGCCACGGCGGTGATCGCGGGCTCGTTAGCGAAGCCGACGCCGATCACCAGGTCGAAGCCCTCCTCGGCAAAGGCCCGGATGCCCTGGCCCACCTGGCTGGGGTCGTTGGGCTCGAAGTCGTAGAGCTCGATGCCGAAGTCCTTCTTGGCCCTCTGGGCCCCCTCCCAGGCCATCTGGTTGAAGCTGCGGTCGTTCTTGCCGCCGGCGTCGAAGGCGATGCCGACCCGAACCTGAGCCATGGCGAGCCCGGCGAAGAGGGCCACCGCAAGGCTGAGAGTGATCCAACGTTTCATATCTCCGTCCTCCTTTCAGCACACGTGGCGTTCACGCCAAGGGCATTATAGCCGCTATAGTGAACGCGATGGGTCGTGCGATCGCCGCCCTTCTGGTCCTCGCCCTCGGTGCCATGGGGCTTTTCATCCCCTATAAGGGACACGCCAAGGTGACCCTTTCGGGAACGGTTTTGAAAGAACCCAAGCCGGCGCCCGACTTCACGCTCTACACCGCCGGGGGAAAGCCCTACTCGATGCACCAGCTCCGGGGTCAGGTGGTGTTGATCTTCTTCGGCTACACCCACTGCCCCGACATCTGCCCCATGACGATGTACCAGCTGGCGCAGGTCTACAAGGCGCTGGGCCGGCCCAAGGACCTGAAAGTGCTGATGATCACCGTCGACCCCGAGCGCGACGACCCCGACACCACCGATCGCTACGCCAAGCTCTTCGACCAGGACTTCGTCGGGCTCTCGGGGAGCCCGGAGCAGATCGCCGAGGTGGCGGCCAAGTACTACGTCTACTCCAAGCGCGACGAGCGGGGTTTCATCGACCACACCTCAACGGTGACGCTGGTCGACTCCCGGGGGATGATCCGGATCTACTACGGGCAGAAGGACCTGGAGAAGGTCGACGCGGTGGTCGAGGACCTGCGCTACGTCCTGGCCAACGGGGGCAGCTTTTGAAGCGGATCGGTGGACTGCTTTTGCTCCTTCTGCTCTGGGCCGCGGGTCACACCAGCGATCTGGAGATCGACCACATCCGAATCCTCACCGGCCGGCAGGGGAGCTTTCTCGAGCTGCAGGTCAGCTACCCCCTGGAGGACACCCTCTGGCTCAAGGTGGTGCGTACCGACCGCTCCAAGGGGGTCTTCGAGGTCCGGGAGGGCGGCCGCTACCGTCCGGTCGAGGAGATCCCCATTCCCCACGGGGTGAGCAACTTCGGGCTCCGGACTACGTACCGCATCCGCCTGGTGGGCGGGAGCTACAAACCCGGCGAGGAGGTACCGGTGACCCTGCTCTTCCCCGCCGGCGCGCTGGTCACCTTGCCGGCGAAGGTGGAGGCACTGGACGAATCCTCGCCCCTGATCCGCGTCGCCCTTGGAGCGATCGCCGCCGCCCTCGTGTTGCTCTTCATCCGGGCCATCCGAAGGCGGCGAGCAGCTGGCGCATCTGATCGTGCTCGATGAGGAAGGCGTCGTGTCCGTGGGGGCTTTTGATCTCGGCGTACTCGGCGCCGGCCAGCCGGGCCAGCGTCCGGACCTCCTCCGCCGGGTAGAGCAGGTCGGTGTCGATGCCCACGAAAAGCGCGGGAATCGTTTGAAGCCGCGCGAGCGCCGCCCCCAGGCCTCCCCTCCCCCGCCCCACGTCGTGGGCGTCCATGGCGTCGAGCAGGGTGAGGTAGGCGTTGGCGTCGAAGCGCTCTAAGAACTTCCTGCCGTGGTAGTCGAGGTAGCGCTCGCCGCTTTCGGGCTCGGCGCCGAAGCGGAGCTCGAAGCTTTCCGGGTGGCGGTAGCCGGCCATGGCGATCGAGCGGGCGAGCGCCAGGCCCTCGGGCTGGCGGTCGTAGTACCCGTCCTTAAATTCGGGATCCAGGCGAATCGCCCGGCGACCCAGGGAGGAAAGCGCCCGGGCCCAGGGGCCGTGCCTTCCCGGCGCCGCGATCACTACCAGCGAGCGCACCCGTTCGGGGAAGATAAGGGCGAACTCCAGCGCCTGCATTCCCCCCATGCTGCCCCCGATCACGTCCACCGATTCGATCCCGAGCAGGTCCAAAAGCGCCGCCTGCGCCCGCACCATGTCGCGGATCGTGACCTTGGGGAAACGGGGGCCGTAGGCCCGGCCGTCCGGCGCTGGGCTCACCGGCCCGGTGCTGCCGTAGCAGGATCCCGGAACGTTGGCCGCGATGACGAAGCGTCGCTCGGTGTCGATGGCCCCGCCCGGGGCTACCAGCGCGTTCCACCAGCCGTGGCGTCCGAAGGCCCGCTCCAGCGGCGAAAGCCTTTCAAAGACCTCGTCGCTGTAGGTTCCGGCCACGTGGGCCGAGCCCGAGAGGGCGTGGAAGACGAGCACCGCGCGGCGGTCGAAGCGGCCGTAGGTCTCGTAGCGCAGGTCCAGGTGGGGGAGCGTGCCCCCGCCCTCCAGGGCGAACCCCTGGGAAAAGAGCCGGACGGTGCGCGGGAGCGGCGGGGGAACTTCCGGCCCCTTGGGCTCCGGCACGATCAAGAGCGCCTCGTGCTCACCCCATTCTTCGTAAAGCAGCGTCCCCATCCGTCCTACTCCCTAAGCGCCTGATCGAAGTCGGCCTTAAGGTCGTCCAGGTGTTCCAGCCCCACCGAGACCCGGATCATTTCCGGCCGTACCCCGGCCGCCCGCAGGGCCGCCTGGTCGAGCTGGCTGTGGGTGGTGGAGGCGGGGTGGATCACCAGCGTGCGCACGTCACCGACGTTGGCGAGGTGCTTGGCCAGCCGCACCCGCTCGATGAAGCGCCGGGCGGCCTCGAAGCCGCCCTTGGGGCCGAAGGTCAAGACGCCGCCGCCCTGCCCCCCGAAGTAGCGCCAGGCGCGGTCGTGGTGGGGGTGGTCTTCGAGCCCGGGATAGTTGACCCAGGCCACTTTGGGGTGTTCCCGGAGCCACTCCGCCAGGGCGCGGGCGTTTTGGTTGATGCGCTCCGCCCGGAGCGGCAGCGTCTCGGTGCCCAAAAGGTGCAAGAAGGCCTCGAAGGGGCCGAGGGCGGCGCCCAGGTCGCGGAGGAGGTCGGCCTGCACCCGGGCCAAAAAGGCCCGTTCGCCGAAGGCCTCGGTGAAGACCAGGCCCTGGTAGCTGGGGTTGGGCTGGGAGAGCCCGGGGTAGCGCCCGTTCTCCCAGGGGAACTTCCCGGAGAGGACCGCCCCCCCGAGCGCCGCCCCGTGACCGCCGATCCACTTGGTCACCGAGTGGGTGACGCCGGCAGCGCCGCGGGCCAGGGGGTTAAAGAGCATGCCCCCCATGCCGAAGGTGTTGTCCACGAAGAGCGCCACCCCAACCTTGCGGGCGGCCTCGGCGAGGGCGTCGAAGTCGGGGACGGAAAGCGCCGGGTTGCCGATCGTCTCCAGCCACCAAAGCCGGGTGCGTTCGTCGGTGTGCTCCAGGAACTCCTCCGGCCGCTCCTCGCGGGAGACGAAGCGGACCTCGATTCCGAGCCGGCGGAAGAGCACCTTGAACTGGTTGACGGTGCCGCCGTAGAGGTTGGGGCTCGCCACCAGGTTGTCGCCGGCGCTCGCGAGGGCCAGGACCGCGAGCGTCTGGGCGGCGTGGCCGCTGGCCGCGGCCACCGCCCCCAGGGCGCCCTCCAGCGCCGCCAGGCGGCGCTCCAGGGCGGCCACCGTGGGGTTTTGGATCCGGCTGTAGATGTAGCCTTCTTCTTCCAGGGAAAAGAGCTGCCGGGCGTGCTCGGTGTCCCGGAAAAGGTAGCTGGTGGTGGCGTAGACGGGCGGCTGCAGTGCCCCGAAGGGATCGTCCTCGGGCAGTCCCAGGTGAACGCTGATCGTCTCTTTCCTCAAAACAACTCCCCCTTCCCAGGGCTCGGAAGGGGGGCCATGCCTCCCCTTCCCTTATCGTCCCCGCATGCTGCGGGCCGGCATTGGCACCGGACGTGGGGCGTCCCCACCGGTTGCCGCGGCTTCACAGGGCCGGTTCCCTCCACCGCTCGGGATAAGAGAACGGGGTTCGTTCTCTCACAGGACGGGCGCTAACGCGCTTGGCGCAAAGCCTAGCAAAATCCCAAGGCTCGCGCAAGCCGGGCCCGCGCCGTAAAGTGGAAAGGGGGTGATGAAGGATGAAGTGCAACGTGGGCAATACCGACCGGACGGTCCGCTTCATCTTGGGGATCGTGCTCTTGCTCTGGGCCTACATGGGGCTTTCGGGTACCGCCGCCTGGATCGCGGGAATCCTCGGCGTGGTCTTCCTGGTCACCGCCGCGATCCGCTTCTGCCCGCTCTACCTGATCTTCGGCATCAACACCTGCGCTGAGGCGAAAAGCTGACATGCCCTTCGTACTGGGGATCGCCGGGGGTTCCGGCAGCGGCAAGAGTACGGTGGTGGCCCGGGTCGAGGCCATCGTGGGCCCGGGCCACCTGGCGCTCTTGCCGATGGACAACTACTACAAAGATTTAGGGGACCTGCCCCTCGAGGAGCGGGCGAAGACCAACTACGACCACCCCGACGCCTTCGACCTCGACCTCCTGGTGCATCACCTCGAGGAACTGCTCGCGGGTCGGCCGATCGAAATGCCCCAATATTCGTTCGTTCAACACGCACGCCTCCCCGAAACCAGGCGGGTGGAACCGGCACCGGTGGTGGTGGTCGAGGGCATCCTGTCCCTCTACGACCCCCGGATCCGCGAGCGCATGGACCTCAAGGTCTACGTCGACGCCGACCCGGACGTGCGCTTCATCCGCCGGCTCAAGCGCGACATCAAGGAACGCGGTCGCAGCGTGGACTCGGTGATCGACCAGTACCTCTCCTCGGTACGGCCCATGCACCTGGCCTTCGTCGAGCCCACCAAACGCTATGCCGACCTGATCGTCCCCGGCGGGGGCATGAACACGCCTGCCCTCGAGGTCCTCGCCTCGCGGCTTAAAGGGGCGCTGGAGGCGGCCTAGTGCCCAGATTCCTTCGGGGGGCGTTGATCCTGGCGGCGTTGGCCTCGTTGCCGGCGCTCCTTCCCAAGCTGGCCTACGATCGGCCCGGCCCGGTGGCGCTGGTGGTGGACGGGGCCGGACTGCGCAAGTACGCGCAAGCGAACGGCCTCAGCCTCGCCGAGGCCCTGAAGTCCCTGCGCCGCTGGGGGGTCACCGGCGTGGCCTTCTACGAGGAACACGTGGAGGACCGGGCCCGGCGGGGCCGGGGTCGCTACCTCGCCGGGGAGCTCCTCTCGCTGCTCGCTCCCGCCGCCGGCTTCCTCTCCGGCTGGCACTACACCACCGTCCCGGGGGCGGAGGAGATTCCCCTGCCCCAGCACCGGGTGGTCTGGCGTGGGGAGACCTGGGTCGGGTTCCGGCAGGACGTGGGCAAGGTGCCCCTGGGGCCGCCGCCGGAGATCGACGCCGCCTACCGCGCCGGCTTCTGGATCGTCTACCGCCCGGAAAACCACCCCCTGCACCCTTGGCCGCCGCGGCTCCCGCCGCAGACCGGCCTCTACGTCTTCGTGGGGACCGAGGCCCTGGGCTGGCCCGACCGCTTGGACGAGCTGGCGGCGATGCTGCAGGCCCCGGTGGCCTTGATCGAGGGGGTGCGCCAGGCCGGGGTGGCCGAGCTCGCCCGCAAAGTCGGGGGGATCCGGCTCTTTAGCCTGCGGGGGGAGTACCAGCTCAAGCTTTCCCCGGCGGTGGCGGCAGGGAAATACGTCCTCGCCGCCCGCGAGCGCGGTCACCGGGTGCTCTATTTCCGGCCCTATCCCCGGCCGGAGGACACCCGGCGCTTTCTCGCCCGGATCCAGGCCGGTCTGGCCCGGGCGGGCATCGCCCCGGGGGTGCCCGAGGTGAAGCGCTACCGGCCCTCCAGGTTGCGGCTCCTCGCCTGGATCGGGGTGTTCGCCGGGCTGCTGCTCTATCTGGTGCGTCTGCCGCCGGCGCTGGCCTGGATCACCGGCTTTTTTCTGCTCTTGCTCGCCTTCGGCTACGGCGGCGCCCAGGCGGGCCCACTGCTGGTCGCCCTGGTCTTCCCGGTGCTCGGCTTCCTGGAGCCCCTAAGGGGCCTCCTCCGCTGGTGGGCGGCCCTGGGCTACGCCCTGGCCGGGGCCGTCGTTCTGACCGTCCTGGGGACCACCCCGGAAACCCTGCTCGGGCTCGCCGCCTTCAAGGGGGTCGGCCTGGTGCTGGTGCTCCCGCCGTTTCTCTACCTGCTGGCCCAGCTGCCCAAGGTCGGCTGGCAGGAGACGCTGGCGCGGCTCTACCGGCACCCCGTTCGTCTGGGGGAGGCGGCGCTGGCCGGGCTCCTGCTGCTCGGGCTGGCGATCGCCTTTCTCCGCCGGGGCAACGACGCCCCCTTCGTTCCCGGGCTGGAGCTCGCCCTCCGGGACCAGCTGCAGGCGCTGATGATCCGGCCGCGCTTCAAGGAAATCTTCGGTCACGCGAGCGCGGTCTTCGCCCTGCTGGGCGTGGGAGAACTGCCCCGCTGGCTGGTCTACGCCCTGCTCGCCTTCGGCGTGATCGCCGAAGCCTCGATCCTCGACTCCTTCGCCCACTACCACACGCCGTTTTGGGTGAGCCTGGTCCGCAGCTTCAACGGCGCCCTGATCGGGTTGCTCTTCGGCCTGGGGGGCTGGCTCGCCTACCGGGGGGTGCGCCGATGGTTGTGGCCCTAGGCGGCTACTACGGCTTCAAGAACGCCGGCGACGAGGCCATGCTCTTGAGCCTGGTGTCCGAGCTGAAGCGCCGCGGCCACGAGCCCTGGGTACTCTCGGCCGCCCCCGGGGAGACCGCCCGCGAGTACGAAGTCCAGGCCTTCCCCCGCATGCGGCCCCTCTCCCTCTTCCGGGTGTTTCGCCGGGCGGATTACTTCCTGCTGGGGGGCGGGGGGCTTTTTCAGGATCGCACCTCGAAGAGGAGCCTGGCGTATTACCTGGGTCTTTTAAGGCTGGCCCGCTTCCTCAAGACCCCGGCGGCGGCTTTTGGCGTCTCCCTGGGCCCGCTGAGTCCCGCCGGGGAGCGGGCGGTGGCCCGGACGCTGCGCTCGCTTCCCCTGGTGGTGCGCGACCGCCGGAGCCAGGCCTACGCCCGCCGGCTCGGCCTCGAGGCCGAGCTCGGCGGCGACCCCGCGCTCTTGCTGCCGGCCCCGGAGCTGGCCCGGGAGCCCGGCCTGGTGCTGCTGATCCCCCGCTACCAGGTGCCGGTGGAACCGCTGGTGGCGGCCGCCGAGCGCCTTCATAAGCTGGGCTTTCCCGTGCTGGCGCTGGCCCTCCAGCCGGGCAGGGACGAGGCGGTTCTGGAGGCGTTCCGGGGTATCCCCAAGGAGGCCACCGGCGACCCCAAGCGCGCGCTCTACCTGATCCGAAGCGCCGAGTACGTGGTCAGCGCCCGCCTGCACGGCATGGTCCTCGCGGCGGCGGCGGGAACGCCGTACGCCGGGATCGCCTACGACCCCAAAGTCGAGGGGTTCGCCGAGGATACCGGGGCGCCGCTGCTCCCCCTTCGCCCCGACCCCCGGGAGGTGGTGGCGCTGGTGCAGTCGGGCCGGGCGCCCGACTGGCGGGCGGTGAACGCCGCCCGGCGGCGGGTGCGGGCTAGCCTCGACCGCCTGCTGCCGGCACCGACGCCGGCAGGCGACGCTTGAGCTGGGTGGCGTAGGCGGCCAGCCCCTCGAGCAGCGCCGCCACCGTTTCCCGCAGGCGGTATTCGCCGGGTCCCAGGGCCTCGAGGGCGAAGAACGGGGGCCCGGCCAGCACCTCGAGGGCGCGGCGCACGCCGTCGGCGGAGACGGTTTCGCCCACTTCCGGCAGCAGGTCCTCCAGAAGGAAGACCTGGTCCTTGCGGAAAGGCGCGAGCGCGAGCAGCACCGCGGAAAACTGGGCCCGCTCGCCGAGCAGGCCGGCGACCTCGCGCCGCTGCCGCTCCACCTCGTCGAGCCCGATGCGCCCGCCGGAGAAGAGGCGCAAAAGCTCCATGGCCCCGAGGGGGAAGCTCTGGTGCAGCTCGGCGAGCAGCCGGAGCGCGCCCTCCCCCGCCACCACCAGGCCGGGGATGGGTTTGGGGCGTTCCTCGACCACGATCCAAAGGGCGAAGTCGGCGTCGCGCTCGGCCCGCGCCGCGACCAACTCCTCCACGCTTGCCTGGCCCTCGCGAGCGGCCACGAGGGAGAAGCCCTTGCGTCCCATGCGGGCCCGGAAGCGCCAGAAGCGGCCCTCGGGGAAGGCCTCGAGGCCCAGCGCCGAGAGCGCCTCGACGAACGCCGGTCGCTTGCCCGCCTGGGGATAGAGGACCTCCTTGGGATAGGGCGTCACCGCAGGGGCCGAAGGCTTCTTGGCCTGGGGCTTCGACTTGGGCAATGACGGGCGCCGGCGGACGCGCTTGCCCACCGGCTCGATGGCGATCCGATCCCCCTCGCGGACGAAGCGGATCTGGTCGTTGGGGGCGAACTCCCCGGAAAGGAAGAGCGGCGCCAGCCCCCGGACCTCGCCGGCGGCTCGGTCGACGGTGAGCTCGAGCTCCTCCCCGTTCGGGCCCACCGCCGGGACGCGCTCGCTGTCCCCCAGGAGGGCGCCGAGCGAGGGGGTCAGAACCAAACGGCCGCTTTCGATGCAGTGGCTGGTCAGGGTATACCGGGCTTCCTTCATAGCTCCTCCAGGGGAATCGCCCTGCCGCTTGCGCGGAGGTAATAAAGTTCGTGGGCTACCCAAAGGGTGGCCTCGGCGTCGGATCGGGCGCGGTGGTAGCCCCCGCCCGGCCAGGCGAGGACCTCGGCCAGGCGCTGCAGGCGATAGCTTCTGAGCCCCGGCAGGGTTTTGCGGGCCAAGCGCAGGGTATCCACCACCTTGGGCTTCATTCTAAACCCAATCCGGGCCAGCGCCGGGGTCAGGAACCCCAGATCGAAGGGGGCGTTTTGAATGATCCAGACGGCCCCCTCCAGGTACGGCCGGGCGGCTTCCAGGACCTCTTCGAAGGGCGGCGCCTGCCGCACGTCGTCCTCGGTGATCCCGGTGAGCCGCTGTACCTCCGGGGGTATCGGCCGCCCGGGGTTGGAGAAAGCGGAGAAGACGCGCTTCTCCCCACCTTCCAGCCGCACCACCGCGATCTCGGTGACCCCGTGGCGGTCGGGGTAGAGCCCGGTGGTCTCGAGGTCGATGACCGCCACCGGCCGCCCCCCGGGCGGGAACTCGAGCCGCCACTCCCAGAGCAGGAGGGCGTCGCCGTCCCGGAAGAAGCGCCCGTCGGGCGGACGGTCCGCCCAGAAAAGCGGCCTTCCTTCCTGACGCAGCCGCCAGGCCAGCCGAGACGCCCGGCGGTAGTAGGACTCCACCCTCTTAGCCTACCGCGGGCTTGAGGTAGGCCCCCTCGGTCGCCCGCACGAAGGCGGAAGCGGCGGTGAAAAGCCGCTCGTCCGAAAGCGCCGGGGCGATCAGCTGGACCCCCACCGGGAGCCCCCCCGCGTAGCCGGCGGGAACGCTGAGTGCCGGCAGCCCGGCCAGGTTCGCCGCCACCGTGTTGACGTCGGTGAGGTACATCGAGAGAGGATCGGCGAGCTTTTCCCCCAGCCGGAAGGCGGGGGTGGGGGCGGTGGGCGTGACCAAGAGGTCGAACGCACGAAAAGCGCGGGCGAAGGCGTTCGCGATCGCCCGTCGGGCCTTCAACGCGCGGCCGTAGTAGGCGTCGTAGTAGCCCGAGGAGAGCGCAAACGTACCCATCAGGATGCGGCGCTTCACCTCGGGGCCGAAGAACTTGGCCCGGGTTCGCTTCATCATCTGGACCAGGTCGGGGGCGGGCTCGCGCCGGCCGTAGAGGGTGCCGTCGTAGCGGGCCAGGTTCGAGCTCGCCTCGCTGGTGGCCACCAGGTAGTAGGTGGCGAGGGCGAACTCGAGCTCGGGGAGCTTGACCTCCCCCACCTCGGCTCCTTCTTCCGCGAGCACCCGCAAGAACCCCAGGGTCGCGGCCTTCACCCCGGGGTCGGTGCCGGGGCCCAGGGTTTCCTCGACCACGCCGACCCGGAGGCCCCGGACTTCCCCTTTGAGCGCCGCGACGAACGCCCCCGGCGCGTCCAGGCTGGTGGCGTCCTTGGGGTCTTTCCCCGCGAGCACGTCCATCGCCAGCGCCAGGTCCGAAAGATCCAGCGCAAAGGGCCCCACCACGTCCAGGCTGGAGGCGTAGGCGATCAGCCCGTAGCGGGAGACCCGGCCGTAGGTGGGCTTGAACCCGAGCACCCCGGTGTAGGCGGCCGGCTGGCGGATGCTGCCGCCGGTGTCGGAACCGAGTGCCAGCGGCACCAGCGCCGCCGCCACCGCCGCCGCCGAGCCCCCGGAGGAACCGCCCGGCACCCGGGTGGGGTCGTGGGGGTTCTTGCTGGGCCCGAAGGCGGAGTGCTCGGTGGAGGAGCCCATGGCGAACTCGTCGAGGTTGGTCTTCCCAATCACCACCGCCCCCGCCTGGCGGAGTCTCTCGACCGCGGTGGCGGTGTAGGGCGGAACGAAGTCTTCCAGGATTCGGGAGCCGGCGGTGGTGACGAGGCCCTGGGTGGTGAGGTTATCCTTCACCGCCACCGGCACCCCGGCGAGCGGCAGGCGCTCGCCCGCGCGCACCCGCTCGGTCACGCGGCGGGCCTCCTCGAGCGCGTTCGGATTCAGCCGCAAAAAGGCGTGATACTTGGCGTCCTCCCGCTCGATTCTGGCCAGGGTCTGGCGGGCGAGCTCCACCGGGTCGAGCTCGCCCCGGTTCACCGCCGCTGCGATCGCGTGCGCCTGCATCGCGCCGATTCTACTCAGAAAAAGAGGTCGAAGAAGGCCCGCTGGGTGTAGGCGATGATCTGGTGGATGGGCTCGCGGAGCACGGTGACGATCAAAAGGAAGCTCAGCCAGCTGTATTTCTCGAGCTGCCAGAGGAAGCGGTGAAAGCGAAGCGGCAGCAGCGACTGCAGGATCTTCGAGCCGTCGAGCGGCGGGATCGGCAGCAGGTTGAAGACCGCCAGCACCAGGTTCAACGAGCCGAAGTAGTAAAGTGCCAGTGCCAGCGAGCCAAGAAGGGAGTTCTCGCCCCGGAAGGCGGCCACCACCGCGCCGGGGTCGTAGGCGTAGAGCGCCTTCAGGGCGAACATGGCGAGCACCGCCAGGATCAGGTTGACCACGATCCCGGCGATCGAGACCACGAAGAGCCCGAGGCGGTAGTTCTTAAAGCGGTAGGGGTTGATCGGCACCGGCTTGGCCCAGCCGAAGCCGACGAAGAGCAGAAGCAGCGTGCCCAGGGGGTCGAGGTGGGCGAGCGGGTTCAGGGTGAGCCGGCCCATCCTCTTGGCGGTGTCGTCGCCGAAGTAGAGCGCGGCCGCCGCGTGACCCAGCTCGTGGAGCACCAGGGCGAAGACGAGCGCGATCGAGATCAGGAAAAACGCCAGCGGATCTTCGGCAAGCAGGTTGATGAGCATCTCAGAGCCCCAGGATGGCGAAGATCTTCACGATGAAGCCGTAAATCCCGCGTTCCAGCGTGCCCAGAACGCCGGTGTAGGAGAGCACCAGAAAGATCAGGATGAAGCCCACCGGCCCCCAGGACTCGATCTGGGCCAGCAGGCGGCGGACCTCGGGACCCCCGAGCGCCCGGGCCACGCGGGCGCCGTCCAGGGGCGGTACCGGAAAGAGGTAGACCACCGCGTGGCCGATCATCAGGAAGCCGGCGAGCTCCAACCCCTGGGCGACGGGCAAAAGGCCCATGCCGGTAGGGAGGATTCGGGCGAGGAGCAGGTAGACGAAGGCGGCGGCGAAAAATCCCACCGGCCCCATCAGGGCCACCAGCGCCTCCTTCTTGCCGTAGAGCCGAAAGGGCACGAAGCGGGGCCAGCCGAACCCGAGCAAAAGGAGCAAGAGCAGCCCGATCGGGTCCAGGTGGACCTTGGGGTCCAGGGTAAGAAAGCCGTAGCGGCGGGGGTTGGGGTCGCCGTAACGGTCGGCGAGCCAGGCCTGGGCCAGGTTGTGGACCACCAGGCCGAAGGCGGCGGCGGCGAAGGCCACCAGAAAGAGCAAAGGCTGGGAAAGGAAGCTAAGGAGACCCATACGCTTCCATCAGTTTACGGGCCAAGATGAGCTCTTCCTCGTAGCCCTTGACCTCGCCGCGCTCGCGGGCGGCGGCGACCTGGCGGAGGATCTCCCCCACCGCCGGCCCCGGCTTCATGCCCAGCGCGATCAGGTCGCGGCCCCGGAGGCGGCGCTCCTTCTTCGAAAGCCAGCCCTCGCGCTCGGGGTGGCGGGCCAAGAACGCCCAGACGAAGGGCTCGCCGAGCTCGCGCACCCGCTCGGGGTCGTCCGGGGGATGGCGGAGCCTCCCCGCCCCTTCGGCAAAGCCCTTGGGCAGGCCGAAGGCGCGGACGAAAGCGCCGGGGTCGGGGGCGGCGGCGGCGAGCAAGTAGAGGTAGGCCTCGGGCGGGGCCAGGGTGTCCGGGCGGCCGGCCTCAAGCCGCCGGATCGCCTGCCAGAAGGCTTCGTCGGGCTTTAGGCCGAAGACCTTTTCCAAGACGCCGTAGCGGTCGAAGAGCAAAAGGGCCTTTAGCGGCGAGGGCTCCTTTAGGGCGAGCAGGAGCTCGTCCTTGAGCCGGCTCTTCGAGGCCGTCTTCAAGACCTCGGGCTTGAGCGCGGCCTCGATCTGGGCCCGGGCCTCAGGACCCAGGGAAAAGCCGAGCCGGGCGGCCAGGCGAAGCCCCCGTAAAATCCGGCTCGGGTCCTCGACGAAGGCCACCGGGGAGAGCGGCTTGAGCCGCCGGGCGCGGAGGTCCGAAAGCCCGCCGTAGGGGTCCAAGAGCACCGGCGGCTCGGGGTGGACCCGGAGCGCCATCGCGTTCACGGTGAAGTCGCGGCGGCGGAGGTCGCGCTCGAGCGTGCTCGGCCGCACCTCGGGCAGGGCGCCGGGGCGGGGGTAGCGCTCTTCCCGGGGGTTCGCGAGGTCCACCCGCATCCCTCCGGGCAGCCGGACCCGGGCGGTGGCGAAGGCGGGGAAGGCCTCGGCCTCGCCGCCAAGTTCCCGGGCCAAGGCCCGGGCGGCCTCGGCCGCCGGCACCCCCTCGATCACCAGGTCGAGGTCGGGCCCCACCTCGCCGAGGAGCGCGTCCCGCACCGCTCCGCCCACCAGGTAGATCGCCGCCTTGGGAAAGCGGGACTTCAAGGCTTCGAGCACCCGCCGGGTCCCCGCCGGCAGCCGGGCGATCACCTCCTCGGCGAGCTCGGGGGGCTCGTCCTCGCGCTGGTAGAGGTCGGTGCGGGTGAAGATCCCGACCACCCGCCCGCCGTCGGTGACCAGGACCCGGCCCGCCCCTTCCTTGAGCGCCCGCTCGGCGAGGGAAAGCGGCGCGTCCTTGGGCAAAAGGACCGGCGGGTGCAAGAACCCCTTGGCCGGGGCCTGTCCCAGGCCGAGCATCTGCGCCTTCTCCAGGTCCCGCCGCCTTAGTACCCCGAGCACCCGGCCGGCCTCGAGCACCGGCATGCCGCCGTAGCCCTTCTTCTTCATCCGGGCCAGGGCGTCCTCGACCGAGAGGTCCGGGGGCAGGGCCTCGGGGGCCGGGGTCATGCGCTCGGCCAGGGTGGGCTCGCCGCCGGTAAAGGCGACGAGCGCCCGCGCGAGCCGCTCGCGCACCTCCTCCAGGGGGAGCTCGACCCGGGCGAAGGCCGCCCGGGGGTGGCCGCCGCCCTTCCCGAGTACCGCCTTCAAGACTTTTTCGACGTCGATCCCCCGCCGGCTCCGGGCGATCACGAGCCGCTGGTCTCCGAGGCGAAAGAGCAAGAAGACCGCGTCGGCGTCGAAGAGGTCGGCGACGGTGTGGGCGAGCGGGGCCAGCGCGGGGACGTAGCCCTCCTTCTTGGCCTCGGCGATCACCGCCCGGTAGGGGCCGGCGCGCACCACCTGGGCGGTGGCGAGGAGCTCTTCCAGCACCTCCTTGGCCTCGGGCGCGAGCCGCCCTTCCACCAGGGGCTTGACCCGGGCGGGGTCGGCGCCGGCCTCGAGCAACCAGGCGGCCGCACGGAGGTCGGCGGCGGTGGTGCCGGGGTAGGTGAAGCGGCCGGTGTCCTCGAGGATCCCGGCGTAGCCGAGCTCGGCCTCCGGGGGCTTGGGGACAAGGCCCCGCTCGGCGAGCAGGTCGGCCACCACCGTGGTCGCCGCCCCCACCGCCCGCACCGCCCCGGCGGCGGCGGGGATCGCGTCCTCGTCCGGGGGGTGGTGGTCGTAGACCACGAAGGGAACCTTGCCCAC
>JAMOVS010000029.1 GCA_027061845.1 Thermaceae bacterium
GCTATAGGCGGTATGGTGACCCGCGTCTTTCTCCTGGCATCTTCCGTCTTGCTCTTGCTGCTCGCGTTGAGCGCGGGGTTGCAGCGGCTCGGGCTGGCCTACCCGCCGGCCGGGCTGGCGATGGAGCACGGGCCCCTGATGGTGGCCGCCTTCTTCGGGGCCTTGATCGCACTGGAGCGGGCGGTGGGGCTGAATCAGGCCTGGACCTACCTGCCCCCGATCTTCATGGTGATCGGGGGGTTCCTGCTGACCCTGGGGCAGCCCCTGGGGTACCCCGCCCTGCTCGTGGGTTCGTTGCTTTACGTGGCGGTGGCCGCCTACATCTACCGGCTGCAGCCGGCGGACTTCACCCAGGCGATGGGGACCGGGGCGGTGCTGCTCTTTTTCGGCAACGTCGCCTGGATCCTCTTTAAGAACCCGGCCTGGGCGGCGCTCCTGTGGGCGGGGTACCTGGTCTTGATCGTGGCCGGCGAGCGGCTCGAGCTCTCCCGCTTCGTCCCCAAGCCCGCCCGGGCCTCCTGGCAGTTCGCCGCCGCCGAGGGGATCGCCCTCGTGGGGATGCTGCTCTTTCCCTTTGCGCCCGGGGTGTTCGCGCGGGTGGCGGGGCTGGGATTCGTCTTGCTGGCGCTCTGGCTCTTGCGCTACGACATCGCCTGGGTGAACCTGAAGCGCGAAGGCGTCCACAAGTTCATGGGCATCTCGCTCTTGACCGGGTACGTCTGGTTGCTCCTGGGCGGCGCCCTGCTCCTGATCTACGGGCTGCCCTACGGCGGCCTGATGTACGACGCGATCCTGCACTCGATCTACGTCGGCTTCGTCTTCGCCATGGTCTTCGGTCACGCGCCGGTGATCTTCCCGGCGGTGCTGCGGCTTTCGATCCGCTTCCACCCGCTGGCCTACGGGCCGCTCTGGCTTTTGCACCTTTCCCTGATCGTGCGGATCTACGCCGACCTGGCCCCGGCGCCGGAGCTCCGGGCGGCGGCCGGGTTCTGGAACGCGCTCTCGATCGTGCTCTACTTCCTGATCACCGCGGTGGTCAGCCTTGGAGGCCTTCGGGAGCGTCGTTCGTTATGAGCTCGCGGACCTCTTCCGGGGAGAAGCGGTAGACCTCGCCGCACCAGCGGCAGACGACCTCGGCGCCCCCCTCCTCGGCCATCTCCTCGAGCTCCTGGGGCGAGAAGAACTTCAGCGAGTCCCGGGCCTTCTCCCGGTCGCAGCGGCAGGCGAAGCGGACCGGGATGCCCTCCTCGAGGCCGAGCTCCTTGAGGCTGGTGGCCTCGAATCCGAGCCCTTTCAGCACCTCCTCGACCGCGCCCTCGAGGCCCTTTTCCTTTAAAAGCTCGGAGAAGCCGGAGATGTTTTTGAGGTTTTCCTCGAGCTTTTGGATTGCCTCCTCGGAGGCGCCGGGCAGGACCTGGACCACCATGCCCCCGGCGGCCTCCACCGGCCCCTCGGGGCTGACCCGCACCCCGAGCAGGACCGCCGAAGGGATCTGCTCCGACTTCCAGAGGTACTGGGCCAGGTCCTCGGCGATCTCCCCCGAGACCAGGGGGACGCTGGAGTCGTAGATCTCGCCGCTCGGGAGCGAGCGCATGACCCGCAGCTCGCCCTTGCCGATCAGCCCGCTCACGTCGAGCTTGCCGGCCTCGGTGGGGGGCAGGTCGGCCTCGGGGTGGCCGACGTAGCCGCGGATCTTCCCGTCCACCCCGGCCTCGGCCACCAGGTGGCCGAGGGGACCCTCGCCCTCGATCTTGAGGGTGACCCGCTCCTTCGGGGTCTTGGAGAGCAAAAAGGCGAGCAGGGCGGCGCCGGTGAGCGCCCGGCCCAGGGCGGCGGTGGCGGTGGGGGAGAGGTTATGGCGCCTCCGCGCCTCCTCCACCACGTCGGTGGTGTCGGCGGCGAGCACCCGGAAGGAGCCGTTCCCGGCGAGTCCTCGAATGACGCGTCCCATCTAGTTCCCTCCCTGAAACTTGGCGCGCAGCGCGCGGGCGGCGGGCGGGGGCACGAACCGCCCCACGTCGCCGCCGTAGCGGGCGATCTCCTTGACCATGGTGGAGGAGACGAAGGCCCAGCGGGTGGCGGCCAGGATGAAGAGGGTCTCCACCTCGGGGTTGAGCTGGCGGTTCAGGTGGGCCATCTGCAGCTCGTACTCGTAGTCGGAGACGGCGCGGAGCCCCTTGACGATGACCCGGAGCCCCTTCTGCCGCATGTACTCGGCGAGGAGGCCCTGGAAGGCCTCGACCTCGACGTTGGGCAGGTGCTTGGTGGAGGCGCGGATGATCTCCAGCCGCTCCTCGATGGAGAAGAGGTAGCGCCCCTTTTTGGCGGCGTTTTCCAAGACGGCGATGGTCACCCGATCGAAGAGACGGCTGGCCCGCTCGGCGACGTCGAGGTGGCCGTTGGTGAAGGGGTCGAAGCTGCCGGGATAGACCACGTGCATCATGGTTCCACTTCCATCACCGTGAAGGCGTTCTTGCCGTAGACCCGGCGGTCGCCGAAGGGAAGGTGGAGCTCGGCCGGGTGTTGCAGGATGGCCAGGCCGCCGGGGCGGACGACGCCGGCCTCGAGGAGGTTTTGGAAGGCCTCGAGCAGGTCGATGGGGTAGGGGGGCGCCATGAAGGCGACGTCCCATTGCTCGCCCCTGGCCGCGGCCTCGCGCAAGAAGCGCTCGACCGGTTTGGGGACCACCTGGACCGGCAGGCCGGTGGTCTGGGCGTTGGCCTTCAGGAGGCGGACGGCCTCGGGGTCTTTTTCCACCAGGGTGGCGTTCCAGCCCTCGCTGGCGGCCTCGAGGCCGATGGCGCCGCTTCCGGCGTAGAGGTCGAGGAAGTCCCCCGGCACCGGGTAGCGGCTCCTCAGGTAGTCGAAGAGCGCCTTCCGGAGCCGCACCGGGCTCGGCCGGGCCGAGGCCGGGACCTGCAGCTTCCGGCCCTTGGCCGCTCCCCCCAGGATCCGCACGCCGCCCATACCAAGAGCAGGATAATCCATCCCAATCAAAAAGGGCCCGCTTGGGGCCCTTTGGTCGGGGAGAGAGGATTCGAACCTCCGACCCCCTCGTCCCGAACGAGGTGCGCTACCAGGCTGCGCTACTCCCCGCAGCGCCCCTTAGTTTACGGGGGCGTCGGATAGGTGTCAATGCGGGTTTTGCGGCACCCGGGGCGGACTCCGGTCCCGGTAAGCTTCGGTCGAGGGGAGATGCTCTTGCCGGGGCAAAACCGGGCGCTGCTCGTCTACCTCGACCAGAACTACGCCTCCCGCGTGGCCAAGCACCTTTTGGGCCTGCCCCATAACCAGGCCTTCGGGGTTTTCTGGGATGCGTTTTTGGAAGGGGCCAGGGCGGGGCTTTGGATCGCGCCGCCCTCGCCTTTTCACGCCCTCGAGCTCCACGGCGGCTACCTGCTCCCCACCTTCCGCCGCCTCTTCGCCGAGGTCTCGGGAGGCCTTTGGGTGCGCCCCTGGCAGGAGGTGGTCCGCCGGCAGGCGGAAAGGCGGGGTCTTGCCCTCGAGGACCTGCTGACCCGGGAGGGCTCCTGGGACCGCCCCGCCGACCT
>JAMOVS010000030.1 GCA_027061845.1 Thermaceae bacterium
GGAATCAGCACCGCGGCGAGAATGGCAATGATGGCGATAACGATCAGCAACTCAATCAGCGTGAAACCTTTGGTCTTGTTCTTCCTCATCTTCATCTCCTCCTTCTTCCTTGGCCACCCATGAGGTATCGATTTCGTGAGCGGCCTTTGGATACTGCCGGCCCTTGCTGGGCCTACTTGAGTTTAGGCGGAGGGGATCGCGCGTAAATACCCCCATTTGGGGGTGATCCGGGGGTGGTTGGCGGCTCCGTGAGAAAATGCCTCCGTGGGCTACCTCTTCATCCTGTTGGCGGCGGCCTCCTGGGCGCTCATCGGCCCGGTAGCCAAGTTTGCCTTCGCCGCCGGGATGACCCCGCTCGAGGTCGCCTTCTTCCGCGCCCTATTGGGCGGCCTCTTCTTCTTTTTGCACGCCCTCTTGTTCCACCGACTGCGCCTCGACCGGCGGGTCCTGCTCCCCGTCCTCGCCTTCGGGGTGGTGGGCGTCGCCGGCTTTTACGCCAGCTACCAGCTGGCGGTGGCCTACGGCGGGGCCGCCCTCGCCTCCGTGCTGCTCTACACCGCCCCCGCCTGGGTGGCGGGGATGAGCGCGCTTTGGCTGGGCGAGCGGCTGGACCGGGCCAAGCTCCTGGCGGTGGGGCTGACCCTGCTCGGGGTCCTCCTCCTCGGCCTCGGGGCCGGGGGCGAGCTCCGCTTGACCTTGCTCGGGGTCTTCTTCGGGCTGCTCTCGGGGTTTGGCTACGCCCTTTACTACCTCTTCGGCAAGCTCTACTTCGCCCGCTACCCGGCGGAGGCGATCTACGCCCTGGCCATGCCGGTGGGGGCGCTTTTCCTCCTTCCCTTCGTGCACGCCTGGCCCCGTGACCTCGAGGTCTGGGGGTTGCTCTTCGTCATTGGCTTCGTCTCCACCTACCTGGCCTACGCCTTCTACGCCGCCGGCCTGATGCGGCTCGAGGCCACCCGGGCCAGCGTGGTGGCCACGCTGGAGCCGGTCTTGGCCTCGCTTTTTGCCTACCTCTGGTGGGGCGAGCGGTTTAGCGCGCTTGGCTATCTGGGCGCGATGCTGATCCTGGCGGCGGTGGTTTTGGTGGTGCTCGGTTCTAGACCGCGATGAAGTCGCGCCAGTCGTCGGGGAGCTCGCGGGCCTCGAGGCCCAGGATGATCACCTCGAAGTAAAGCGGCGCCCGCGGCTTCTTGAGGAGCCGCATCCCGGCCTCCTCCGGGGTGCGGTTCCCCTTCTTGGCGTTGCAGGCCTTGCAGGCGGTGACCAGGTTCTCCCAGCTGGTCTTTCCCCCGCGGCTTTTGGGGACGACGTGGTCGAGGGTGAGCTCCACCCCCTTGGCGCCGCAGTACTGGCAGGTGTAGCGGTCGCGCCGGTAGACGTTCTTGCGGCTAAGCGAAAGCCGCCCCGGGGGGCGGCGGATCATGCGGAAGAGCCGCACCACGCTGGGGATGGGGTAGGGCCGGTTCGGCGTCCTCAGGTACCGGCCCGAGGGGCTGACCAGCTCGGCCCGCCCCGACTGCACCAGCAAGACGCCCCGGCGCACGCTGGTCAGGCCCAGCGGTTCGTAGCCGGCGTTGAGCACCAAGACCCGCGGGGCGTCCAAATTCATGGGGGCCATTATAGCCCGCCCTAGTGATAGGATTCCCGTAGCGATGGCGCTAATCGTTCAGAAGTACGGCGGAACCAGCGTGGGAGACCTCGACAAGATCAAGAAGGTGGCGCTCCGGATCGCCCACTACCGCGAGAAGGGCCACGACCTGATCGTGGTGGTGAGCGCGATGGGGAAGACCACCGACGAGCTGATCAACCTGGCGAAACGGGTGAACCCCCGGCCCAACCCCCGCGAGCTCGACATGCTCACCACCACCGGGGAGCAGAAGTCGGCGGCCCTACTGGCGCTGCAGCTGCAGGCGCTGGGGATCCCGGCGAAGAGCTTTATCCAGCACCAGATCGGCATCACCACCGACGGCCGCTACACCAACGCCCGCATCGTGGAGGTCAAGCCCGACCGCATCCTCGAGGCGGTCAGGGGAGGCAGGGTGGCGGTGGTCGGCGGCTTCATGGGCACCACCCCGGAGGGGGAGATCACCACCCTGGGCCGGGGCGGTTCCGATACCACCGCGGTGGCGATCGCGGCTGCGGTGGGGGCCCGGGAAGCGGAGATCTTCACCGACACCGAGGGGGTCTACACCACCGACCCCCACCTCATCCCGGAGGCGCAAAAGCTTCCTTACATCGGCTACGACCAGATGCTGGAGCTGGCCGCGCTGGGGGCCAAGGTGCTCCACCCCCGGGCGGTCTGGTACGCCAAGCGCTACGGGGTGCGCTTGCACGTGCGCTCGAGCTTTTCCCATAACCCCGGAACCATCGTGGCAGAGGAGGGAAGCATGAAGCTTTCGAGGCCGGTAACCGGAGCCGCGCTGGACCGCGGTCAGGCCGAGATCGGGGTCCTGAACATTCCCGACCAGCCGGGCGTCGCCGCCCGCATCTTCGAGGCCTTGGCCGACGCCGGGGTGGCGGTGGACATGATCATCCAGGGGGTGCCCGGCCACGACGAGAGCCGCACCCAGATGGCCTTCACCGTTCCCAAGGACTACGTCGAGGACGCCGTCGAGGCGCTAAGGCCGGTGCTCGCCGAGCTGGGCGGCGAGCTCACCGTCAACCCCGAGATCGCCAAGCTCTCGATCGTCGGGGTGCAGCTCGCCAGCACCCCGGGGATCCCCGCCAAGATGTTCGAGGCGGTCTCCTCGGTGGGGGCGAACATCCACATGATCGCCACCGGCGAGGTCCGGGTCAGCGTGATCATCGACGAGGAGTTCGCCGAGCCGGCGCTCCGGGCGGTGCACGCGGCCTTCGAGCTGGATCGCCCCCTCACCCCGGAGGCCGAGGCATGAAGAAGGTCTTCTACTCCTGGGAGGACATCCTCGACCACGCCCGCATGCTTTTGAAGCGGCTCGAGGACAAGGAGTACGACGCCTTGCTGGCGGTCACCCGCGGCGGCATGGTGCCGGGGGCGCTGCTCGCCGAGGCGCTTGGCATCCGCAACGTGATGACCGCCGCGGTCATGCTCTACGACGACACCGAGCGGGCCCACGACGAGCCCCATTTCCTCCAGTTCCCGGTGGATGCGCTGATTTTGGACAAAAAGGTGCTGATCGTGGACGACGTCTGGGACTCCGGGCGCACCGCGGTGGCGGTGCGCGAGCGGGTCAAGGCGGCGGGAGGGATTCCCGAGGTGGCGGTGCTGCACTATAAGCCCAAGAACAACGCCTTCCCCGGGGACGGACCCGACCATTACGCGATCGAAACCGAGGACTGGATCGTTTACCCCTGGGACCCGGAAAGTTGGGTCCACTAGGGCGGTGCTATACTCACCCCCGTGTACGGGATTTTGGCCTGGCCGCCGGACGAGCTCCGGGAGTGGATGGAGGAGCTCCAGAAAAAGCACGGCGTGCGCGGCTACGGCCCCCCGCACCTGAACCTGCGGCAGCCCTTCAAGTGGCGCTGGAGCCAGGAGGCCTTGAAGCGCGGGGTCGAGGGGATCGT
>JAMOVS010000031.1 GCA_027061845.1 Thermaceae bacterium
ACGTACCACGAACCACGCACTACGCACCAACTCACGCGGGAGTAGCTCAGTTGGTAGAGCGTCTGCTTGCCATGCAGAAGGTCGCGGGTTCGAGTCCCGTCTCCCGCTCCAGGAAGAGCCCCCGGGCAGTCGCCCGGGGGCTTTTTCTTTACACCGGGTAGGCGAAGACGGCGATCGCCTTGTTTCCCACCCGGCTCTTGGCCAGCGGGTCCATCGGGGCCAGGGTGCCGCCGGCCAGCTTGAGGGTTTTCTCCAGCTCCTCCCGCAGCCGGGGCCGAAGGGTGGCGTCGACCTCGCCGAAGAGGGCCCGAACCCGGACCCGCCTTGGCCCCAGGAAACGGTGCAGGCTGGCGGCCAGGGTCTCGGCGACCCGCTTCGCCGGTACCGGCAGGGGAGGAACGCGGAAGGCGCCCTGTTCCAGGGTAAAGAGTGCCCAGAGCCCCAGCGCCTCGCCGAAGCGGTCGCCGAGGGGCGGGAGCAGGCGGTTTTTCACCAGGGTGGAGAGGTCGGCGGTGGCCAGGAGGAACCGGCCCTGGTCGCGCAGGCGTCCGAGCTCGTAGAGGATCGCGTCCTCGCCGGCGCCCTGTCGCAGGAGCTCCCCCGCCCGCTGGGCGGCGGCGCCGAGCCCGGCGGAGCCGAGCCCGGTGTCCACCACCCGGATGCGGAGGGGGTCGGTGGCGTCGGCGGCCGCCTTGGCCTGCTCCCCCATGGGGCAGAGCTTGGCCGAGGCGTGCAGCGAGAGCACCCGGTCGTAGCGCTTCAGGAGCTCGCGGTACTGGGGTTCCAGGGGCTGGTTGGGGTCGAGCAAATGCACGCCCCAGCGCATCGCCGACCTCGGGGTAAGGCCGCTTCCGGGATCGGTGGCCAGGGCAATGAGTTCCAGTTCCACACCCGTAGTTTAGGGTTGCCGCACCCGGGCGCGGACCCCATAAACGAGGGGAAGCAGGAGCAGGCTGAAGGCGAGCTTGAAGACCAGCTGGCCGGCCATGAGCAAAAGAAGCGGTGCGCCGCTGCCGGCGAAGGCCAGGGTGATGAAGATCGCGGTGTCCAGGAGGATGGCGATCAGGTTGGAGCCGACGCTCTTTCTCCAGAGGGCGCCGGGGATCCTCTCGAAGGCCCAGGTGTTGGCCAGCTGGGCGACCAGGTAGGCGGTGAGGCTGGCCGCCACCACCCGGGCGCTTTGGCCCAGGACCGCCCGGTAGGGGGCGTCCTCGAACCAGGCCGGGGCCGGCAGCTGGAGGACCAAGAGGCCATAGAGGGCCAGCAGGAGGTTGGCGAAGAATCCGGTCCAGACCGCGGTTTTGGCCGCCCCCTCGCCGCCGGCGGCGTGGATCGCGTCGCGCAGGGTGAAGGTCATGGCGTAGAGGAAGATCGCCCCGGGCACCACCAGGGGGCCCACCTGGACCAGCCGGCCGGCGGTGACGTTGGAGATCACCTCGGCGGCGACGTAGAGCCCGGTGAGGAAGGCGAGCAGTTCCGCCCTATTCACGGGGGCTCAGCATATCAGGGGGCGAGCGCCAGCCAGTCCTCGGCGGCCTGGCGGTGGCGGCTGGTCTCGCGGGGGCTCCAGCCCTTCTCCTCGGCCAGGATCTCGGCGACCCGGGGGAGCGCCTTCCGGGCCGCCTCGAGCTCGAGGAAGGCGAGCCGGGTGCGGCGGAGCAGGAAGTCGAGCGGGGTCTCGGCGAGCTCAAAGCGGGCGGCCCAGCGCACCTCGGCCTCGAGGTAGGGAAGCCCGGGCACCAGCCGGACCAGCCCGGCGGTCTCCTTGGCGAAGTCCAGGAAGGGGCGGGCGGCGTCGCCGTAGGTATGGGCCAGGTGGCTCGCGGTCTCCGGGTCGAGCAGGAGCGCGAGCTCCTTTTCCTCGTTGGGGTCGTAGCTCCGGCCGCCCAGGAGCACCAGCTCCCGGGTCCGGCTCGCCGGCAGGCCCAGGCCACGGCTGCGGTCGAGGTAGTTGACCAGGTCCTCGGCCATCTTGCGGTAGGTGGTCCACTTGCCCCCCGCCAGCGTGACCAGGCCGCTTTCCGACTCGACGATCACGTGGTCGCGGGCCAGCCGGGCGGTGTCCTTGGCGCTGGGGTCCTTGACCAGGGGGCGGAGCCCGGACCAGGCCGAGCGGATCTCGGCGGTACCGAACTCGAGGTCGAAGTGGCGGTTCAGATGCCGCAGGAGGTAGGTGATCTCGTGCTCGGTGGGGAGGGGGTGCTCGCTCACCGGCGCCGGCTCGTCGGTGGTGCCGGCCAGGGTGTGGCCCTGCCAGGGGAGGACGAAGAGCACCCGGCCGTCCTCGGTGCGGGGGATCAAGAGCCCCATGTCGCTGGGGGCGTAGCGACCCGGAAGCACCAGATGGGTGCCCGAGCTGGTGGTGAGCAGCGGCTCGGCCTCGGGGTCGTCGAGGCGGCGGACGCGGTCGGCGAAGGGCCCGGTGGCGTTCACCACCATGCCGGCGCGGACGGCGAAGCGCTCGCCGGTGAGCTGGTCCTCGAGCTCGGCGCCGACCAGCTTGCCGCCCTCCTTGATGAAGCCGACGGCGGCGACGTGGTTTAAGACCACCGCCCCCTCCTCCAGGGCGGTCAGGGCGATGGCCAGGTTCATGCGGGCGTCGTCGAACTGGCCGTCGGCGTAGACCACCGCCCCCTTGAGCCCCTCGCCCCGGATCTGGGGGAAGCGGTCCTTGGCCTCGGCCGGGGGCAGGAAGTAGGCCCGGCCGATCCGCGCCTTGCCGGCGAGGGCCTCGTAGAGCTTGAGCCCGGCGAGGAAGTAGGGGATCTCCAGGGCCCGGTAGAGCGGGGTCAAGAGCTCGATCTTCCAGGCCAGGTGGGGGGCGATCCGGAAGAAGACCGCCCGTTCGTGGAGGGCGTCCTTGACCAGGTTCCACTGCACCCGGTCGAAGCGCTTGATGGCGGCCTCGAGGTAGCGGACCCCGCCGTGCACCAGTTTGGTGGAGCGGGAGGAGGTCTGGGCCGAGAAGTCGTGCTTTTCGACGAGCAGCGTCTTGAGCCCGCGGCTGGCGGCCTCCAGCGCCACCCCGGCTCCGGAGGCGCCGCCGCCGATGACCAGGAGGTCGAAGCGGTCCTCGGCCGCCTTGCGTAGGTCGTTGCGTTCGATCGGTCTCACCTCAGCTCCCTCCACCCCGTCGGCCTCATTATGAGCCGGCGGGCCGGGTCTGGGGTCCCGGCAGGGCGGCCAGGATCTCCCGGGTGGCGGCCTCGAGCGTTTGCAAGACCGCGACCGGGTCCTCGCCCTCCTCGACCCGGTCCATCCAGGCCTCGAGCTCGCGGGTGAAGGCCTCGGCCACGTAGCGCCGGGCCACCGCGGCGAGCGGCCCCTCCTCGGTGAGCAGGCGGTAGACCCTCCGGCCGAGGGAGGTGGGAAGAAGCCAGCGCCCCCGGCGCACCACGTAACGGCGCTCGAGCAGCCGCTCGACGGTGAGGGCGTAGGTGCTGGGCCGGCCGATCCCGCGGCGCTTCATCTCGGCCACCAGCTCGCCCTCGGTGTAGGGGTAGGCCTTGGGGAGGAGCACGTATTTG
>JAMOVS010000032.1 GCA_027061845.1 Thermaceae bacterium
GCGATACTCACCCGTCCGCCGCTGGGGCCGCCCCGAACCGAAGTTCAAAGCGGCCCCCGCACGACTTGCATGTCTTAGGCACGCTGCCAGCGTTCACCCTGAGCCAGGATCAAACTCTCCGTGGCAAAGAAACCTTCCCCGAAGGGAAGATTGCAAGGCTAGGTTCGAAGTGTGGATTGGGTGTGCTTGAGCTTTCTTGCTGCTTCGGCCCGTGCTTTCAAGGTCCTCCGCCCCGCTGGGGCAAAGGATAGTTTAGCAAAGGGAGGGGGCTTCGTCAACCCCGCCCCGCCCTTCCGGGGGGGCGAAAGGCCCCTGGGGAACGCTCAATCCAGGTAGGCGGCGAGGCGCCGGGCGGCCTCCCTTAGGACCTCGGGCGGCTGCACCAGGGCGAAGCGGACGTAGCCCTTGCCCCCGGGGCCGAAGCCCTGGCCGGGGGCGAGGGCGACGCCGGCCTCCTCGACCAGCCGGAGCGCGAAGGCGACGTCGTCCATGCCCTGGGGCAGCGGCATCCAGAGGTAGAGGCTCGCCTTCGGGGGCTCGATGGCGATCCCCTCGTCTTTGAGGGCCTCGATCAGGGCGTCGCGGCGTTCCTTGAAGACCTGGACGTCCCGGCGGATCCGCTCCAGCGGCAGTTCCAGCGCCCGGATGCCCATCCGCAGGATGCCGGCGTACTGGTTGAAGTCGATCGGGGCCTTGACCCGCTCCAGGGCGGCGATGGCGTCGGCGTTGCCGAGCGCGAAGCCGAGCCGCACCCCGCCCAGGTGGTAGGACTTGGAAAAGGAGAAAAGCTCCACCGCCCGCGCCCGGGCCTCGGGCAGGGCGAGCAGCGGCAGCGCCTCGCCCTCGTAGTGGAAGTCGACGTAGGGGTTGTCGTGGATGACCAGCAGGTCGTGTTCCTCGGCGAAGGCGAGGGCCCGTTCGAAGTAGCCGCGGTCGGCGGTGGCGGCGGTGGGGTTGTTGGGGAAGTTCAAAAGCAGCGCCTTGGCCCGGCGGAGCACCTCGGGCGGGGCCTCGAGGACCGGCCGGTAGTGCTCGTCGAGGGGGAGGGGGTAGGGCTCGGCCTGAGCCACCGCCGCCGCCCCCCAGTAGCTGGGGTAGGCGACCTCGGGCAGGAGCAAAACGTCGCCGGGGTCGAGGGCGGCGAGCAGGAGGTGGCCCAGGCCCTCCTGGCTCCCGATCAGGGTGAGGGCTTCCCTGTCCGGGTCGAAGGTTTGTCCGAAGCGGCGGGCGAACCAGCCGGTGGCGGCCTCGAGGAAGGGGCGGGTGCAGCTTTTCAGGCAGTAGCCGTAGGTCTTGGGGTCGAGGGCGGCCTCGGCCAGGGCCTCCATGACCTCTCTGGGCGGGGGCAGGTCGGAGGAGCCCAGGGAGAGGTCGATGAGATCGCCGCCGGAACTCCGGCGGCGGGCCTTGGCCTGGTCCATGAGCAAGAAGACCGATTCGGGGACGGAAGCGGCGCGACGCGAGGTGAACTTAGGCATGCTCCATGCCACCTCCTAAGGATCGTCCGGTGATGGTCTCGATCGCGTGCGGGATCACCGGCAAGAGGGCGGCCAGCGACTCCGCCGCCCCCTTGGGGCTTCCTGGCAGGTTGACGATCAGGCTTTTGCCCCGCACCCCGGCGGTGCCCCGGGAGAGGGCGGCCATCGGGGTCTTCTTCAGCCCCTCGAGGCGCATCAGCTCGGCCAGGCCGGGAACCTCCTTGTCGAGCACCTCCCGGGTGGCCTCGGGGGTGTGGTCGCGGGGGGCGAGCCCGGTGCCGCCGTTGGTCAGGATCAGCTCGATGCCCATCTGGTCGGCCCAGAGCCTCAGCACCCGGCGGATCTGGGCGGGCTCGTCGGGCACCACCTCGTAGCCGGCGATCTCGTACTGGCTCTCGTCCAGCAGCTCGCGGATCGCCTCCTGGGTGGTGTCCACCCGTTCTCCCCGGGCGGTTCGATCGGACACGGTCAGGATTCCCACTCGTATCATGCGCACCCCTTGGTGTTCTCTTCGATGAGGCGCTCGAGCCGCCCGATGCGCTGCTCCAGGGCGTGCAGGGCCTGGGTGAGCTCCCAGAGCGCCTCCGCCACCCCCTCGGGTTCGGTAGCCGGGGGGGCGGCGTGCTCCTCCTCGCGCCAGCGAAAGCCGTCCCAGGAAAAGCGCATGCGCGAGCCCCGTTTCAGGTCTTGGACCAAGAGCGTCTGGGTCTCCGGGTGGTAGTGGAGCTCGAAGCCCGGGGGCGATTGCACCCCGGCCTCGAAGTCCCAGGGGGTGAGGCCGGGGTGGTGCTCGTCGCCGTCGAGAAAACGCCGGAACTCCTCCAGGGCGGGACGGCCGGCTTCCGACATACCTTTATTAAAGCAAACCCCCGGCCGCGCCGGGGGTTTGCCGCAGGGTTTTGGGGCTAGTTGGTCGGCTGCTCGGTGTTCTCGGGAGCGGTCTCGCCGCCGTTTTGGTTCTCCTCCTTGGGGGCGAGCTCGGCCAGGACCGCTTCGATGCGGTTTTCGATCTTGGCCGCCTGCTTGAGCTCCTCGATCCACTTCTTGGCGACCTCGGCCCGCTTCTCCGCCAGGGCGAGCTTCTTCGCCTCGTCCTTGACCTCCTCGAAGGGGAGGACCTTGGCCGGGGTCACCTGCTTGACCAGCACCACCTCGTAGTCCTTCTCGGCCACCTTGACGATGTCCGAGACCTTGCCGCCGGGGGCGTCGGCCTTGGGGGCGTCGCCGAAGACCACCGGCAGCAAGAGCGGCGGGAGCTGGTCGGGGGTGACCTTGGGGACCTCGACGAACTCGCCGCCGAGCTCCTCGGCTAGCTGCTTGGGATCCTTGCCCTGGAGCAGGCCCTGGCGGTAGGCCTTGGCCTTCTCCTCGTCCTCAAAGCGGGCGAGGGCGATGGTGGCGGTAGCCGGGAGGGTGAACTGGTCCTTGTTCTTCTCGTAGTAGGCCCGGACCTCCTCGTCGGTGACGGTGACGTCCTTGGTCTTCCAAAGCTGCACGTCGGAGGCGATCTGGGCCTTGGGGCCGATGAAGGGGAGGCCGGTCTTCTTGGCCTCCTGGTAGAGGAGCTCGGTGGTGATCAGCTGGTCGGTGGTGGTGGGGTAGAAGAACTTGACCACCAGCTCGCCCAGGCCCTGGCGGATCAGGTCGGGGACCTGCGGGTTGGCGAAGACGATCTTGGAGACGTCCTCGAGCTTGATCTCGGCGTCGTTCACCCGGGCCACCACCGGGTTCTTGTACTCGTAGGGGAAGTCCTCGGCGAACTTGACCTGGGCCTTCTTGCGGACCTCCTCGATGTAGGCCTCGAGCGCGCCCTGCTGCTTGACCGCCAGGGCGTCCTTCTTGACCTTCTCCTTGACCTCCTCGTACTTGACGTCGCCGCCGGGCAGGAACTTGACCACCTGGACGATGTAGTAGCGGCCGCCGGCCTCGATCACCGGGGTGATGCCGCCGTTTTTGAGCTTGAAGACCTCGGTGGCGACCGCTTCCGGGAAGACCACCCGGGTCACCGGCCCGGGTTCGGTGGAGCCGGGCTCGGCGCCCAGCGCCCCGCCCTGGTCGGCCCCGACCTTGGAGTACTTCTTGGCCAGTTCGACGAAGTCGGCGCCGTTTTGGAGCTCCTGGTAGATCTTCTCGGCCAGCGCCTTGTCGTCGACCACGATCTGCCGCGCCAGGACCTTGTCCTCGGGGGCGTAGTTGGCCTTGTGCAGCTCGAAGAAGAAGCGGGCCTCCTCCTCGGTGAGCTTGACCTTGTTCTTGATCTCCTCCAGGCGCTTTTGCACCTGCAGCGCCCGGCGGATCTCCTTGCGGAGCAGGCTGTCGGTGTAGCCGATCTGCTGCAGGAAGCGGTCGTAGGCCTTCTTGTCGGTGAGGCCGAACTGCTTCTTGATGCGCTCGATCTCGGCCTTGACCTCGGCGTTGCTGACCTTGACCCGACTGGCGTCCTGGGCCAGGGCCTCGTTCAGGATCACCTGCTCGATGAAGTGGGTCTCGATGATCGGCTTCAGGGTGCCTTCCGGGGCCAGGCTAAAGAGCGGGTCGGCCTGCTGCATGCGGGCCAGGTCGAGCTCGTAGATCGGCTTGCCGTTGACCCAAAGCAGCGCCCGCCCCTGGGTCTGCTGCTGCCCCTTGGGGGTAAAGAGCAGGATGGTACCGAGGGCGAAGCTGACGGCGAGGATTCCGAAGAGCACGGTGATGGCACGGCGGCTTACCTTCACTTGACGACCTCCTTAGGAACTTGGTACATTAGCCGTTGCTGAGTGCGCCCGTAGCTCAGCTGGATAGAGCGTCGGCCTCCGGAGCCGAAGGTCAGAGGTTCGAGTCCTCTCGGGCGCGCCACTTTTTCTTTTATAACCGCGGTATTTGAGCCCTGGGTGAATGCCGACATCGCTAAAGGAGTCTAGCATCCCGCCGTGCAAGAATGAAGGCGATGATCAAGCGAATCCTGCTCGCCACCGATGGCTCGGAACCGGCAAGAAGCGCGGAACGGATGGCGCTTTTCCTGGCCGAAAGGCTCGAGGCCGAGCTGGTCGCCCTCTTCGTCAAGGACATCCGGCTGATCCGCTTCCCCGAGCTCCTCGACTTCGGCGCCCTCACCATCCCGGTGCCCACCTACCACGAGGCGGTGGACCGGGCGCTGGAGGAGCGCGGTCGGGCGATCCTGGAACGGCTCAAGAAGGAGGCCGGGGGGCTTCGCTTCGACGGCGTCATCCGCACCGGCGTGCCCTACGAGGTCATCGTCCGCGAGGCCCGCACCTTCGACCTCTTGGTCATGGGCCGGGCCGGTGAGCAGGCGGGGCACGAGGCCACCGGGCTCGGCAGCACCGTCGAGCGGGTGGTGCGCACCAGCCCGGTGCCGGTGCTGGTGGCGGCGCTCGACTTCGAGGAACCGCGCCGCTTGATCGTGGGCTACGACGGCTCCGACTCCGCCGCCCGGGCGCTCCACTTCTCCGCCGAGCTGGTGGCCGGGGTGCCGCTTGAGGTGTTGGTGGTGAGCGTGGACGAGGACCTGGAGCGGGCGGCGCTGCTCGCCGCCGAGGGAGTGGAGTACCTGAAGGCCCACGGCGTCGAGGCCCACCCCGAGCCCCTGGGCGGCGACCCCGGCGAGGAGCTGGTCAAGCTGCAGGAGCCCAGCGACCTCTTGGTCATGGGCGCCTTCGGCCGCGGGCGCATCGTCGAGCTGCTCCTCGGCTCCACCACCGAGTACGTGCTCCGGCGGGCGGTGGGGCCGGTGGCGTTGGTGCGCTGATGTTCTACTACGAGTACCTCTTCGTACGCACCTCGCTCTTCTGGCTGCTCTTCAACGGCACCCTGGGCCTGCTCTTCTACCTCTACCCCGGGATGATGGGCGCCTGGCGGAGCATCCACGTGCACACCGGCCTGGTGGGCTTTTTCCTGAACATGGTCTTCGGCGTCGCCTACTGGATGATGCCCCGGCCGGGGCAGATCAAGCAGCCGGGCTTGGAGGCCCTCACCTACTGGACGTTGAACCTGGGCCTCTTGCTCCGGGTGGTGCTCGAACCCCTCGCCTACGCGCACGGCTTCGAGGCCTACCGCGGCGCGCTGGTGCTCGCCGCCTCGCTCCAGCTTTTCGCCATGGTCGTCTTCGTCTACGCGATGAGCCGCCGGGTGATCACCAACGAGATGCTCTGGCGGCTGCGGCGGCAGCGGGAGGCGCAGAAGAAAAAGGGGCGGGACTAGATCCCCAGGTGGTAGCCGAGGGCGACCAGGATCACCGTGGCCCAGCCCCAGAACATCTGACCCCAGCCCACCTTCTTGGCCGGCACCGGCGGGCCCGAGAGCATCCAGAGGGCGTAGACCCCGAGCGCCCAGAGGGCGGCGGCGCCGAGCCAGGGGATGATCCCGAAGAGCGCCAGCAAGAAGGCGAGCGCGCCGCCTAGGAGGGCGGTGGCGGCCATCGAGGCCCGGCTCACCGGGAGGCCGCGGGCCTTGCGCACGGCCGCCCGGGCGTAGCGGATCGAGACCAGCGAGCGAAGCGCCAGCACCAGCCAGCTGCCGATGGCCCAGCCCAGGTCGCCGCCGCCGGCCAGCACCGCCGCCGGCGCCAGGGTGGCGGCGCCGAGCGCCCCGGCCATCTCGCCGAGGAAGGTCCGGCCCTTGCCCATGGCGTCCAGGATCACCTTCAAAAAGGCGAGCGGGAGCCCCAGGACGAGCGGCAGCAAAAAGGGCTTTTCCGCGGTGGCCAGCGCCAGCGCCAGCCCCAGCGCCGAGAGGGCGACGTAAAAAAGCCCTACCTTCAGGGCCAGCTCGGTGCGGGGGTAGCGGTGGCCGCGGCGGAGGTCGGAGAGCGCGAGCTTGACCGGATGGTGGGCCAGGAAGGCGAAAAGCCCCATGATGCCGACGCCGAGTCCGGCCAGGCTGGGGGCGAGGGCCAGGCCCAGGAGGATGGGCTCGAGGGTGAACCCCCAGCCGCCGTGCTCGGCGGGGAGGGCGACGCTGCGGAGGAGCGCTCGGGAACGGGTGGCCATACCAGAGTTATCCTAGCGGTCTTCTTTGATTAGGAGATTAAGGGCGAAGGAGATGATCGAGAGCAGGATCGCCCCCACCAGCGCGCCCCAGAAGCCCTGCACGTCCAAGGCGGTGGCCCAGGCCACCAGCCAGAGCACGAACGCGTTCACCACCAGGGTGAAAAGCCCCAGGGTCAGGAGGTTCAGGGGGAGGGTCAGAAGCAGCAAAAGGGGGCGGATCAGGGCGTTGGCGAGCCCGAGCAAGAGCCCCGCCACCAGGTAGTCGAGCAGGGTGCTCCCCTCGGCGAAGGAGACCCCGGAGTAAAGCTCGCTCACCAGCCAGAGGGCGAGGGTGTTCAAGAGCCAGCGGAGGAGCAGCGCCCGCATGGCTATATGCTACGGGACGCATGGCGCGGGTCCTGCGTTTTTCCCAGATCGACTTCCCCCTCGACCTCGCCGCCACCTTCGGGCGGGAGGGGCCGCTGGTCCTCGAGGTCGGCTTCGGCGACGGCCGCTTTCTTGCCACCCTTTCGCGGCGGCACCCGGAGTGGAACCTGCTCGGCGTCGAGGCCGCCGGGGCCAGCGTGGTGCGGGCGCTTTTGCGGCTCCGCCGCGAGGGGGTGGGGCCGGTCCGGCTCTTCAAGGGGACGGCGGGGTTTGCCCTTCGGAACCTGGTGCCGCCGCGCTCCCTCGAGGCGGTCTACGTCAACTTCCCCGACCCCTGGCCCAAGAGCCGCCACCAGGAGCGGAGGCTCCTCCGGGTACCCTTTTTCCGCCTGCTCTCCACCCGGCTTAAAGAGGGCGGCCGGCTTTTCCTCACCACCGACCACCCGGACTACTTCCAGTTCGCCCTGGAGGAGGGCGAGAAAAGCGGCCTTTTCGCGGTCGAGGTGCGGCCCCCGCCGCCCGAGGTGCTGACCACCAAGTACGCCGAGAAGTGGAAGAAACAGGGTCGGAGGTTCTACCACGCGGTCTTCACCAAGACCGCCGAGGCCGAGGAGGAATACCCCCCGCTCAAGAAGGAGGACGAGATGCCGCACGCAATCTTGGAGGGCCCCATGCCCGCGATCGAGGGCTTCGAAAAGCAGGTCCACGCCTTCCCCGGCGGCCACGCGATCTTTCTCGAGGCCGCCCGGCGCGAGGGTGAGGGCTATTACTTCTTGGTTCGCATCGAGGAGCCCGAGCTCGAGCTGATCCAGGAGCTGATCCTCGAGCTCCGCCCCAGTACCCACGGCCTCTACGCCGGTCTGAAGCGCTTTTGCGACCCCCTGGTCACCCCCGGGGTGCGGCGGGCGGTGGGGTTTTTGGTGGACTGGCTCGGGGAAAAGGGGCTCTCCGTGAAAACGCGCTCCTATTGAGCCAGAAAAGAAGACCCCGGGGCCCAGGGGCCCCGGGGTCTTGCGCCCGGTGGGTTACTCCTTGGAGATGTCCTTCCAGAGGAAGGTGCCCGAACGCATCGGGTTGTAGTAGACGCCCTTCAGGTTGTCGCGGGTGACGATGAAGGCCTGCTGCGCCGGCAGCGGCACGTTCACCGCCAGGTCGTGGGCCAGCCGGCCGATCCTCTTGTAGATCTCGGCGCGCTTCTTCGGATCCACCGTGGCCCGGGCCTCTTCCACCAGCTTGTCGAGCTCGGGGATGTTCAGGTTCTGCCGCTTCGCCAGCGCCCCCTTGGAGTGGTAGAAGGGGTGGATGAAGTTGTCCGGGTCGGCGTAGTCGGCCACCCAGCCGAGCGGCCAGATGGGCAGCATCTTGTTGCGGGCGCTCCGGAGGTAGTCGGGCCACTGCAGGCCGCGGACGTTAACCCGGAACTTGGGGTTGATCTCCTCGACGTTGGCCTTCAGCATCTCGGCCACGGTCTGACGGAAGGTGTTGCCCTGGTTGTAGGTGATGGTGACCTCGAAGCCCTCCTGCCAGAGCTTGCCGCCAAAGGCCTTCTTGAAGTACATCTCGGCCTTGTCGGGGTCGAACTCGTAGATCGGGATGGTGGGGTCGTAGCCCAGGAACGAGGGCGGCAGGGCCATGGTGTACTTGACGCCGTGGCCCAGGAAGAGCTCCTCGATCAGGGCGTCCTGGTCCACCAGGTGGGCGAAGGCCTTGCGCACGTTGACGTCGCCGAAGAGGTCGCGCGGGGTGGTCTTGCCCAGGTAGGGGTTGTCCTTGCCCTCGACCTTGAAGTTGAAGAAGATCACGCCGGCGGCGGCCCGGGCCCAGTTGGGGTCGCTCCAGATCTTGACCCCGGGCAGGCCGCGGATCTGGGACTCGAGGGTGGCCCAGTCGTTGACCGTCACCCGGTCGGCGTCGCCGCGCTTCAGCGCCTCGATGCGGGTGGCCTGCTCCTTGACGATCTGGATCAGGACCTTCTTGATGGCGGGCTTTTTGCCCCAGTACTTGTCGAAGGCCTCGGCCACCACGCTCTCGCCGTCCCACTTGACCAGCTTGTAGGGGCCGGTGCCGGAGACGTGCTGGTGCAGGTAGCTCTGGCGGAGGTCTTTGCCCGCCCAGTCGAGCCAGTCCTTCTTGGTGCCGCTCCACTCGCCGTGCTCGATCGCCCACTTGGAGTCGACGATGGCGGCGCCGGCGTAGAGGAGCTTGGCGAAGAAGGTGGGGTCGGGCTTGACCAGGGTGAAGCGGAGGGTGTAGAGGTCGTCACACTCGACGCTCTTGTCGATGAGCTGCCAGTACTTCTCGTACTCCGCCGGCGAGGCGTTCTCCCCCAGGGCGCTCTTGGCGTTGGAGTCGTAGCCGATCAGGCTCTCGGCGAAGAACCAGCCGGGTCCGTCGCCGGGGTTGGTCACCAGGATGCGCTCGAACGAGTACTCGGCGTCCCGGCAGGTCATCGGGTTGCCGGAGTGGAACTGGACGCCCTTACGGAGATGGAAGATGTAGGTCTGGCCGCCGTCCTTGATCTCGTAGCGGGTGGCGAGCAGCGGCTCGTACTCGGTGAGCGAGTCCTTCTTGTAGGTGAAGAGGGTTTCGTAGACGTTCTCGATGATCTGCAGCGAGGCGGTGTCGTAGGCCTGGGCCGGGTCCAGGGTGTCGATGTCGCCGTAGGTCATGTAGACGTAGGTGTCCTTCGGCACCGCCGCCAGCGCGAGCCCGGCGAAAAGCAGCAGGCCAACAACGAGTCCCAACGCTTTCCTCATAAATCACCTCCCGTACGTTATGTACAAGCCCCAGTATAGCAGATGGCCCCGGGGAAAGTCCCCCGGGGCCAGTCCTGGACGGGATTTTTAACTTCGGGGGTCGAGCGCGTCGCGGACCGCGTCGCCGAGCAGGTTCCAGCCGAGCACGAAGAGCGCGATGGCGAGCCCGGGCCAGACCCAGGTGTACCAGTACTTGAGCGGCTCCCCGGGCGGGCCCACGATCCAGCGGCGGGCGAAGTTCACCATCTGCCCCCAGTCGGCAAAGCCCACTTCCGGCCCGAGGCCGAGGAAGCTAAGCGCCGCCACCGAGAGCACGATCGAGCCGATGTCGAGGCTGGCCAGGATGATCAGGGGCCCGATCGAGTTGGGCAGCACGTGCTTGAAGAAGATGCGAAGCGGCGGAGCGCCGAGCGCCCGGGCGGCGTCCACGAAGTCCTGCGCCTTGACCTTCAGGATGTTGCCCCGGAGCATGCGGGCGTAGGTGGGCCAGCTGACGATCGCGATCGCCAGCATGATCACGGTCAAACTTCGCCCGAAGATGGTGACCGCCACCATCACCAGGACCAGTCCGGGGAAGGCGTAGACGGCGTCGGTGAAGCGCATCAGGGTGTTGTCCACCCAACCGCCCAAGTAGCCGGTGAGCCCGCCGATGACGATGCCGATCAAAAGGGCCACGCTGATCACCAGGATGCCCACGTAGAAGGCGCTCCTCGAGCCCCAGACCAGCCCGTAGAGGATGTCGTAGCCGCCGCCGGAGATCCCCAGCGGGTACTTCTTGGAGGGGGGTTTCGGGATCGGCGAGTAGCCCTTCCTGGGGATCTTGTAGCAGGAGGGCGGGGGGTGCAGGGTGGCCTGCCAGAACTTTGGATTCAAGGGGTTCCGGAGCACCTTCACCGCCTCGGTGCGGGAAACGCCCAGGTCCCTCAGGCAGTTTCGGCCCAGCCGGTCGGCGGTGAGGGCGGGGGCGAAGATCGCCACCAGCATGAAAAAGAGCACGATGCTGGCGCCGACGATGGCCAGGGGGTTACGCCGGAACCGCTTCCAGACGCGGGAGCGCCAGAAGGATTCGCGCTTGGGTTTCAAGAGGGTCGCTTCGGCCATGGTCTCCTCACTCGTAGCGAATCCGCGGGTCCACCAGGGCGTAGAGCAGGTCCACCGCGATGTTGGCCAGCGCCACGATGAAGGCGGTGAAGAGGGCAAACCCCAGGATCGAGGGCTGATCCAGCTGGAGGGCGGCGTTGGCCGCCCACTGGCCGAGCCCCGGCAGGTTGAAGATCGTCTCGGTGATTACCACCCCGTTCAGCATGAAGGCAAACATCAACCCGGCCAGGGTGATCACCGGGATCAGGGCGTTGCGGCGGGCGTGCTTGTAGTAGACGACCTTTTCCGGCAGGCCCTTGGCGCGGGCGGTGCGCACGTAGTCCTTGCCCAGCTCGTCGAGCATCGAGGAGCGCATCACCCGGACGATCTGGGCGCCCAGCACCAGCACCAGGGTGATGGTGGGGAGGACCAGGTGCTTGAGCGCCGCCAGGGTGACGTCGAGCCGGCCGTTCAAGAGGCCGTCGAGGGTGAGCAGGCCGGTGTAGAAGTGGAACTGGCCGGCGGCTTCCTGCTGGCTGAGCTGGATGTAGAGCTCGGGCGGCAGCCGGCCGATGCCGAAGAGCTTGAAGTAGCCGTAGACCACCGCCACCAGCGCGATGCCCAGGACGAAGGTGGGAAGGGACCAGAAGATCACCGCCATCACGCGGATCAACTGGTCCAAAAATTTGTCGCGGTGGATGGCGGCGAGCGTCCCCAGCCAGATGGAAAAGAGCAGCGTGGGCAAAAAGGCATAAAGCACCAGCTCGGCGGAGACCGGCAGCCGGGTAGCGATCGACTCCAGGACCGGTTTCTTGTCCACCCGCGAAAAGCCCAGGTTTCCGTGCAGGGCGTTTTTCAACCAGGTCCAGTACTGCACGTAGAAGGGCGCGTCCAGGTTGTACTGCTTGATGATCTCGTCGAGGTGGGCAAGCTGCTGCTCGCTCTTGACGTAGGCGGCGGCGCGGGACGACGGCGGCAGGAACTGGAGCAGCCCGACGATCACCACCGAGACCACGAAAAGCACGATGGGCAGTTGCAAGAGCCTTCGGATCGCGTACGTGAGCACGTTTGCCTCCCCGGCCGCTCGGGCCGCTTCCCGAGTTTACAAAATGCGGGGGGCCGGATGGCCCCCCGCCGGTAACCCGCCGGGTTACTTCTTGACGACGTCCTTCCAGAGGAAGTCGCCCGAGCGCATGGCGTTGTAGTAGACGCCGGTGACGTTGTCGCGGGTCACGATGAAGGGCGAGGGCAGCGGGTAGGGCACGAAGGGCACGGTCTCGTAGCCGCGGCGCCCCACCTTGGAGTAGACCTGGGCGCGCTTCTTGGGATCGGTGAGGGTGCGGCCCTCTTCCACCAGCTTGTCGAGCTCGGCGTCGTTGATTCCGATCTTGTTCCCGTAGTAGCCGCGGGAGTGGTAGTAGGTGTAGATGAAGTTATCCGGGTCGGCGTAGTCGGCGCCCCAGCCCAGCACGAAGACCGGCAGCTGGCGTTTGGAGACCGCCCGGATGAAGTCGGGCCACTGCACGCCCTGGACGTTGATCTTGAACTTGGGATTGATCTCCTCGATGTTCTGCTTCAAGATCTCGGCGATGGTCTGGCGAACGGTGTTGCCCTCGTTGTAGAGGATGGTGAGCTCGAAGCCCTTCTTCCAGAGCTCGCCGCCGAAGGCCTTCTTGAAGTACTCCTCGGACTTGTCGAGGTCGAGGTTGTAGATCGGGATGTTGGGGTCGTAGCCGAGGAACGAGGGCGGCAGCGCCATGGTGAGCTTGACTCCGTGGCCCAGGTAGAGGTCGTCGACGATGGCGTCCTGGTTAAAGGCGTAGGCGAAGGCCTTGCGGACGTTGACGTCCTGGAAGAAGTTGGCCGGCACGCCCTTGCCGTCGAGCTGGCCGGAGCCGAGGTAGGGGTTATCCTCGGCGGCGGGCTTTTGGTTGAAGAAGATCGCGCTGGCCACCGCCGGCGCCCAGGCCTTGTCCTCCCAGATCTTGACCCCGGGCAGGCCGCGGATCTGGGACTCGAGGGTGGCCCAGTCGTTGATCGTCACCCGGTCGGCGTCGCCGCGCTTTAAGGCCTCGATGCGGGTGGCCTGCTCGTCGACCACCTGGATCAGGACGTTCTTGATCGCGGGCTTCTTGCCCCAGTAGCCGTCAAAGGCCTGGGCGACCACGTTCTTGCCGTCCCACTTGATCAGCTTGTAGGCGCCGGTACCGGAGGCGTGGGCGTGCAGGAAGCCCTGGCGGAGGTCACGCCCGATCCAGTCCTTCCAGTCCTTCTTGGTGCCGCTCCACTCGCCGTTTTGGATCGCCCACTTGGAGTCGATCACCGAGGAGGCGGTGTACATCAGCTTGGCGAAGAAGCTGGCGTCGGGCCGGACCAGGTGGAACTTGACGGTGTAGAGGCCGTCGCACTCGACGCTCTGGTCGATCTTCTGCCAGTAGTCGTCGAGGAAGGCCTCGAGCTTCTTGGCGTCGGGGTTCTCTCCCAGCGCCTCTTCCGCCGCCGCCTTGGCGTTGACGTCGTAGCCGACCAGGCTCTCGGCGTAGAACCAGCCGGCGGAGTCGCCGGGGTTGGTCACCAGGAGGCGCTCGATCGAGTACTCGACGTCCTTACAGGTCATCGGGTTGCCGGAGTGGAACTTGACGCCCTTGCGGAGCTGGAAGGTGTAGGTCTTGCCGTCGTCGCTGATCGAGTAGCTGACCGCCAGCGCCGGCTCGAACTGGGTGAGGGAGTCCTTTTTATAGGTGTAGAGGGTTTCGTAGATGTTCTCGAGGATGTAGCCCGAGGCGGTGTCGTAGGCCTGGGCGGGATCCAGGGTGTCCACCTCGCCGAAGGTCATGTGGACGAAGGTGTCCTTCGGCGTGGCGAACGCGAGCCCGAGCAGCAGGCCCGCCGCGAGGGTGATCTTTTGCCATCGTTTCATCCTTACCTCCTAAACGGCGCTTGCCGTACTTCGATTATACGCGGTTCAAGGTCCCCGGTTACGGCTTGAGCTCGCGGTGTTCGAGGCGGTAGCGCCGGATCGCCTCCCGGTTCAGGGTGACCCCGATCCCCGGGCCTTCGGGGACGGGCATCAGGCCGTCCTTGGCCTCGAGGGGCTCGTTCACCAGGTCCTCCTCCCAGTAACGGCTCGCCGAGCTGGTGTCGCCGGGGAGGAGGTAGTTGGGGAGGGTGGCGGCGTGGATGGCGTGGGCGCGGCCGACGCCGGCCTCGAGCATGCCCCCCATCCAAACCGGGGCTCCAAAGGCCCAGGCCAGGTCGTGGACCCTTCGCGCCTCGGCGTGGCCGCCCACCCGGGCCACCTTGACGTTGATCACCCGGGTGGCGTCGGTCTCCAGCGCGGCCCGGGCGGTCTCCTTGGAGACGATCGACTCGTCGAGGCAAAGGGGCGTTTGGATGCGGGACTGGAGTTTTGCGTGGTCGGCGATGTCCTCGTAGTGGAGAGGCTGCTCGATGTATTCGAGGTGGAAGGCGTCGAGCGCCTGGAAGACGCGGTAGTCGGAAAGGCGGTAGGCCGAGTTCGCGTCCACCGAAAGCGGCGCG
>JAMOVS010000033.1 GCA_027061845.1 Thermaceae bacterium
AAGACCCAGGGGAGGCCGAACTCGGCCTCGAGCTTTTCGCTGAGCGCCTTCACGCCAAAGGTCTCGGTGTCGTAGTGGCCGGCGTAGATCACGTTGATGCCCCACTCGAAGGGCTCGTGGAAGGCGGCGTGCTTGGGCTCGCCGGTGATCAAGAGGTCGAGCCCTTCAAGGGCGGCGTCCTTGATGAAGGAGGTGCCCGAGCCGGTGACCACGGCGGCGGTCTTGACCAGGTCGGAGCCCCCCTGGTGGACGAGCGCCTGCATGCCGGTGAGGCGGCCCAGGAGGTCGGCGACGTCGTGGAGCCGCTGGGCGGTGGGGAAGGCCCCTTTGAGCCCGATGGGAACCCCCTGGTAGCGGCCAAAGGGAGCGAGGTCGGTGAGGCCCAGGGCACGGGCAAGCACCGCGTTATTGCCCACCTCGGGGTGGACGTCAAGCGGCAGGTGGGCGGCGTAGAGGTTGACCCCGGCCTCGAAAAGCCGCTCTAGGCGCTTTTTCAAAGGCCCGATCACCGGCTCGACCTGGCCCCAAAAGAGCCCGTGGTGGACGATCAAGAAGTCCACCCCTTGGTCGATGGCGTCGTCAAAGGTCTTGAGGCTTGCGTCGACCGCCGCCCCCACTTTGTTGACCTCGGGCCTCCCCTCGACCTGTAGGCCGTTTAGGCTCACGTCCGGGATCGCGTCGATCTTGAGGTAAGCGTCCAGCCAGCGGACCAGTTCGTCGCGGTTCATCCTGCCCCTAGTCTACGCGGGACGGGGCCCTTCGGATGAGGTAGATGGCGAGGGCGAAGAGCAAGACCGCGACCGCGAGCAGCCCGAGCTCGGCGAGGAGCGCCAGGAACTTGGGGCTGCTGAGGTCGAACTCGGCCACCCCCTCGGCGGTGATCACCAGGAGCCGGCGCACGCTGGCGATGATCCCGATGATCAAAAAGGGCTCGGCCTCGATCGTGCCCTCGCGGGCGAAGCGGACCACGGTGTAGATGACCTCGGCGAGCATCAAGGCGAGCAGCACCCGGTCGAGCAGGTGGATGATGCCGGCGGGGTAGTCGCCCTCGAGGATGGCCCAAAACCCTTCCCAGGCGGCGAAGACCAGGATCAAGGCGGCGGCGGCCGCGAGCAGGAGCCCGGCCGAGAGGTAGATGCCGGCCTCGAGCCGCTCCAGCGTGCGGTAGAGCCCTTCCCGCATGGGTCTAGGTCGATTCTACCCCGAAGGCGCGGCGGACCTCGGCGACTTCGTCCCAGGGGAGGACCGCGTCGGCCCGCTCCAGGGTGCGCTCGTGCCCCTTGCCGGCAAAAAGCACGGTGTCCCCGGGGCGGGCCAGCCGGGCGGCGAGGCGGATCGCCTCCTTCCGGTCGGGCACCCGGTGAACCTCGGCCCCGCCATCCTTGGCGCCCGCCGCGAGCTCGGCGAGGATCTTCTCGGTGGGCTCACTCCGGCTATCCTCCTCGGTGAAGATGGCGACGTCGGCGAGGCGGGAAGCGACCGCGCCCAGGGGGCGGCGTTTGGCCGGGTCGCGCTCGCCGGCGGCCCCGACCACGACGAGGAGCCGCCCTTCGGTGGTGGGGCGGAGGGCGGAAAGGGCTTTCTCCAGCGCCTTCGGGGTGTGGGCGAAGTCCACCACCAGCCGCACCGGCCGGGCGGCGAGGACCTGCATCCTCCCGGGCACGCCGGGAAAGCGCAAAAGGGCGCGGGCGGCTTCGTCCAGGGGGTGGCCGAGCGCCTTCAGGGCGGCGAGCGCCGCCAGCGCGTTTTCCACGTTGTAGGCGCCGATCATGGGGAGAAAGGCCGGGAACTCCCGGCCCTCGTCTAGGACAAGAAAGCGAAGGCCCTCGGGGGTTTCCTCGACGTTTTTCGCAAAAAGCACCCCGCCCTCGCCGTAGGCCAGGTGGGGGCGGGAAAAAAGGCGGCGGGCGTAGGGGCAGCCGGCGTTTAAGACGCTGAAAGGGGCCCGGCGAACGAGCGCCGCCTTGGCCTCGAAGTAGCCCTCCATGTCGCCGTGGAAGTCCAGGTGCTCCGGGGTGAGGTGGGTCCAGACCGCGAGGTCGTAGTCGACGTCGGCGACCCGGTGCTGGGCCAGGGCGTGGGAGCTGGTCTCGACCACCGCGTGGGTGAGGCCCCGGTCCCGGATCTCGGCCAGGACGGCCTGGAGCTCGGGGGCCTCGGGGGTGGTGAAGTGGCCCTCGGGAAAGCGCCATTCGTCCCCGAAGGCGTAGCCCACCGAGCTCACCAGGCCCGCCGGGCTCCCGAGCGCGTTTAGAAGGTAGTGGATCAGGTGGCTGGTGGTGGTCTTGCCGTCGGTGCCGGTGACCCCGATGACCTTGAGCGCCCTCGAGGGGTGGCCGTGGAAGGCGGCGGCGAGCGTCGAGAGCGCCCGTCGAGCGTTTTCCACCCGGGCGTAGGGGACGGAGAGGGCGAGGGGGCGCTCCCCCACCACCGCGACCGCGCCCCGCTTGAGGGCGTCCGGGATGAAGTCGTGGCCGTCGTGGCGCTGGCCCTTGAGGGCGACGTAGACGAAGCCCGGTTCGACCTTTCTCGAGTCGTGGGTGACGCCCGCGACCGGGGTGGGCGGGGCATTCTCGCCGAGGGCGGCAAAGAGCTCGCTAAGGGATTTCATCGGGCTAGTGGCGGACGGTGAGGGTGACCTCGAGGTCGAGCCGCTTGCCGTTTCGCCAGATGGTGAGCTTGACCCGGTCGCCGGGGCGGTGCCGGGCGATCTCCTGGATCACCTCGTAGCGGTTTTTCACCGGCTTGCCGTCCACCGCCAGGATGACGTCGCCGAGGGCGACGAGCTTGCCGAACTGGTCGCGCTCGGCGCCTTTGAGCCCGGCGCGGGCGGCGGGGGAGTCGGGCTCGACCCGCTCCACCATGGCGCCGCTCACCCCCACCAGGCCGAGGGCCTTTAGGAGCAGGGGGTCGAGTTCGTCGAGGTTGACCAGGGTCACCCCCAGCCAACCCCGCTGGGGTAGGCCGTACTTCTCCAGGTCCTCGATGCTCTGCTTGGCCAGGCTCGCGGGGATCGCCATGCCGATGCCGGAGAGCCCGCTGGGACCGCCGAGCACCGCGTCCACCACCCCGATCACCTGGCCGGCCTCGTTTAAAAGCGGGCCCCCCGAGCTGCCGGGGGCGACGTGGGCGTCGGTGTAGATCACCTGGTAGATCTCGATCCCGATCTCGCCGCCGAGCTGGGCGGCGTCCTCGAAGGGGCCGATCCCGGCCACCACCCCCAGCGAGACCAGGTTGAGCCGGCCGTAGGGGGAGGAGATCAGGATCGCGGTCTGGCCCGGGAGGGGCGGGTCGTCGCTGAAGCGGAGCACCGCCGGGGCGGTGCCCTCGACCTCGAGGATCGCGAGGTCGAGCCCCTTGTCCACCGCGAAGATCTTGGCGGGGTAGGTCTCGCCCTCCTCGGTGA
>JAMOVS010000034.1 GCA_027061845.1 Thermaceae bacterium
GCCGCTTCGCCTCCCGCACCGCCTGGTCGGGCTTGCCGTGGTCGACGAAGATCAGCTCGATGGGTCGGCCGAGCACGCCGCCGGCGGCGTTCAGCTCCTCGGCGGCGAGGCTGGCCCCTTCCTTCGAGGCCTGCCCGTAGTTGGCGAAGTTGCCCGAGAGGATGTAGAGCGCCCCGATCTTGATCGGCTCGGCGGCCAGGGCCAGGCCCCCGAGCAGGAACGCCAAGACCAAGAGTCCGCGCCAACGTTTCATTTTTCCGTCACCCCCTTCGATTTTCGCCAATAAGTATACCGGGCGGTGGGGGCGATTCGTCCCCTGGGGGTGCGGGGACCCGGTGTATGCTGGAGGGGTATCGGGACATGCAGGTGGTATCAAGGTTTATTCAATCACGGCGATGCTAAGGAAGGCGGGGATGGGCCGACTTTTGGAGCGGGAGCAGGTCGCCCTGCTGGTGGTGGCCTTGCAGGAGGCATTCACCGCCATTGTCCCCTTCTTCCTGTTGACCTCGGTCATCGCCCTCCTGCGCTTCGTCTTTGGTTATTTCCACCTCGAGTTTGAGCTGGGCCCGATTTTTCTGAACAAATATCAACTCTGGCAACTGCAGGAAAGCTTTTACCGGTTTTCCTCCTTCGTGGCGGTCTCTTCGATCGCCTACTTCTACGCCCGGCGCATCGAAACCTCGCCGGTCGCCGCCACCATGCTGGCGATCGCGGTCTTTATCAGCTGCCTGGAGATGCGCGACCGGCACCAGCTGATCGAGCTTCCCTATGGCTTTGCCCCGATTACTTTGATCGCGCCGATCGTTTCCACCTACCTCTTCAAGCGGATCGCGCCCTATCTCAGCTTCTCTCTGCCAGAGCCGGCGGCCAAGCGGCACATGTACCGACACCTCGAGTCCCTGTTTGCCTTTCTGGTCACCTATACCGTCGCCCTCTTGCTGCTCAAGCTGGTCACCGCCGGAGTGTCCCGCTCCCTGTCCGGGGTCTTTGCCGGGGTTGCCGATCGCCTGCCGCTGTTTTTCCATTTCGCGGCCCGCGATCTGTTGGCGCAGCTCTTCTGGTTTGTGGGGGTGCACGGCGACCGGGTGGTGAACGGCATTCTGGGGCGGGAGATCCTGAATCTGCAAGTGGCGCCCCACCTGACCTTTGCCGAGTTCAACCGACTTTTCGTGGTCATCGGCGGCGCCGGCGTCGGGCTGGCGCTGCTTTTTGCGCTCCTTTTGGTTTCCCAAAATCGCTCCCTGCGCGTACTGAGTTGGATCTCGGCGCCGTTTGTGCTCTTCAATATCAACACCCTTCTGATCTATGCCGTGGTGGTTTTCAACCGCTTTATGTTCCTGCCCTTTGTCTTTCTTCCCCTTTTGAACATGGTCCTCGCCCTGCTCTTTCTGCGTGCGGTACCCGTTCGCTTCAGCGAGGCGTATCTGGTCTGGAACACGCCGCCGTTTCTCGACGGCTATCTCAAAGCGGGCGGGGACTGGCGACTGATGGCGTTCCAGGCGTTTTTGGTGGCGCTCGATACCGCGATCTACGGCTACTTCGTCAAACGCTACGGAGAGGCACTGTCGTTTCAGATCCAGCTGCGCCGCTTGAGCGAGAACCTGCGGCTTTCCGAGGTGCTTGAACGCAGGGAGGGCGTTCAGGCCTTTGTCGCCTATACCAAGCTGATCGAGGCTCAGGCCAAGCTGGCGGGGTTGCTCAAGGAGCTTCGGGAGGAGAACCTCGAGCTACACTATCAACCCATCGTTCCCCTGCAAAACGCGGGGACGGCGTCGCTCGAAGCCCTCTTGCGCTACCGACGCCAGGGAAAGGTTCGTGGTCCCGACTTCCTTCCGCTCCTCGAGGAGGCCGGGCTCGCCGCGGTGATCGACGTCTGGGTGGCGAAGCGGGTGAGGGAAGACTTGCAGCGCCTGGGGCCTGGGGAGAAGCCGCCCCGAATCAGCATCAACCTCCACCCTGACACGCTTTTAAACGATCGCGCCGTAGACGTGATCCTTCGGACGCTGCGGGGCGCCAATGTGGGTTTTGAGATTGTCGAGCGCAGCTATCTGGGCGGCGCCGTAGCGTTGCGCAACTTGCGGCGTCTGCGGGAGGCCGGCTTTCCTCTGGCCATCGACGACTTCGGAGCCGGCTATTTCAGCCTTGACACCCTGGTCGAGCATGCCTTCGACGAGTTCAAGCTCGATCGTTCCCTGGTGGCTAGGAGCACCGACCCCCGTGGACGGCGGGTGATTGAGAACGTGGCCCGGGTCTGCCACGGGCTGGCCACCCGGTTGGTTGCCGAGGGAGTGGAGACCGGTGAGCAGCTGGCGGTGCTTTGCGCGATCGGGCTGGACGCTGCCCAGGGGTTTTACTTTGCCCCTGCGCTGCCGCTGGAGGAGGCGCTTGCCTATCTGAACGAGCACGCTAGCCCGGCTTGCCGGTAGGTTTGCGGAGCGGTCCGGGCCGGTGCTCGACTACCGAACCTCCAGCGGCTCGAGCCACCAGCCCTGGGGGCCGAGGTGGACCCGGGCCACCAGCTGGACGGCCCGGCCGCCGGGCGGGACGTGGCGCAAGGGGGGCAGGTGGGCGATGCGGGTGCCGTCGCAGAAGCTGCCGTCGGAGCGGGTGCGCATCAGGTTGCCTTTGGGGGTGGGCAGCCCCTCGCAGACCTCGGGGAGCCGGGGGTCGTACCAGTTCCATAGGTAGCCCACCAGTACCACCTCTTGGTCAGCGTAGGCGGTGGGATCGGCCTCGATCCGGGCCAGGGTGGTTGCCTGCTGGGCCAGCGCCAGGCCGGCTAGGGCCAGAAGGAAACTGAGTAAACGGCGCATCTTGCCTCCAATCTGCAACCGCCGCTGCCTCAAGGTACAACCTCAAATGGGACCTGCGCTATCGCAGATGCCGGTGTAATTTTGCATCAAGCGGTTTGGAGGCTTGGTCGGCTTACCGTGGCTCCTTGCTCCGCTCCGCCCGTTTTCGCTGGCCGGGGTCGAGGATGGCCTTGCGCAGGCGCAAGCTGCGCGGCGTGACTTCCAGCAGCTCGTCGGGGGCCAGGAACTCGAGCGCCTCTTCCAGCGTCATCCTGCGCGGCGGGATCAGCTTGATGTTCTCGTCGGAGCCGGCGGCGCGGACGTTGGTGAGCTTCTTGTTCTTGGTGACGTTGACGTTCAGGTCGCCCTCGCGGGCGTTCTCGCCCACGATCATCCCCACGTAGACCTCGGTCCCGGGCTCGATGAAGAAGGTCACCCGCTCCTGCAGCTTGAAGAGCGAATAGGCGAAGGCCACCCCGTTTTCCATCGAGACCGCGCTGCCGGTGGTGCGGGTCTTGAGCTCGCCGGCGTAGGGGCCGTAGCCGTGGAAGGTGTGGCTCAAGAGGCCCTCGCCGCCGGTCAGGCTGAGCAGCTGGCTGCGAAAGCC
>JAMOVS010000035.1 GCA_027061845.1 Thermaceae bacterium
GGGGCCGATCGCTTTCGTGAGCTTCGCGTCCACGATCGAGGAGTGGGGGTTCATCACGATGTCGGTGCGGACGAGCTCCTCCTCGCTGTACTCGAGGATCCCCTTCAGCTCGCCCTCGGCCGCCTCCTTAAGGGCGGCGTTGACCTCCTCGGCGGTGACGTCGCGGGAGAGCAGGGCGACGATGTCCGAGATCGAGCCGGTGGGGGTGGGGACCCGCAGCGACATGCCGTCGAACTTGCCCTTGAGGCTCGGGAGCGTCAGCGTGGTGGCCACCGCCGCGCCGGTGGTGGTGGGGATGATGTTCACCGCCGCCGCCCGCGCCCGGCGCAGGTCTTTGTGGGGCAGGTCGAGGATGCGCTGGTCGTTGGTGTAGGAGTGGACCGTGGTCATCAGCGCCCGCTCGACGCCGAAGCGCTCGTCCAGGACCTTCATCACCGGGGCCAGGGAGTTGGTGGTGCAGGAGGCGTTCGAGATGATCGTGTGCTCAGGCTTCAAGTCCTGGTGGTTCACCCCGATCACCACGGTGATGTCCGGCTCCTTGGCGGGGGCGGTGATGATCACCTTCTTGGCGCCTGCCTTTAGGTGCTTTTCCGCCCCCTTGCGGTCACGGAAGTGGCCGGTGGCCTCGACCACGATGTCCACCCCGAGCTCGCCCCAGGGGAGCTTCTCCGGGTCGGGCTCGGCGGTGGCCTTGATCTTCTTGCCGTTCACGATGATGTTTTCGTCGTCGTAGGAGACCTCGCCGGGGAAGCGGCCGTAGTTCGAGTCGTACTTGAGCAGGTGGGCCAGGGTCTTGTTGTCGGTGAGGTCGTTGACCAGGGCGACCTCGACGCCCCGCTCGTTCAGGATGCGAAAGACCTGCCGTCCAATCCTGCCAAATCCGTTGATGCCTACCCGCATCGTTCCACCTCCGGCCCCATCTTACGCGGAAAAACGGGGGCCATTGGGCCCCCGCTTGGAAAACCGCCGTCGCTTAGCGGATCTGGCCAGAGAGAAGCTTGTCGACGAGCTGCTGCGCCCGGTCCAGCGCCTCGTCCACGCTGGCCTTGCCCAGCACCGCCTCGGTGATCGCCTGGCCCAGGATGTCGAAGCGGATCTGCTCCCACTGGGGGATCTGGGGCTCGTACTTGGCGTAGTTGGCCTGTTTCAGGACGGCCTCGAGGTTGGGGTCCTCCATCAGCCGCTCCTGCATCTCGGGCATCTCGATCGCCTTGGGGTTCACCGGCACGTAGCCGGTGGCGGCGGAGAAGATCGCCTGCACCTCAGGGGTGACAACGAAGTTGAGGAAGGCGGCGGCGGCCTTCTTCTGGGCCTCGCTCGCCGAGCGGAAGACGATCAGGTTGGTGCCCTGGACCACCGCGTAGCCGGGCCGATCGGCGGTCTTGCCAGGCAGGGTGGCCAGGCCCAGGTCGAACTTGGCCGCCCGCTGGTAGTACTTGTAGCCCGCCGAGGTGTCGGTGGAGAAACCGTAGGTGCCCTTGCCGAAGTTCTGGTTGATGTAGCCGGAGGTGATCGCCTTGCCCCAGCCCTCCTTGACGCTGTCCACCAGGATCTTGAGGGCGGCCTTGGCCTCGGGCGAGTTCACCACCAGCTTGCCGTCCTTCATGTACTCGCCGCCCAGGGTGAAGAACCAGTAGCCGAAGGTGGAGGTGTCGGGGCGGAACCAGTAGACCGGGTTGCCCTCCTTCTCCGAGAGCGTCTTGGCGGTCGCGATGAACGCGTCGATCGTCTTCGGGACGCTGGCGCCGTACTTCCTGAGGAGGTCACGGTTGTAGTAGAGCACCTGCACCGACTTGTTGAAGGGCACGCCGTAGACCAGCCCGCCAAAGCGCACCGCGTTCAGGAAGATCGGGTTCAGGCCCTCGAGGTTCACCCCCAGCGCCTGCACCGGCACCACCGCGTCCGCCTGCAGGTAGAGGGCGATCTGGTTCTCGTAGGCCTGGGCCATGGTGGGCAGCTTGCCGGCGGCGAAGGCGGCCTTGATCTTGGTGGAGAGGTCGCGGTAGCCGCCCTGGTTGATCGGGCGGATGCAGTACTCGCCCTCGTGGCGGCGATTGAACTCGATCACGATGTTTTCAAGCGCGGCCCTCGGGGCACCGCCGCGGAAGGCGTGCCAGAGCTCGGCCACCACCGGGGCCTTGGCGCACTGGGCCTTGATGACCTCGTCGGCCTTCTGGGCGAGGCCGAACCCCAAGAGCAAAAGAGCCGTGAGCAGCCAACGTTTCACACGCACCACCTCCTCCTACTTGATACCACTTCGCGCGATGCCCTCGATGAACTGCCGTTGCGCGAAGAAGTACCCCACGATGATGGGCAGGATCGCCATCGTCGAGGCGGCCATGAGCTGGCCGTAGTCGCTCCCCGCCTCGCCGATGAAGGCCTGGAGCCCCACCTGCACCGTGCGCATCTCGGGGCTCTGGGTGACGATCAGGGGCCAGAGCAGCGCGTTGTAGGCGCCGAGGAAGCTAAAGATCCCGTAGGTGATCAGGCCCGGGACCGCCAGCGGCAGCGCGATCTTGAAAAGCATCACCAGGTAGCTCGCGCCGTCGATGCGGGCGGCGTCGAAGAGGTCCTGGGGCAGGGCACGGTAGAACTGCCGCAAGAGGAAGATCCCGAAGACCGAGGCCAACCAGGGCACGATCAGGGCGTAGAAGGTGTCCAGCCAGCCGAGTTTCGCGAGCAGGATGTAGTTGGGGATCAGGAGCACCTCGCCCGGGATCATCATGGTGGCCAAAAAAAGCAAAAAGACGAGCTCCCGACCCGGGAAGGGAATGCGGGCAAAGGCAAACCCGGCCATCGCCGCGAGGAAAAGCCCGACGAGCACCTGGGTCCCGGCGGTGACGAAGGAAACGTAGAAGTAGCGGGCGAAGGGGGCGGCGTTCCAGGCCTCGCGGTAGTTATGGAAGATATAGCCGAAGATCCCTGGGCTCAGGTTGACCCACTCCAGCCGCCAGTAGTCGCCGGCCGAGCGCACCGCGTCGGGGGCAAGCTCGGGGTGGTAGTCGCCGTAGCCCTTGGGCAGGTAGATCACCGCCGGCAAGAGCCGGAAGGCCCGGTCGGTCTCGTTGGTGAAGGAAAAGCGCCAACCCCCCTCGACCCGCTCCACCTGAATCCGGGTGCCCTCGCTCAAGGGGTCGTGGAAGGCCCCCGGGGGCTTCGGAATGCGCACCCGCGGCGGGGGTTCGTCGCCCTCGGTGCGTATAAAGAAGTGCACCGTCCGCCCGGGCAAAAACCCGCCCCAGAACCGGCTCCCGCCCTCGGCGCCAAGGCGGGCCGCCGCCCTCCAGTTCTTGGGCTTGAGCCGCTCCGGCACCCAGACCGGCGCCGCCTGCTGCGCCTCCTGGGGGCTTTTGACGCTGGTCGCGAGCATCCAGTAAAAGGGGAAGGCCATCACCACCG
>JAMOVS010000036.1 GCA_027061845.1 Thermaceae bacterium
TGGGCGAAGTTCCCGCTCTTGCCTTTCCCTTGGTGGGCGAGGGCAAGGCCTACACCAAGATCCCCTGGGCCGAGCGGGTCGGACCCCTTTGGAAATCGCCCACCGGGGGGTTCCCCGCCAACAGCTTGGCCAACCTTTGGGCCGATCTCAAGGCGGGCTTCGTCCAGAGCATCCTGGCCCAGTGGCGGACCGCCCAGCGTCTCGCCCGCGACCCCCGGGTGGGGGCGGTGGCGGCGGTGGGCGACGCCTACGCCCTTTACGTCGCTTGGCGCTCGGCGGCGCACGGGCAGAAGCCGCTTTTTCACCTGCAACCCCAGATCTCCTACCACTACATGGAAGGGCGGGGCCTCTTTGAACGCCTGCGCGTTCCCGGGCAGTTCTTGGCGGAAGACTACTTCTTTTACGAACGCTGGCTGCACCGCTACCTTCGAGCGGTCTACGTGCGCGACCCGGCGAGCGAACGCCGGGCCCGCGCCCTCGGGATGGATAAGGCCCGCTTCGTGGGCTCGATGGCGATGGACATGCTCGGCCCCCCCGAGGGCCCCCTTCCCTTCCCACTTGACCGACCGCTGGTCGCCCTTCTCCCCGGTACCCGCGGCGACGTCGCCTTTAGCCTGCCCAAGATGCTGGAAAGCGCCCGCCTGCTCCCCGAGTTCCTGGCCGCGGTGGCCTGGGTGCCGCCCTTCGAGGCCGCCGAGCTGCCGCCCGGGTTCCGGCTCGAGATCCGCTCTCCCGCGCACGCGGTCGCGCGGGACGAAACCACCACGGTGCACCTGGTCAAAGGCCGGTTCTCGGCCCTCCTCCACGCCGCCCGGGTGACGATCGGGACCGCCGGCACCGCCAACGAGCAGTCGGTGGGGCTCGGGGTGCCGGTGGTGGCCTTTCCCACCCCGGGCCCGCAGTACACCCTAGCCAACGCCCAGCGGCAAAAACGCCTGCTCGGCGACGGGCTCACCTTGGTGCCGCCGGAAGCGGAGGCGATCGCCAGCGCGGTTCGAAGGCTCGCCCAGGACGGCCCCGAGCGGGAGGCCGCGGCGCGCGCCGGCCGCGAACGGGTCTGGCCCCCGGGGGCGCTGCCCCGGATCGCCTGCGAGATCAAGCGAGCTTTAGGAGCTTGAGCGTGGCCTCCGCCACCCGCCGGGAACTTTCGCCGTCGGCGTGGGCGTAAAACCGCCTTTTGAGCGCCTCGCGCTCGGCGGCGAAGCGGGGCGCTTCTTCCCGCAACCCCGAGAGGCGGGCCAGGAACTCGGGAAAGTCGAGGGCCTTGGGGCCGGGGGTGACCTCTTCGTAAGGGTAGTTGAGGTCGCGGGAGTTCTTCTTGAACTCCTCGAGGTCAAAGGGAAAGAAGACGAGCGGCCGCCCGGTGAGCAGGTAGTCGATGTAAATGCTGGAGTAGTCGGTCACCATGAAATCAAAGGCCCCGAGCAGCGCGTGGGGGTCGCCGAGCCCCTCGGGCCAGGCCCAGATCCGCCGGTAACCTTCCTCGGGCCAAGCCTCTTTGAGCTTTTCCGCCTCCCAGGGGTGGAGCTTGACGTAGAGGCCGAGGTTGGCGGCCTCGAGGGCGGCGTCGAGCCTTCGCATCTTCTCGCGGTCGCCGAGGAAGACCTCGACCGGCCCCTCCCCTCGCCAGCGGAAGGTGGGGGCGTAAAGCCCTATTTGGATGTCCGGATGACGCCCTCTGTGCTCCTCGATCTCGGCCTGCAGGCGGCGCTCCCTTTCAAGGAGCGTGAAGTCGTTTTTAAAAAGCGGGTCGGTGCGGGGATAACCGGTGATCCAGATCCGCTCCCTGGGAACCAAGAAGCCGCTTTCGAAAAGCCTTGCGGTCTCCTCCGAGGTGGCCACCACACGGGCCTTTTGAAAGGTGTGGGCGCGGCGGTAGAGCGCTCCCAAAGGCTCCTTGGCCAGGAGGAACCGTTTGAAAAAGCCGTCTTCAATCGTGTCGAAGTCGATCTTCTTGAGCGGAATGCCGTGCCAAAGCTGCACCACCTCGGCGCCGCCGCTCAGGTAGGGATTCACGTCGAAGAGGTGGTGGGTGATGAAGTAGGCCCCCGCCCGGAGCGCCACCGCCATCCCCTTCGGGCTGTAGGGGTGCACGCAGGAAAGTCCCGCCTCGCGGGCGCTCTGGCAGGCCTGCGGGGTGGTGGCGAACCAGACCGGGCGCACCCCGGGCAGCTTTCGCTTCACGTAGTCGGCGAGGTAGCGGGCGTTGCCGCCGAAGGTGCGGCCGTCGTCGGAGCCGAAGGCCCAGAGCTGGGGGTCGCGGGGAGCGAGGTGGGAAGCAGCGTAGACCGGCAGCATCAAGAGGTAGAGCGCCCCGCGACGCAGTCCGGCGGCCAGGAACTTCCGGGTAATCGAGGGATTGTAGGCCGTTTTCATTGCTTCTTGACGATCTTCTCGATGATCGCGGTGGTCGAGACCGAGGGGGTCCGGGGTAGGTAGACCACCCGGCAGATGTCGGCAAGGTCGTCAAACTTGCCCTTCCAGTCGTCACCCATGACCAGAATGTCGGCCTTGTGCTCCAGGATGTAGTCCCGCTTTTTCTCCAGCGACTCCTCGTAAAACGTCTCGTCGACGTGACGGATCGCGGCCACGATGGCGCGGCGCTCCTCCTGGCTGTAGACCGGGTAGCGGCCCTTCTTCTCGAAGTTCAGCGCGTCGGTGGAAACGCCGACGATGAGATGATCGCCCAGCGCCTTGGCCCGCTCCAAAAGACGCAGGTGGCCGTAATGGAAGAGATCGAAGGTCCCAAAGGTGATGACCCGCATTCCCCTATTATGATGGGCGCGGCCAGGAGCGCCACCGCGATCATGCGCATGCCTTGGAAAAACCTCCCCGACGCCTTGAAGGTCTCGCTCTTCATGGGGTTGGTCGAGTTCTTGCGCAGCGGTTTTTTCGTCGGCTTCTTTCCCCTCTTCGGATTGGAGGTCCTGAAAATACCGCTGAGCTACGTGGGCTTTCTCACCACCTTGCACTACGGAACCGAAGCGGGAACGAGGATTTTTGCGGTATGGCTGGCCAACCGCTTCGCGCTCGGCGTCGGTTTCGTGCTCAGCGCGGTGCTCGCCTTCGCCTCGTTTTATTTCTTCCTCTGGAGCCCGCCGGTCCTCTACCCCCTTTGGGCGGTGACCTGGGGGCTCGCCCTAGCCCCCCTCTGGCCGCGCATCGCCGCCTACCTCCGCCAGCTCGCCCGCCCCGGGTTCGAGGGTCGCTCGGTCAGCTACGCCTGGCTGATCATCGGCCCGCTGATCGCCGCCGGCAGCTTCGGGGTGGGGTTTCTTTCCAAACACGACCTCGCTTGGGGAAAGAGCGCCCTTCTCTTCGGAAGCGTCCTCATGCTCGCGGCCGGGCTGGCCCTTTTTAACCTACGCTTTTCCGAGAGGTTGCAAAAACCCCCGCCGAAGGCCTGGCGGCGCTACCTCCCCCTGCTGGTCCCGGCGTTTTTGCAGGCGCTCGCCCCCCATCTTCTGACCACCGTGCTCTTTCCCTTCTTGAAGCAGTCGGAGCTCGGCGTGCAGGATGTGGCGTGGCCCCTCGCCCTGTCCGGCCTGCTTTTCCTAGCCGCCTTCCGCTTTGCCTCGGTCTACGCCGACCAGAAGGACCCGGCCAACGTAGTCACCCTGGCCGCGGTCTTCGCCATGGTGGGCTTCGGGGTGCTCGGCTTCCTGCCCACCGACGTGGCCGTTGACGTCAGCATCCCCGCGATCGGGGTCGCGCTCGGGCTTTACCTGCCCGGCTGGAACGCGGTCATTGTCCGGGCCTTGCCCGAGGGCGAGCGGGGCGAGGGCTGGGCCACCCTGAGTACCGCCAGCGGCGCCGCTTTCGCTCTCGGTCCCTTCGTCGGCGCCCTGGCCTGGGACCTGATCGGACCGCAGGGCCCCTTCCGGTTGGGGCTCTTTCTACTGGCGCTCTTGATCCCCTATTACCAGCTCTATTTTCGCCGCCTCCTCGCCCACCGTTAGAATGTTCGAGAAGTGCGGCTCCTGCGTATCGGACTCTTCACCGACGTCTACTTCCCCAGCAAGAACGGGGTCTCGACCAGTGTCTACCTGCTTTGGCGGGAACTCCGCAAGATGGGGCACGAGGCCTGGATCATCGCCCCGGAGTGGCCGGGCACCGAGTCCGAGGAGGGGATCGTTCGGGTGCAGAGCGTCCCTTACCCCTTCTTCGAGGACTACCGGTTGGGGCTCCCCAACGCCCGGCTGTTGCCCACCCGGTTCGAGGTGGTGCACTCGCACGTCCCCTTTACCCTGGGGCTTTGGGCCTTGAGCCTCGCGCAGCGGTGGCGGGTACCTCACGTCTCCACCTTCCACACCCACTACGAAAAGTACGCCCACTACGTTCCCGGGCTGGCCTTCCTGGACCGGCACACCCACATCATCCCCCGGCTGGCGCGGGCGTTTTACAACCGGGTGGACCTGGTCATCACCCCCACCCACCCGGTGAAGGAGCTGGTGGAGCGCTACCGGATCGAGCGACCGGTGCGGATCATCCCGACCGGCATCGACCTGGAGCTTCTGGCCTCCGCCCCCCGACCCGACCCCTGCCCCTGGCCCGAGGGCCGACGCCGGGTGCTGACGGTCAGCCGGCTGGGCAAGGAGAAAAGCCTCGACGTGGCCATGGAGGCCTTCGCCCGGGTGGCCGAGGAACAGGACGCCCACTGGGCGATCGTCGGCGAGGGGCCGGAGGAGGAAAGCCTCAAGTCCCTTGCCGCCGAGCTCGGCGTCGCGGACCGGGTGACCTTCACCGGAGCCGTTCCCTACCAGGAGATTGGCGGTTACTACCGGACCGCCGAGGTCTTCCTCTTCGCCAGCGAAACCGAGACCCAGGGCCTGGTGCTCTGGGAGGCCCAGGCGATGGGGCTCCCGGTGGTGGCGGTGGCCGCCGGCGGGGTGATCGAGAGCGTGGTCGAAGGGGTGGGAGGCCGGCTGGCGCCCCCCGGGGACGTCGAGGGGCTGGCGGGGGCGCTCCGGCGGTTGCTTTCCGACCCCGAGGAACACCGGCGGCTCTCCGAGGGCGCCCGCCGCTTCGCCGAGAAGCGAAGCGCGCCCCGCATCGCCGAGGAGATGGTGGCCGCCTATCTCGAGGCCGAGGCGATCTCCCGCAGCGAGCCGAAGAAGCTCTTCTTCGGCTTCCCCACCCTTAAGGACGAGGAACCCCCTCTATAATCTCCCTTGACATGCCCCGAGTCTCCGTGGTCGTCCCGGCACGCAACGAAGAGGACTACATCGGCGCCTGCATCGACGCCATCCTCCGGCAGGACCCGCCCCCCGACGAGGTCATCGTGGTGGACAACGGCTCCCGCGACCGCACCGCGGAGATCGCGCGGGCCAAGGGCGTCCGGGTGGTCCACGAACCCCGTCCCGGGCTGCACCTGGCGCGGCAGGCCGGCCTCGAGGCCGCCCGCTTCGAGGTGGTGGCCAACACCGATGCCGATTGCATCGTGCTTCCAGGATGGATTGAGGCTATTAAGGAGGCCTTCGAGGACCCGGAGGTGGTGGAGACCTACGGCCCCTTAGAGCTCTTCGAGGCCCCCTGGCTGGACCGGGTGCTGGCCAAGTACCTCTACCCCGCCTTCCTCTGGATCATGGACCGCCTGGGCCAGCCCAACACCGCCGGAGGAAACCACGCGGTGCGCCGGGAGGTGGCCCTCGCCGTGGGCGGCTACGACGTCCCCTTCGGCGAAGACCTGCACCTCATGATGAAGCTCAAAGAGCGCGGCAAGATCAAGTACGTTCCCAGGCAGCGGGTGCTCACCTCGGGGAGGCGGCTGAAACGGGGCCGCTGGAAGATGTACGCCACCCACCTCAAGAACATCTGGCGGCGCCTCCGGGGGCTCCCCGAGGACTACGGGCCGGACTACTACGCCGACCGGGAGCGCTGACGGTGGCTGCCTGGGAAGCCCTGCTCGCCGGCGCCCTCGCCCTCTACGGGGGCAGCGACCTGCTCTTCCGCTGGATGGGCGTGGGGGCGCTGGCCCACGGCCCCCGGAACGAGCCCAAGCTCGCCCTCACCTTCGACGACGGGCCGAACCCCGAAACCACCCCGGAGCTCCTCGCCGCCCTCGACGAGGTAGAGGCAAAGGCCACCTTCTTCCTAACCGGAAGGCAGGCCGAGGCCCATCCCGAGCTGGTCGAAAGGATCCGCGAAGCGGGCCACGAGATCGCCTCCCACGGTCGCGTCCACCGCCCCCCGATCCTGATGGCCCCCTGGACCGAGTGGGTCCACACCGCCTACGACCCCGGCGGCCTTCCCCACTACCGGCCGCCCCACGGCTCCCACTCGCCCTTTACCCGGGCGATCGCGAGGGCGCTGGGGAAGCCGGTGGCGCTGTGGGACCTCGAGTCCAAGGACTGGACCCCGCTCCCCGACGACGCGTTGCTGGATCGCCTCTTCGAGTACGCCCAGCCGGGCTCGGTGATCCTTCTCCACGACCGCTACCCGCGAACGCCGGCGCTGGTGCGCCGGTTGGTGCCCGAGCTGCGGGCGATGGGGTTCCAGTTTGTTCCCATGACAGGCCTCAACTTGAAACCGCTCACCTTCAAGGAAGGTATGATCCGCGCCCTGCAGGGCTTCGACGAGCGTTACGACCGGACCCACGGCATCCGGCGCTGCCGCCGGAGCGCCGACAACCTCTTCCGCTGTTCCCGGGCGCCGCTTCCCGCCGACGTCCCCGGGCTCGCCAAGGGGGCCCCGGGGCTCGAGCTGCACTTCGACAGCCGCCGGGTGGCGGCGAAGAGCCCGCTCGCCATCGTCAAGGCGCTGCGCCGCGACCTCAAGGGGGCGGCCCGGCGGGTGGCCGAAGACCCCGAGATCCAGGTCGTCTTCGCCGTGACTCCGTTGATCGAGGGGGCCAAGGAACTCCTGGGCTTCGAGGTCCACGACCTGCCGCCCTCGCGCTCGCTGGTGGACGCCACCGCCCGCCGCTTCTTCGACTGGCTCTACCGCGACCCCCGCTACCCCCCCAAGAAGCGCTACCAGGTCAAGCTGATCTACCTGCCCCGCGAGGACTTCCTCAAGAAATACGGCGGGCCCTGAGCCACTCGCGCTTTTTCAGCGTTCCCGGGACCTTCTCCACGGAAAAACCGAGCGCTTCGAGCGCCCGGCGCACCCGGCCGGCCACCGCGTAGCTCACCAGCACGCCGCCGGGCCGGAGCGCCCGGCGGACCCGGGCGAGGTTTTCCGGGCTCCAGGCCTCGGGGTTCGCCCGCGGGCTGAAGGGGTCGTAGTAGACGGCGTCGGCCCAGGCCTGGGGGAGCTGGGCGGCCTCGATCGGGGAAAAGAGCAGCTTGAGCACGAACCCCTCCCCCGCCACCACGAAGTCGCGGCCCCGCTCCCAGGCCGAGAGCAGCACCGCGCGGGCCTCGGGCGCGAGCCGGCAGAAGAGCAGGAGCTCGTCGAGCGCCCGCGCCGGGAGCGGTCGGGGCTCGAGACCGATGAAGAAAAGCGTCCCCCCGCGCCGGCGGAGCGCCTCGACGCTGGCCAGAAAGTTGATGCCGAGGCCGAAGCCGACCTCCACGACCCGCGCCTCCCTTCGCTTTTCGATCCCCGAAAGCCGCACGAAGAGCTCTTCGGCCTGCCGGCGGGCGCCCTCCAAGGGGTGATAGCCCTCCCGGAAGGTTTCCGAGTAGGCGCTCGGACTCCCGTCCTCGGTCCAGAGGGGGCGCACGCCGTGAGTCTACAATGAGGGTATGCCCCGCTGGCTGGAAGTTCGCCTGGAGGACAAGGAGGTCAGGGAAGTTCCCTGGCCCGAGGAAGAAGTTTGGCGCGCGGGTCGTTACCGCACCGTCCGCACCCTGCTCGACCTGAACGTCCCCGCGGTCGACCCCCTCTCCCCGGAGAACCCGCTGGTCTTCGTCGCCGGCCCCCTCGCCGGCAGCACCTTCTCGAACGCGAACCGGCTCTCGGTAGGAGCCAAGAGCCCCTTGACCGGCGGCGTCAAGGAGTCGAACTCCGGCGGCACCCTGGCCTTCGCCATGGGCCAGTGGCAAATCGCCGGCTTTACCCTCCACGGCCGGGCACCGGACTGGACGATCCTGGTCTTCGGCGAGGGGGGCGTTCGCTTTCTCGACGGCCGGGAGTTTTTGGGCCTGGGTACCTACGCCACCGCGAGCGAGCTGCGCCGCCGTTTTCCCAAGGCGGCGGTGGCGGCGATCGGGCCGGTGGGCGAGGCGAAAGGGCTCCTTGCCGGCATTGCCATCACCGACTCCGAGGGCATCCCCGGCCGGCTCGCGGGGCGCGGGGCCTTGGGCGCGGTGATGGGAGCCAAACGCGTCAAGGCAATCGTGATCGAAAACCCCGGCACCCCGCCCAAGGAAAAGAAGAAGTTCTTCAACTACCTCCGGGACTACGCCAAGATCCTGCGGGAAAACCCGGTCACCGGTGATTACTACCCGAGGCTTGGCACCGCCGGCATGGCCGACTACCAGAACGTCGCCGGCGGGCTTCCGGTCCAAAACTTCCGCCGCGGCCGCTTTAGCGAGGGGCCCCTGCCCATCGGCGGCGAGGCGCTCCGGGATCGCATCCTGGCCCGCGACGGCGAGGGCACGCCCACCCACGCCTGTATGCCGGGGTGCGTGATCCGCTGCTCCAACCGCTACCCCGACGCCCGGGGCAAGCTCCTGGTGAGCCCGCTGGAGTACGAGACCATCGGCCTGGTGGGGTCGAACTGCGGGCTTTCTGACCTCGACCCCATCGCCCGGGTCAACCGGGCGGCCAACGACCTGGGCCTGGACACGATCGAGCTCGGGGCCACCTTCGCGGTGGCGATGGACGCGGGACTCGCCGACTGGGGCGACGAGGCCTGGATGCACGGGATCTTGGAGGGGATGGCCACCAAGGACCCGGAGGCGCTCCGCTTCGCCCAGGGGGCCTACCGCCTGGGCCAGGAGCTCGGCCACCCCCGCGTGCCCACGGTGCGCAAGCAGGCGATGAGCGCCTACGACCCCCGGGTGGTCGAGGGCACCGGGGTGACCTACATGACCAGCCAGCAAGGCGCCGACCACACCGCCGGCAACCCCGCCCGGGTCGAGACCTTCGATATGAGCCTCGACGAGGTGATGAAGCTCTCCTTCGACTACCAGGTGAAAAGCGCCGCCCTGGACGCGCTCGGGCTCTGCTACATGTCGGCCTCGGCCACCGACGAGGCGATTCCGGTGATCGCCGAGGCGATCGCCGAGCGCTACGACCTGAGGCTCCCCGAAACCTTCTTCTTCGACCTGGGCCGGGAGGTGCTCCGGCTCGAGCTTGCCTTCAACCGCGCCGCCGGCCTGCCCGAGACCGAGCCCTTGCCGCGATTCTTCTACGACGAGCCGCTGCCGCCGACGAACCGCCGGGCCCGGCTCGACCCCGAGGCGGTGGCGAGCTTCTGGCGCCGCTTTCTAGAAGGCTGAAAACCAAAAGGACGTAGGCCGCCCCCAGCACCGGAAGCTCGCCGAGCCGGGCGTAAAGCGTCTCTCCCCCTTCGCGAAGGGCGAAAGGGGCCAAGAGCAGTGCCGGTTCGCCCTCGTCGCTGCGAGCCACCACGCGGCCGTAGGGGTCGATCGCGGCACTGATGCCGTCGTTGGCGGCCCGAAGCAGCCAAAGCCCTTCCTCCACCGCCCGCATCCGGCTCATCGCGAGGTGCTGACGGCGGCCGTAGCCGACGCCAAACCAGGCGTCGTTGGACACGTTGATCAAAAGCTGCGCGTCCTGACCCAGCCGGCGCACCAGCTCGGGGAAGTCGGCCTCGTAGCAGACGAAGGCAGCGTAGGGCCCGAGGGACCGGAGCTCGCGCCCCGCTTTCAGGTCGCCCAGCTCGGGCAGGCCGAAGCGCCGGAAGACCCAGCGGTAGAGGGGTTCCAGCCAGTCCCGGCCGGGGAAGTACTCGCCGAAGGGAACGAGAACGTGTTTGGCGTAGCCGGCGACGTCACGGCCCTGGAGGCGAAGGCGGACCTCGTTTTTGGGCCCCGGCCCCCAGGTGCCGTAGACCAAGGGGCGATCGGCGAGCGCGCGGTCCACCTCCTCAGGAACGTAGCGCACCGCGGTCTCGGGCCAAACCACGAGGCCGGCCTCGGGGTGCTGCCTTAGCCCCGCCTCGGTGAGGCGCCGGTAGCGGGTCTCGGCGGGTTCTCCGGCGGCCTTGGCCAGGGGGTCGAGGGCGGCCTGGACGATCAGCGCCCGGGACTCGGCGGGGGCCGGGGGCAGCGGCAGGAGCCAGAGCAGGGCCCAGAGCAACGCCGGCAGCGGGCGCCCCCGCGCGAGGGCGTAGCCCGCCGCCAGGGCCAGCAGGCTCAGCCCGCGAACCCCGACCAGGGCCGCCAGCAGGCGCCCGCCGCCGCCAACGGCGGCGTAGCCGAGCGCGCCCCAGGGAAAGGGCCAGGGTAAGAGGGCCAGGGCGGCCTCGAGCAGTACCCAGGCCCCGACCAGGGCCAGCGGTCGCCGGCCCAGGAGGCCGAACAAAAGCCCGAAGAGGAGGGCCAAAAAGGCGATCAGCAGGATTCCCGGGAGGACGCCGAGCGCCCCGAAGCGGGCCAGGAAGCTGCTCGGAAGCCAGGCCAGGTGCACGCCCCAAAAGCCCAGCCCCAACCAGAAGCCGGATCCGAACCCCATCCGGGCGCGCAAAACCCCGGCCAGCACCAGGGGAAGCAGCCAGCCGAGGGGAAAAGGCGGCAGCGTGAGCGCGAGCAGAACCCCGGCGAGAAGCGCGAGCACGGTTGCCTTGCTACCGAAAGTTCACATGAGAATGGCCGGAAGCATGCCACAATAAGGCCAATGCGGATCGCGGTCTTCTCCGACGTGCACGCCAACCTGCCCGCCCTCAAGGCGGTCCTCGAGTTCGTCGAGGGCCTGCCGCTGGACCGCGTGCTCTGCCTGGGGGACGTGGTCGGCTACGGCCCCCACCCCCGGGAGGTGATCGCCCTCTTGGAGGAAAAGAAGATTCCCTGCACCCTGGGGGGAACCGACGTGCGGGCGATCTTTCCCACCCCGGGTCCTCCGAAGAGCCCCGAGACCGAGGCTGCCATGGCCTGGACCCGGGAGCAGCTGGGGGAGCGCGAGCGAGCATTTTTGCGCAGGCTTCCGCCGATGCTGCGCTTCTTTACCCCCCTGGGCCGGGCCAAGGCCTTTCACGGTCAGCCCCACGACCCCGAGGCGCGGTTCCCCATCTACGCCCCCGAGGCCGAGCTCCTGGAGCTGCTCTCGCCGCTGCGGGCTCCGGTCGTCTTGGCCGGGGGCAGCCACATCCCGGTCTTTCGCGAGGTCCGGGGGTACTACCTCCTCGATCCCGGCTCGGTGGGGCTGACCCTGGGCGGGGAGCCCGGCGCCGACCTGGCGGTGCTGACGATCAAGCCCGACGACGTCTCGGCCCGGTTTTACAAACTGCCCTACGACTACGGCCAGACCGCCTTCGACATCCAGGCCTGGGGGCTGCCCGAGCGCATCGCCGAGGTAGTCCGGACCGGCCGCCCGCTCGACCCCGGGGACTAGCCGAAGAGCCCGCGGGCGAGGGCCCGGACCCCGGGGTCGGGGTCGTCGAGGAGCCGGGGTGTGCCGAGGCGGAAGAAGGCCTGCGCCGCCGCCTTGCGCACGGTGGGGCTGGGGTCCTTGCTGGCGGCCTCGAGGTAGGCCTCGAGCGCTTCGTGCCCCAGGGCGCCGAGCAGCCGGATCGCGTTCCGCGCCATCCCCGCCCGGCCGGGGCGGGCAAAGGCGGTGTCGCCGTACTTCTTCGCAAAACCCTGGTTGCTGAGGCGGACGAAGTCCCAAAGATCGGGGTGGGCGAGCCCGGGCTCCGGGGAAAAGCCCCTCCAGTAGCCGGCCTCCCCGGCGAAGCGGTTCCAGGGACAGGCGATCTGGCAGTCGTCGCAGCCGAAGAGCCATTCGCCGAAGGCGTCCCAAAGCTCGAGGGGAATCGGGGCGCGGGTCTCGATCGTCCAGTAGCTGATGCAGCGGTTGGCGTCGAGACCGCGGGCGTCGAGGGCGCCGGTGGGGCAGGCAAAGAGGCAGCGGGTGCAGCGGCCGCAGCGGGTGGGCGCGGGCGGGGCTGGCTCCGCCTCGGCGTCGGTGAGCAGGGCGGCGAGCAGGAGGTAGCTGCCAAAACCCTCCCGCAAGAGCAGGGTGTTCTTGCCGATCCAGCCGAGGCCGGCGGCGGCTCCCAGGGGGCCCTCGAGCAGGGGTCCGTAGTCGACGTAGCCCTTGGCCAAAAGGCCCAAGCGCCGGGCCTCGTTTTCGAGTTCGAGGAGGGCGGCCTCGAGGGCCCGGTGGTAGTCCCGGGTCCAGGCGTAGCGGGCCACCCGCCCGATGCGGAGGCCGCCCTCGGGCACCGGCAGCTCCGGGAAAGCGTAGGGAGCCGCCAGCACCAGGACGCTCTTCGCCCAGGGAAAGGCCCGCTCGGGGTGAAGGCGGGCGTCTTTCGTGCGCTCGAGGTAGCGCATCCCGGCGTGCCGGCCGGCCGAAAGCCAGACGGCAAAGCGCCCTTGGTGCTCTTCCGGCACGCGAAGCGGCGCCGCCTGGGCCCATAGGCCCAGCGCCTCGGCCCTTTTTCGAAGCGCCTCAAGCCTCGACATCGAAAAGCTCGCCGTCGAAGACCCGGGCAACCAGCCGGTCGCCCTCGAAAAGCCCGAGATCGGCCAGCGCTCCCGGAGCGATCCGGCCGTAGTCCGGCCAGCCGGCGGCGAGCGCCGCCCCCCGGGTGTGGGCCCATAGGGCCGCCTCCCGGGGGATGGACTCGGCCGGGTTCAAGCGGTGGCGGCTCGCCTCGAGGAGCGAGCCCGCGAGGTCGGGCTCGGCCACCGGGGCGTCGGAGCCGAAGGCGAGCGGGAGCCTTTTGCCAATGCTCTTAAAGCGGAAGGCCTCGCGCTCCCGGCCGGGAAGCCGCCTTCGCACGAGCTCCGCGTCCTCGGCCAGGTGCACCGGCTGCATCGAGGCCACCACGCCCTTTTGCTCCAAAAGTCCGAGGTCCTCGTCGCGAAGGTGCTGGACGTGCTCGATGCGAAGCGGCTTCTGGAAAAGGCGGGGAAGCCGCTTAAAAAGCGCAAGCACCTCGGCCACCGCCCGGGTGCCGATCGCGTGCACCGCCAGGGAAAACCCGGCTTGCAGGGCTTTTTTCCCTTCCTCCTCGATCTCCTCGATAGGATCGACGGAAAGCCCGGTGCCGCCGCCGGCGTAGGGCGCGTGCATCCAGGCGGTGGCGGCACCCAGCGCGCCGTCGGCGAAGAACTTGACCCCGCCCACGTCAAGCCGATCCCCCCGCCAGCCGGGCCGGACCCCTTGCCAAGCCCCCCGCGGCAAGGCCCACCAAAGCCGAACCGGGAGCGCGTCGGCACGGGCCTCGGCCCAGGCCAAGGCCTCGGGGGGCTCGTAGGCGAGGGCGTGCACCGCGGTGTAGCCCATGCGGGCAAAGGCCGAAAGGCCGGCCCAGAGGTCCTCGGGCCCCGGCTTCGGGGCAGCGGCTTCCAGGCGCTCAAGCGCCTCCTCCACCACCCAGCCCGCTTCCCAGTCCACGAGCGGATCGTCCCGAGACAGCCCAGCGGCCCGGAGGGCGGCCTCGTTGACCCAAGCCGCGTGCAGGTCGCGGCTCTTGAGGTAGACCGGCCGGCCGCGACCGGCCTGGTCCAAAAGCGC